>JAHHDV010000023.1 GCA_019739295.1 Taibaiella sp.
GGACCTCGGCGTGCAATTGGTACCGGAAGAGGCCGAACATCATTTCGATTTTGATTTGCTGGATGCTACCAAAATCATTCCGGAAGAGATTGTCCCGGTAAAAATTATCGGTACACTTACACTCAACAGGAATCCTGATAATTTTTTTTGCCGAAACAGAGCAGGTTGCTTTTCATCCCGGACATATTGTGCCGGGCATTGACTTTACCAATGATCCTTTACTGCAAGGCAGGCTGTTTTCCTATACGGATACCCAATTGTCAAGGCTGGGTAGCCCCAATTTTCACGAGATACCCATCAACCGGTCTGTCAATACGATTTATAACAACCAGCGTGAGGCACAGATGCGCATGCAGATCAATAAAGGTAAAGCGAGCTACAGTCCCAACAGTATAGGCGGAGGATGTCCCCTATATGGCAAAAGCTGCAGCAGGCGGGTTTACCAGTTACAGTGAGAGCATTGACAGCCGGAAAATACGCGGTCGCAGCCAGAGTTTCCTGGATCACTTCAGCCAGGCCATTTTATTTTACCGCAGCCAGAGCAAGGTAGAACAACAGCATATCAAAGAGGCATTCAGCTTTGAGCTGTCCAAATGTACCCTTACCGGAATCCGCAAGCGAATGGTCAATACGCTGGCTTATGTCGACCTGCAGCTTGCCGCCTATGTAGCGGAAATGCTCGGTCTCCCGGCACCGGCCCGGCCTGACCCTGTAATCAACGGTGCGGTACCGGCAGATGGAAAGCCTGAAGATTACATACCTGTTATCAGGGAACCTGAATTAGAACGTTCGGATGCCCTAAGCATGCTCCATACAAGGAAAGACAGCATTCAGACCAGGTGTATAGCAGTGTTGATGACAGATGGCGTGGATGCAGCTTCATTCGGGCGGCTGAAGCTAAAAATAGAAGATGCCGGGGGCCAGGTTAAGGTGATCGCACCCCGGTTAGGAATGATCAAAGCTGCAGATGGCAGTTCTATCCCGGTAGATATGAGCTTTTACAATACCTCCAGTGTGCTGCACGATGCCTTATATCTATTGGGCGGAGAAGAGCATGTTATTGCTTTACTCAGCATTCCTGAAGCCATTGAATTTATCCAGGAACAATACGGGCATTGCAAAATACTGGGAGCAACACCGGAAGCTGCTGTGATTTTTACCTGGTTGAATAAAGAAATGGATGGAGGTATCATAGGCAACGGCAATGTAGATGCATTTATAAAAGCCCTGGCACAGCACCGATTCTGGAACAGGACTCAAAAATTTCCGGATGAGAAAAAGAAATAAGATAAGATGGATACCCCTGGCTCAAGGCATATATTTCGGTATCACAGCCTTATGGCCGCTGATACATGTCGGCAGCTTTATGCGGGAGACCGGGTATAAAACAGATATCTGGATGGTAAAAAACCGTATCTATTTTACTGCTGCCTTTAGTGATTATCCTGTTCAGTGCCGTTTCCAGGAGAAGGCCTATTCCTTTGTCCCATTCAGCCGCGGTGATCACGGGATCTGCCGGCTTAGCGGCCGTAGAGTTTATCTATTATTTCAATGGTACCTTGCCCCGGGTCTACCTGGCGGATGCTGTACTCCAATTCTTTTTTTTATTATGGTGGATAACCATTTTTATCCAAACCATCAGAACAAAATATAATACCCGTTACAATCAATTTTAAAAAAGAAAACCATGAGCAAAGAAAACCTGAAAAAAGAGGATGCTATCCATAAACTGAAAGACATGATCCATTCCATCGGTGTAGGTATGCTGTGTACGCATTCCGGGGACACAAAGCATGTCCATGCAGTACCTATGAGCACCCAGGAAGTGGATGATGAGGGCAATATCTGGTTTGTATTCTCTTCGGAAAGTGAAAGCTTTCAATACCTGCAGACGGACAATAGCGTTTGTCTTTTATATGCCGACCCCGGCAGTAACCAGTTTCTGAGCATTCATGGCGATACCGAAATCTTCACAGCACCGGGCCGGATAGATAAATACAGGGACCATATCGTCAAAAGCTGGTTCAGTAAAGACGATCCAAGCCTTTTAGTGCTGAAGGTGATCCCGGCAGAAGCGCATTACTGGGACACAAAATCGAACAAGCTGGTCACATTCTTTAAAACCGCTATCAGTGGTATAACGGGCCAGGAAACGGACACTGGGCGTTGCGGCAACCTCGAAATCTGATTTTTTCATCTTATAAAAAATAAAAATTATGTCTAAAACTATTGCCATACTGGCTACCAACGGATTTGAAGAAAGTGAATTAAAATCCCCTAAAGAGCACCTGGAGCAGCAGGGATGGAAAGTGCATATTGTAAGCCCGGAGTCCGGCACCATCAGAGCCTGGGCAAAAAAAGACTGGGGTAAGGATTATCCCGTAGATAAAGAATTGACGGCTGCACATGCTTCGGATTATGATGCCCTGGTGATACCGGGCGGAGTCTTGAACCCGGATAAGTTAAGAGCGGATCAGCAGGCGCTGGATTTTGTCAGAGATTTTTTCGAACAGCAGAAACCTGTAGCTGCTATCTGTCACGGTCCTCAGATACTTATCGACGCAGACCTGGTCAGAGACCGGAGAATGACTTCTGTTCCGAACATCAGCAAAGACCTCGTTAACGCCGGAGCATCCTGGACCAATGAAGCAGTGGTCGTAGATAACGGCCTGGTAACCAGCAGGACACCTGAAGACCTTCCTGTATTCAATGCGAAGCTGGTGGAGGAAATCAAAGAAGGTAAGCACAAAGACCAGCATGCCTAGCGATCTGCCACAGGAAGCCTGAGCATAGGGAGATGCATCTTTCTGTGGTCCGATGAGCATGTCAGTCCGTACACCGGATATCAAAGATATTGTCTTCATCAATCGCATAGCAGACAGCAGGTTTGGGAAATGTCCGTGTGTCCAGTCCGGTGAACTTAGCAAAAGCCGGAAGAATAATCTGAGTTGCTGTAACCACATAGCAAGGGAAGCGCATTGTCCTCCTGGCAGGCATCAGCACGCTGATGCCGGGATGCACGTGGCCGCTGATCGTGTAGTGCTGTCCCGGAACGGCAGCATGGTGCCTGAAATGTATGCCGTCTATGATCAGTTCTTCATATACCTCCCGGATACCCAATTCATTCAGCCGGGCGGTACTAAGGCGGTCATGGTTGCCCCTGACGAGCAGGAACCGGATATCCATGTGCTCTTCTGTAAAATTTCTGAAAAGGGCTACTTCCTTATTGGCACCTGCATGAATCAGGTCACCCACCACCAATACCCGGCAGGCATCAAAATATTTGACCAGTTGTGCTAACCGTTCCAGGTCATCAACGCTTACCTGCCTGGGCAGGGCTATACCGCTCTTTCTGAAATGAGCGGCCTTACCCAGATGCAGATCAGACAGGATCAGCATCCTGTGTTTTTCCCAAAACATCGCCCGTTGGTTGGTAAGCGTAAAGTTTTCATCTGCAAAAGCAATGGTTTGTTCCTTGAGGGTCATTTCTTTTTCTTATGGGCTGCCTTCAGGCTTTGTTCCTGCATTTTCCGGATTCGCTTTGCCAGGTCTTCGCTGGATAGCGATTGGCGCAGGCTGTCTACTTTAATAGGAAAGCTCAAAGGTGTAAATCTTGTGGCAAATTTATATACTATTTTGCTGATGCTGATTCTTTCAAAAGCAGCTATAAGCCTGGGTTCTTCCAGCTGCTGGTTAAAGACTTCTGTATAAGCCTGCCTTAAAAGGATATGCTGAGGTTCATACTCTTCCAGGACCCGGAAAATAAGGCCGGCCGAAGCCTGAAGTGATTTGTTATTCTTTTGCCTGCTGTAAGTATTCTGAATCACCATCCCGGAAATAACGGCAATATCCCTGAACTTGCGGCGGGCCATTTCTGTAGCGTTGATACTGTTGATGACATCTTCCATCAAATTGTCCCGGCTTAGCACCGCCCGGAGCTCTGCTTCCGTAAGCCTGATTTCCGAATCCGAAAACAATTCAAAGCCATAGTCATTCATGGCCATTGAAAAAACTGATAGGATATAGGCGGCTGATGCGGAAAGCGATGAGGGCCGCCATCACCTCATGGATGAGCCTGCCTTCAAAAGGATACATAAACAGGTGATTACCTTCCCTTGTCCGGATCAGCTCTACCAGGAACTCATCCTCAGCCGGTATATGCGAATATTGGAGTTGTGTACTGAGCAGTGGCTGCAGGAAAGCCAGTTCCTTTTGCCGGATACCTGGCTTTACGGAAAGGGCCAGTTTTTTGGCGTAAAAAATGACTGAGGTTAGCGCTCAAAGGCAATCGTCCCCCCAGCCAGCTCGGGGTTATACCGGCCCCGGAAGAGGCCCGTACCAAAGCTGTCATTTCCTTCACGGTCACCAGCTCCAATACCCTGCCCGCCAATATAAATTTTGCGCCCTTTTGCAGCCTGGTGATGAAATACTCCTCCACCATACCGATATAGCCACCGGATACGAACTTCACCCGCATCATCGCATCACTTACGATTACCCCGATGTTCATCCTGTGCAGCATAGCAATACGCCGCTTCTCGACCAACAGCCTGCCATCCTCCTGCCTTGCTACCTTATGAAAATCTTCATAATGTTCACCTATAGAGCCGCCCTACCGTAATCAGGGCAATGCACTGCTGCCATTCCTCATCCGTGATCTCGCTGAAAGCAAAGGTGCCCTGCACCATATGCTTCATTGCTTCCGGCATAAAGCCGCCTCCCAGTGCAAGGGTTACCAGGAACTGTACCAGCACATCAAAGGTGAGCACCATCGGCTCCCGGCGTTCAATCGTATTGGTCTTCACCGCTTCTTTTAAAGCAGCAGCTTCTACCAGCTCCAGGGAATGTGTGGGTACGAAATAAATCCTGGAAACCTCATCAGGACTATGACCGCTGCGGCCGGCACGCTGCATAAAACGGGCCACCCCTTTACTCGATCCTACCTGTATAACAGTATCTACAGGCTTAAAATCCACGCCCAGGTCGAGCGAAGAGGTAGCAATAACAGCTTTGAGCCTGCCATCACTTAATGCCTCTTCTATCCAGTGCCGGATAGGCGCATCTATGGAGCTGTGGTGCAGCGCGATCTGCCCGGCAAAATCCGGATGGGCATCCAGCAATAACTGGTACCATAATTCACTTTGACTCCGCGTATTGGTAAAAACGATAGCCGACCGGCTCTCCAGGATGACCGGTACTACTTTTTGTACCAGGCCGGCACCTAAATGTCCTGCCCAGGGAAGCACTTCCACCCTGTCGGGGAAAACCGGGATGATGTCTATCCGTTTCTTTTCTTTCGCTACGATCCTGGTTTTCTTCTTGGCTGCAGGCAAAAGTACCTGCATGGCCTCATCCAGGTTACCGATAGTGGCAGTAATTCCCCATATCCTGGGAGCTTCATACTGCCGTACCAGGTAAGCCAAAGCCAGCTCTACCATTACCCCTCTTTTTGTTCCCAGGAGTTCGTGCCATTCATCAATAACAATGCATTGCAGCGATCTGAAAAACCGGTCCCTGCCCTTTTGTGCCAGCAGCAGGTGTAAGCTTTCCGGGGTGAGCAGCAACACATCCGGCATCTGCCTGCTTTGCCTTTGTTTCGTTTTGATATCTGTATCGCCATGGCGGACTTCTACCACCCAGTCCAATCCGAGGTCATCTATAGCTTCCTGCATCGCCCTGGACAGATCTTTGGCCAGGGAGCGCAACGGTGTGACCCATATTAACTTGAGCCCGCTGCCGTATGCAGCGGGCCGGTTCATAAAATCAATGAGTACGGCAAGGAATACGGAAAATGTCTTCCCGAAACCGGTGGGTGCAATCACCATACCGCTGTAGGACCGGCTATATTGCTCCCAGGTCTTCCATTGAAAATCAAATGGGGCTATGCCCTGTTGCTGCATCCAGGTAAGGATGACCTTCACGCCTTCACTTTGTTGAAATGTATGCTTCAATATTTACCGGATTAACTTTTTGATGGTTTCGATATCGTCAATATCCTTTACCGTCTTATCCCTGCGCCAGCGCACAATCCTCGGGAAACGCAGGGCCACACCGGATTTATGCCGGCCGCTCAGGCTGATGCCTTCGAACGCCAGCTCAAAAACCAGCTCCGGCTTTACGGTGCGTACCGGTCCGAACTGCTCCTGCGCATTGTTGCTGACAAACCTGCTCACTTCCTGTATCTCCTTATCGGTCAGGCCGGAATAGGCCTTGGCTATGGTAACCAATTCTTCCCCGTCTTTTACCGCAAAAGTATAGTCCGTATAATAGCCGCTGCGCCTGCCACTGCCTTTTTGCGCATACACCAGTACCGCGTCCAGGGTCAGCGGGTCCACCTTCCACTTCCACCAGTCTCCTCTTTTCCGGCCACTATGGTAAGGGGAATCCCTGTGCTTGAGCATAATACCTTCGCTGTTGATCTGCCTTGAACCTGCCCGGGCAGCAGCCAGCTCATCCCATTCTGTAAAATGAATAATGGGAGACAGGTATAGGGGTGCGTTGTTGTTTGCTTCGAAGAGCTGCTCCAATTTTTCTCTTCGTTCCGATAGCGGTCTTTCCCTCCAGTCGGTGCCTTCCCATTCGATGAGATCATAGGCAAAAACGGCTACAGGCAGCTCTTCCAGTATTTTCCGGCTCAGGTTTTTGCGGTTCAGCCGCTTTTGCAGTGCCGAGAAGTTTTGAACAGCACCATTTTGATATACCAATAGCTCACCGTCAATGACAAAATTACCCTTCCATTGCAGCAGGGCATCTCTTATTTCGGGAAACTGAGCTGTGACCAGTTCCTCGCCCCTGGACCATATAAACACTTCTCCCTCCCGTCTGATCAGCTGGCCTCTTATGCCATCCCACTTGTATTCTGCCTGCCAGCCGGTCATATCCCCCAGATCAGCGATCTCCTTATCTAATGCGTAAGCCAGGCAGAACGGATAGGGTTTGGAGCGATGACTCTGCGTATACGCCCCACGGATCAGGGCTTCAAAGGAAACGTCCTCCCGCCTCCAGTCTCCCATCAGCGCGTGCGCTACTGTGCTGGGTTCCAGCTGATAATAAGCTGCAACAGCATTGATGAGGCTCTTGGCTGCAATACCCACCCTGAAGCTGCCTCCCAGGAGCTTGTTGAAGATGAAGCGCTCGGTATGCGGTAATTGCTGCCATACCTTGAATACATATTCTTTTTTTTCAGTCTCTGTCTTAAATTCAAGTTCCGCGATCTGCCGCATCCATACTGCCAGCGGCTGCGCTTTGTATGTTTCCGGTTCCGGCAGGATCAGTGAAATGGTTTCACCCAGATCACCCACTGCCGCATACGATTCCCGGAAGAGCCATTCGGGAATACCAGCCGCCTCTATAGCCCATTGCTTTAAGAGTGTGGTACTTACTTTGCGCTTGGGCCGCTTCCCTGTAAATAAAGCCAGGAACCACAGCTTGTCCGCATCGGGTGCCCCCGCCAGAAAAGCTGTTATCGCTTCAAGCTTTAACCCGGTCTTATTAGTGCTGTCCAAAGCCTGGATCAGTGATGCAAATTCTTTCACGCTATGTATTTAAGTTTTTTAAGCCTGTTCTTCCATTTTCTCTTCTTCTTCACCAAAAACGGTTTTAACTGCTGTGGCAGGAATACCGATCTCGTTCAGGTATTTTTCAAAGACTGCCGTTTGCCCGTGCGTCACATACACCTGCCCGGCTCCGGTGCCTTTTATTACTTCCAGCAGTCCCTGCCAGTCGGCATGGTCACTGATGGCAAAGCCTGCATCTGCAGCACGCCAACGCCTGGCTCCCCGTACCTGCATCCACCCGGAACAAATGGCCTCTGCCCTGTTGGGTATCTTACGGATGAGATTCGTATCTACAAGGGAAGGCGGAACAATGACAATGCCCTTATCCAAAGGTTTAACACTTTCTCTGAAATCAACAGTATTATAAGCAGGAAGCGCTATGCCTGCTTCTTCATAAGCCTTGTTCAGCCTGGCTATGGAATAATGTACATTCAGCTGATCCATATTTTCCAAAGCTTTCATGATCCTCTGGGCTTTTCCCAAAGCATATCCTACCAAGACCGAGGTCTTGCCCACCTGCTGATTCTGCAACACCCAGTTCCTCAACTGCTGATACTGCATCTCCACCGAAGCCCAGTTGTAAATAGGCAGGGCAAAGGTACTTTCAGTAACAAACTCGTGGCACCTGATGACTTCCAGTGGAGCAGATAAACCGTCATTCTGAACTTTATAATCTCCCGAAACAACTGCTATTCTTCCCTGGTACTCTATTCTCACCTGTGCCGATCCGATAATGTGGCCGGCAGGATGCAAGGACACGGTTACACCATTGATATGAAGCTGCGCTCCATATTCCGTACTTTGTACACTGATCCCATCACCGAGCCTGGTCCGTAAAACCGGAGCTGTAAAATGATGGCAGAGGTAATGCTTCATTCCAGGCCGGGCATGGTCGCTGTGTCCATGTGTGATCACGGCCTTGTCTACCGGTAGCCAGGGATCAATAAAAAACCTGCCGGGTATGCAATAAATACCTTCAGGTCTGAATTGTAACAACCGGCTTTGCACTTTATCCATTGGCTAAAAGAAATGAAAAATTAAGCAAAAAATCTGATAGTTTCTGCCTTATTTGCTGCATACTTTCTCCATTTGCATCCTGCCGGACCATAGCCGCGTGATTTATAATATTCTTTTATAACGATAATGACCTTTTATATATTGATTCAGGAAAGATCCTTTCGAAAGTGCAGACCTCATGTCCAGGTACACCTGCCCGGGTACACCAAAATAGTGATACACCGTGCCGCTCTGATAAATTATAGCCAGCACTTCGCGGTCTTTTATATAAAAAAAATATTTTATTACGGATGACGGCATATACAGCATTAAAGCTTATCAGGGCTCAATCAAAGAGCAAGAGACCTGTAGTCAGAAAGCTCGATGTGAAGAAAAAAAAGAAAAAACCTTATAGATCAGTTGAAAGAGAGCCTGGTATGAAAGACAGGATTGATAATATCCTGCAGCATACAGGAAGGAACATTTTATAGCATGCAAGAATGAAGACAGCTGATCTTACCATCATTCAGAATAGTCCTGGAAAGGAATATAAGTCAGAAGAAAATATTCCCGGAAAAGGCAACAACTTTAGAAAAGTGCTGAACACCATAATACAGACCTGTAACATATCGACAACTGATCACTTATCATTTTATTTTTTCACAATAGTGAACCAGAATGGGAGCATTGCATATGTACATATTGTAAATTCTGAATGCTCCCAGTCCGCTTTCGGTCCACTTATTCATAGTAGTACAGATGTATCAGGGCCTCAATAAGAACTGTTTGTCCTTACCGAAGTGTCCGATCCGGGTGTGTCGTTTACCTGAGGTGGATTTCCCGGAGAATCGGTCTGTGGTGTGGGAGAAGGATCGGAAGGATAAGGAGCCGTATTTTCTATATTCCGCTCATTCCGGTTATAATTGTCACCTTCCCCGCAAGACATAGATAATACAAGAAACAGGATCAGGATTCCGGTAATTAAAAATATTTTTTTCATATAAAAAAGATTTAATGATTTTCAGCCGGGCAGATAGCACAACTCCATCTAATAGGACTGAACGGTAAAAAATTATATAAGCCTTCCATTTTTCTTTCATAAACCAAATAACCGTCTCGACACTAATATATTCAGCCGGGTAAGTAGCCGTTAAAATTATTTTTATCGAGACAGTCATCATTTGGTTCAGATCCAAAATGCTGTGTCTGCGATCGTAAGTATTATTCATTGATGGCTTTTTGTTGATGATGCTATTCATTTTATAATACTGTATCACTGATCAGGGCATCCCGGTTTATGATAGAATTCCCCGGGGAGGAAGGATTTGTTACAGGTCATTCATTCGTGTAATCCGTCATTGTTTTTTCCGGTTTGCTCTTTTTATCATTGCTGCCGGCTTTTTGTTCATTATCTTTTTCATCATCATCTTCTTCCGCTGCTTCCATGTTGATGTATGATTCGGCAATATCTGATAAGAGCAGGTCAGTTTCCTCTTCTTCGTCAAGGGTTTTTTCCAGCAGGTCCGCCACCGAGTCCATATTGAATGTCAAAGCGATCTGCAATAGTCCCCCGTAGCTGGCAATCTCGTAATGTTCGATTTTTTGTGCAGCTATAATGATGACGGCATCCCTGGTCATGGAATGATCAGGAGTTTTTCCGATCGTCTCTTCTGCTTCCTTGATGATGCCGGCTACAGCTTCGCACTTTTTGGCCTCCGGTTCCATTTTCATTTTTTTGAAAAATCTTTTCCAACCGGAGCACATGTTTGTGTGTCTGTAGTTCATGATTTTCCAGGGCATCCATTAATTCTTCGGTATGGGCAAGCGTTTTGTTTTTCTTTAAGAGTGTCTCTATTGCTTTCTCCGCCCAGTAAATATCCTTCAACCCGTCTGTAAAAAAACTGGAAAAGAGGTTTGAACTTATTTTCGAGGAGTGACTGAGAAAGTTCGGATGATGAATGGTTACTTTTCATATAAAATTGGATTTAAAAAAATGAGAATAATAAAGCCGCCTGTCGTCCCGGCAAGTGGCCGCAGACTGACGATCCTGACGATCCTTCACAGACGGCTTATTATATTTACAATTGACCAATGAAAAACTTTCTATCGGTTTCTGCTGCCAAAACCTCCTTTTCTTGATTTCCCGGATGCTTTACCTCCCATGCGGGCTATCTGTGTTCTTTTTGATTTGGACATAGCTGCAAAGCCTCTTTTGGAACCGCCTGACCTGCTGCTTCCGGAAGAGCTTTGTGAACCCGAGCTGCTGCTGCCCCGGGACGAACCTGATGACCTTCCGGACTGGCTCTGCCTTCCTCCTGTACGGCCCTGTCCGGAATTGCTTCCGGACCTGCTGCTGCCACCGCGGGATGAACCCGGTGACCTGCCGGACTGGCTTTGTCTTCTTCCCGTACGGCCCTGTCCGGAACTTCCCGAACGACGGCCTCTGCCGGAGCTTGCTGCCCCTGTCATCATAGTCGTCATCATCTTCATCGTCATCATAGTCTTCATCATCGTAATCCTCATCATCGTAATCATCATTATCATAATCGTCATCATCATAATCATAATCCTCATCTTCATTCATAGCATCTTCATATCCCTGCTGATACCCTTCTTCATAAGCTGATTCATAATCATCATCTTCATAACCATCCTGATAGCTGCTATTGCTGTTTGCCGCCTGAACGGTTGCCTCTTGAAGAAGAATAATTTCTGCCGGAGTTGCTCCTGCTGGTGGAACGTGAATTGTTTCTTTTCATGATTAAATTTTTTTGGTTAGTAATAAAACAAGCTATGCACATGGTATGCCAGAGCTGCATAACCGTTATTTTCAACGTATTACCGATCCCGGTTTTTTGCTGCTGAGCAAAAACATACCCAAATAGTGTGGTCTTATTACCCACATTGAATATCCACAGGAACAATGACAAAATGCCGGCCTGTTTTTCAGCATTGATGGTCCGGGAGATGATGCGCTATAAAAAATGCATAAACCACCATACGATGTTTATGGATAAAAAAATATAACTTGTCTATCCTGCAATAGACAAGTTATCAATCTCTCGGGCAAACTGGAATAAAATGATCTTATTTATTGGTTTCGCTTAAAGTGTCGAAAGCCTTTAGCTTATTGTAGAGCGTCTTCCTGTTTATATTCAGACGCATAGCTGCTTTTGTCTTATTATATTTTTCCTCCTTTAATACTTTTACTATTTCTTCATATTCAGAGATAATACTTTTGAACTTCAGGTCATCTTTTACGGTCATCATGGACTGGTCGGGCGCTTTTATATAATCTTTGAGCTTTATTTGATCATTTAATTTCTCCAGGAATTCAGAAGATAAACAGGAAGGTGTAATCAGGGATGTGGCCATCAGGCATCCCCTGCGGATCGTATTTTTAAGCTCCCGGATATTTCCCGGCCATTGGTATAATTTGAATTTTTCCAACAGGTCGGCATGGATGCCCTGGATGTTTTTCTCCAGGTCATGATTCGTTTCCTGGATAAAAAAGTCAATGAATAACTCCAGGTCCTCAATCCTGTCCCGAAGCGGGGGTATGACGATTTCAAATTCATTGAGCCTGAAATAAAGATCTTCACGGAAAGTTCCGTTTTCTACAGCACTGGATAATTTTTCATTTGAGGCTACTATTATTCTTACATCAATATCGATTTCCTCATTGCTGCCTACTTTCCGGATCTTATTCTCTTCGATAGCCCTTAATAGCAGGTTCTGGACAGAATAGTCCAGGTTCCCGATTTCATCCAGAAAGATGGTTCCTCCATTGGCGGCTTCAAATGCGCCTTTTTTTTCTTCAATAGCTCCGCTAAAGCTTCCTTTTTTATGCCCAAATAATTCACTTGCTGCCAGCTCTTGTCTTAAACAGCCACAATCTACGGCAACAAAAGGCTTATTCTTGTATTTTCCCTTTGCATAATCTCCGGGCTACTGATTCTTTGCCGGTTCCCGTTTCTCCATAGATGACAACCTTAAAATTTGTATCCGCGACCTTATCGATCTGGTCATATAGCTCTTTAGCCTGCTGGCTTTTGGCATAAATATATTTCGGCCTGTTACTTTGTTCTCTATAGCTCTCCGTGGCTATTTTTTTGATTCCTGAATGAGATGCAGCGGGTAAGTTCTGTAACGTCTTGTCTATGTTCTCTATAATCTGTTCCAAAGCAAAAGGCCGCGAATAACAGTATTCTACCCCCATTTTAGTCAAAGAAATGGCTTCCGATATATCCATCTGATCCATTAATACGTAAACCGGGAGATAAGGATTGGTCTCCTGTATCTGGCGAACGATCTTTTTAGGGCAGCGTTCTGCCAGAACCGGAATATTGATGACAATTGCACTACAATCTCCTTTCCTGATAGTATTTAAGGCCTGTTCTAAATCTGACGAAATGATTGTCTGTAAATTGAATTTTTTGGTACCGGTAAGGAATAACCTGGACAAAAGTGCATCATTACTTAGAAGTAAGATATTTTTCATAGCTGGTTAATTTTTTGTAAGTTAACCATTATATCAGCTATTAAAAAATTGATTATGAAAAATTTAGCTATTAAATATGTGTTAAGTTACCATAAAAAGACGCCCGGAAATCAGACGTCTTTTTTAATCAGGACATTTTAAATTCTAATTAAAATTAATTAGATAAGTGTAATTATGAGTCCCGCCGGTCGTGTCCCTCCGTTTTAACTATTTTATTATATATCCCGAAAAGAAGCGAAGGCGCTACCCATTGCCCTAAGAATAATGCTAGGTGAGGTTTTTTCATCAGTTTGCAACACAAGGACGCAGACATGACCGTGAGGGCTGTCCAGAGAAATAAGTCAGACGGGATTCTGGATGTATGCGTCTCAATACTTCTGGCAATCACGCCTTCTTCAGGAAGTTTATTTTGGTTCATCATAGCTAATTTTTTTATGGTTTTGAATGATCGATTGAATAATGGCTCCTGGCATCGGACAGGATACTGAATAATATGTCCTCCTGCCGAAAAGAGGTCCTTTATTCATCTTCAATGAAGGGGCCATTTCATAACAGGATGGTACTGACCATCATAGGTTTTTATGCTTTCAGGAACTGTGTAATTTCCTGTATGAATTGTAGATTTCTTTTCTCGCAGTACTATAGTATTTACCCTTTTATTAAATTTAATTTTTTCAGGATAAAATTTACCAGTCTGGGTACATCTTCACCTATTTTCCCGTAATAACAACAGGCAATAAAGATAATGCTGACCATTGCGGACCGGAGTATGAGATCCGGGATAGGATGGCCTATGGAAGGAAGGAAATAAATGAACCCGCACAAGATACTTACTGATAATATCCTGAAGGAATCCCTGGAAAGCGGGCTCATTTGAAACAGCCTGCCCACAACAACTGACCGGGCTATGCTAAATGCCATCATAGACAGGGAAAATGCCCAGGCTGCTCCTGTCAGGCCATATGACCTGACCAGGAAATAAAACAGGATAACAATCAACAATAAGTAGCCGGTAGCCAGATAGAAACTCACCCTGTAATGCCGGCTTACGCCTAAAATTTCAAAATTCAGCCCGCATGCCAATTCTATGAAAACCCCCAGGAGCAATATGGGAATCAATATGGAAATACTTTCATAACCCTGTTTCCAGAAGTTAGCCAGCTCCTGGATATTGTGCATGTTCAGTAATAAGAGCAGGCATAAAAAGCAGCTTAGTATCTGCACATTCAGGGAAGACCGCTTATAGAGATCCCTTAATTTGGGCAGGTCACCTTCATCATAATAATGGGTCAGTGTAGGAATCGCATTTTGGCCCAGTACCCTTAAAGGTGTCCTGAGGACACTCACAGCATAGATACATGTACTGTAAACCGCTATATTTTCCAGGCCCTGGTTAGAAAGTGAGGGAAATAAATAACCGTCTATCTGGAAAGCCAGGACACCGGTAAAGATGATCATCATGTGAAAGAACGCAAAATCGAAGATTTTGGTTTTTTCCTCTTTTGTCAATGGTTCCTTTACCCTGAAGGAAAATCCCCTGTCCTTCCAGGCTTTTCTTAGAACGATCAGTATCGGGAATACAAATGAAAAAGAAAACATCCATACGTAATCTGTAAAATCAATCCAGCCCAAAAGAAACGACAGCAGCAATCCCACGAGCAGCAACCTCAGCAGAATCTCGTTGACAAAGAAAACAAACGTGGCTTTCTCTATAGACCTGACATAACCGTTGAGCCAGTAGTAGATCAAATAGAATAAAGTGATCAGCGGGTAAGCGTAATAGTATTTTTCTATTAAATATTTATGATCATCTTCTACATGGGCTATGATCCAGTCCCTGAATAAAATGAACGGGATCACACTGACCAGAAAGCACAGTAAGGGAAGGAACAACGAAAACCTCAGAAAAGCACCCCGTTTGGGATGATCCCTGTGGTATCTTTGTCCCATCACCAAAAGTGTATAGTCAAACCCCATGATGATAAAATAGATAGCCAGGGAGGTATTCCTGTTCAATGATTGCTGGAGACCGAATTCAGCCTTGGAAAACATCTTCATTGCTAAAAGAATGGCCACTGCCCCTAATGCAGCACCTATCATTGAGATGACTGTAGATTTTAATGACTCCTTGATTACAAAGCCCATTCCGGTAGTTTCGACTAAGGATGATATCGGATAACAAAGGGTAAATGTACAATGATTTTTTCCTTTTCTTTGCAGTTCCAATAATATTAATCAGATGAGTACAACTATAAAATTCGGAACGGACGGGTGGAGAGCTATTATAGCCAAAGAATATACGGTAGAGAATGTAGCAAGAGTGAGCAAAGGAGTGGCGCGGTGGCTGCTGAAAAAAAAACTTCATCCAAAAGTGGTCATTGGCCATGACTGCAGGTTCGGCGGTGCTATGTTTGTGGATACGGTAGTGAATGTACTGTGCGGACAAGGCATTAAAGTCCTGAAGCCCGAAGATTTTGTCAGTACCCCTATGGTCTCCTTCGGAGTGTTGGATCACAAAGCAGACCAGGGTATTGTCATCACAGCTTCCCATAATCCTCCTTTATATAACGGGTTTAAGCTGAAAGGTGCGCATGGCGGACCCGCTTCACCGGCGGATATCGCCGAGGTAGAAGAACTGATCCCTGATAATGGTGATTTCGAATCCTATCCGGAGCAGTACTGGCAGGATAAAGGCCTCCTGGAGACCATAGACCTGGAAGCGGCATATATTCATTATCTTCATCAGAAGTTTGACCTGGAGAAGATGGCGGCAGCTCCTTACAAACTGGCCTATGATGCCATGTATGGTGCCGGTCAGAATGTTATCAGGAAGATACTGCCCGGAGCTGTAGGGCTTCACTGTGAGGTCAATCCATCCTTTAACGGAGTGGCTCCCGAGCCATTGCACAAAAATCTTCTGGCATTATCAGAGACAATGGCTAAAACGCCTGAATTAAAAATCGGCCTGGCCAATGACGGGGATGCAGATAGAATAGCACTTTACGATGAAGATGGAAACTATGTAGATGCCCATCATATCATATTATTGCTGATCCATTATTTACATAAGTATAAGGGAATGACCGGTAAGGTAGCTATTGCATTCTCTACTTCTGAAAAAGTCAGGAAACTCTGTGAAGCTTACGGTTTGCCGATTGAGGTAACTCCCATCGGCTTCAAATATATCTCTGAAATTATGATCCGGGAAGATGTGCTGGTAGGAGGAGAAGAAAGCGGTGGTATTGCCGTAAAAGGACATATCCCTGAGCGGGATGGTATCTATGATGGGCTGGTTATTTACGATTATATGGTACAGACAGGCAAAACCCTTAAGGAAATGATCCGGGAAGTCTACGATGTTGTAGGTTCATTCGCATATGAGCGTGCTGACCTGACCCTGGATAATGCACAGAAAGAATCTATCATTCGCGATGCAATGGACGGTAAGTATGGGACATTCGGTAAATATAACAGTATCAGGACGGAAACCACAGATGGCGTAAAATTCCATCTTGATAACGGAGGATGGATGATGCTCCGGGCATCCGGGACAGAGCCATTGTTAAGGATCTATGCGGAGGGGAAAGACAAGGATGAAGCATTTGATATATTGAATGATGTAAAAAATACGCTGGGCATTTAACTGATGTATTTCCACATATTCCTGTATAGAGCTGCATCTTTCAGGAATTGTATGAGCAATGCTCCTGAATTAAAATCCCGGACCTTAAAAAGAGTAGGATAACCGTACACCGTAGGTAAACAGCAGGTTTTCCTTTTCAGTCCGGCTCACCTTATTATAATTCAGGTTAGTGCTGATCTGAAGCCAGTCGAATAACTGGTACCTGAATTCCGTATGGGAATTGATGATATAATCACCGGCTATATGCAGGGAAGGTTGCCAGAAACTGACAGTTTTGAAAAAGAACTTCTTTTCAAAGCTAAAACCGAAGTTTATACGCAAAGAATTCCTAAGGGTACTGTAATTGATCAGGCCTCCTTCGGCATCTATAATCTCGCTTTGTTCGAAAAGCAGCCCGTCACTGATGTTCAGCCACAGCTTATCCGAATTCCAGATATTATAAGCAAAACCGCCCCCGGCCTGGACCTGGTGATTGATCTTCAGTGAATAGGAGCTCAACCCGTTTCCCAATGCCCATACATACCATTTTTTATCTTTCCGGAGATACCAGTTCCCATCCAGACCGGCAGTGTAATCCCTGTTGGTAACCTTACCCAAAGACTGGCCAAACACAAATTGTGCCCTGGTATTCAATACCATCATATCCTGCTTATAACTATAGGAAAACGTATTGTTCGACATATACACGAACCCGTCTGCTGTCCTGTTCATGGAACCATTCAGGGTAGCATTCATAAAATGCCTGTCTGGAGTATCTGGTTCCTGCGCTCTACCTTTAACGGTAGCCGAGCAAAATATAAGCATTACATTCAGTATCCATAAAGCATATTTTTCCATATAAAAGCCAGATTCCACGTGAGAAAAATTAAAAAAATACCTGTGTGGCGCCTAATCCGTATTTGGGCATCCAGTCACTGATGAAATATCTTACTTCCGGGACAGATTTCAGAAGCTTATGTATCTCTTCCTTCAATACCCCCTTCCCCACTCCATGAATAATGGTCAGGGACATTTGCCCGTTTCTTATAGCCTGGTCTATGGCCTGTTCGCAGGCAGCTATTTGTATCTGTACGATTTCTGCATTACTGAGGTGCGCATAATTTTCCTGTAACCGCTCGATATGCAGGTCTATTTCTTCAATAATTTTTGAACTTTTATAGCCTTGGCTTTGTGATATTTTCTTTGCCCCGATATCCAAAGCCTGTACCTTTTCTTCCTGGCCAGTGTCGCGTATGTCTATGGGAATCTGAAAATAAGCGAGCTCCCCGTTTTGAATGCCCAGTATATGTTCAAATAGTCTTTTGGGCCGGACCCTGATCTCCTGCTGAAATACCAGCCGGGCATCCTGGCGGTGATGATCGTAAAATTTCAAAAGGAAAGAAGGCTGCTCATGCATCAGCTCCATACCGATATCGTGGATATAGAAGTTGGTAAAAGGCAGTGTATGACCCTGTATGCGGAATATTGTCTTTTGCTGATGCGCCAGGCGGTATTGAAAGAACAAGTGGTGCTGATCCTGGTTGATCAGGTATAGTTTTGAATTTCTGAACCAGTGTATCATCATTTTTATCGAATTCGGGAAAGAATCCCAGGAAAGTCCCGGATACGATCTTCTGCCGGGTTGTCTCCTTCTCTGTCGGAATCTGCGCTGCATGTACGAATTTCAACTTCTTCTTTTGATCCCGTTCCTTCGTAAACCAGTCAAAATATGGATGATCCAGGTTCTCCCTGAATACAGGAATTTCTACCCCGTCGATCAATACGAGGTACATTCCGTTATTTTCTGCTGAGGTGATTTTTCCTTCGCTACCCGTATGCTTCAGCACTACAGGATCTCCAACCTGGAATTTCATTGTCTAAACTGTTATCTTCCGGTCAAAAATAAAGAAACATTCAGGAATGTACCGGTCTTCTTTACTTCTGGCAATAAATAATCAGGAAATGAAATTGGCTATTTTTGATTAAATTTGCCAACTAAAAATCCCTCAAACATATTTTTAAAAGCATATATTTATGTTCAACAACCTTAGTGAAAGATTAGATTCAGCATTGAAGTCGCTGAAAGGTGAAGGAAGAATATCTGAAATCAATATTGCCACTACAGTAAAGGAGATCCGGCGGGCATTGGTAGATGCCGATGTGAAACTATAAGATTGCCAAGGACTTTACAGATAAAGTAAAAGATAAAGCCCTGGGTGAAAAGGTGCTGACAGCAGTTTCTCCCGGCCAGCTGATGGTCAAGATCGTGAAGGATGAGCTGGCGGAATTGATGGGCGGTACGGAATCCGAGCTGAACCTGTCCGGCAAACCTGCAGTGATCCTGATAGCAGGATTGCAGGGATCGGGTAAGACCACCTTTTCAGGGAAATTAGCTCATTTTTTAAATAGTAAGAAACACAAGCGCCCGCTTCTCGTTGCTGCCGATGTGTACAGGCCGGCGGCCATTGACCAGCTGACCGTTCTGTCCGAACAGGTCAAAGTTCCCATCTACAAAGAGCCTGAGAATAAAAACCCGGTAGAGATCGCTCAAAATGCAATCCACTATGCCAGGCAGCACAATAACCAGGTTGTCATTATAGATACTGCAGGCCGCCTGGCCATCGATGAAGAAATGATGAATGAAGTGACCCGTATCAAGGCTGCGGTCCAGCCCCAGGAGATCTTATTCATAGTAGATTCTATGACCGGCCAGGATGCTGTGAATACAGCACAGGCCTTCAACGAAAGGCTGGACTTCACCGGGGTGGTACTGACCAAACTGGATGGAGATACCCGCGGGGGCGCTGCATTGACCATCCGCTATACTGTAGGGAAGCCGATCAAGTTTTGTGAGTATGGGAGAGAAGCTGGATACCCTGGATGTGTTTTTACCCCGACCGTATGGCACAGCGTATCCTGGGAATGGGAGATATCGTTTCCCTTGTAGAAAAGGCACAGGAGCAGTTTGATGAGAAGGAAGCACAGAAGCTGGAGAAAAAAATCAGGGCCAATAAATTCGATTTTGATGATTTTAAGACCCAGTTGAATCAAATCAAAAAAATGGGAAGCATTAAGGACCTGCTGGGGATGATCCCGGGTGTGGGCAAAGCGATCAAGGATATAGATATCAGCGATGATGCTTTCAAAGGGATAGAAGCGATGATCGATAGTATGACCCCGGAAGAAAGAGCGAATCCCGAAATTATCAATACATCCAGGAGAACACGTATCGCCAGAGGTGCCGGAAAAGATATAGCCGATATGAATGCTTTTATGAAGCAGTTCGAACAGATGAAAAATATGATGAAGCAAATGAATAAATTCAAAGGAATGGGGATGCCGGGAATGGGCGGTAAAATGCCGGGAGGCATGCCTCCTATGCCATTTGGAAAATCATAATTCCAGGTGAATAGAGAAGCAAAGCACCGCTTGATTTATCTCCGGGGCAGCAATTAGACCTTGAAGACAGCAGTATTGTCTTCAAGGTTTTTTCTTAACCCCAGCCACCAGGAATTGATGTACGTGACCGCTTTTATTTATATCTGAAAAAAATTTATCTTTATATTATATTACATCCAGGCTCTTTCTATGACGAAGATCAATCCGGTGATTCTTGGTATTTGTATGGGTATACTGGGCTGCATCTCAGCTAACGGACAAGTTATGGTTCGGGGTGAGATCTACCACCCTGCCGGTAATATCGTGATGGTAGAATATAAAGAGCCGGTCATCGGGTATGCTCATTATTTTGAAGTGCCCCTTGTTGACGGCAAGTTCCAGTATGAATTCGACATATCGGATCCTGCCATCCTCACCTTACACATCGGGCATCAGGCTATTGGTCTTTTCCTGGTTCCGCACCGGGATATGCAATTCACCTGCGATGCAGACGATGTATATGCCAGCATCCTGTTCTCAGGGTCATTGGTACAGGAAGCAATATACATCACTTCGGTAAAGGAGCTGGAGGTCTTCGAAGAAAAATTTCACGCTAACGGGGACCATGCATTAACCCGGAGGGAGCAGAAATTATTTGACCGCGCCATTCAGCAGATAGGTGAGATTACCCTGGAGCAGGAGAACGCTTTTATTAAAAATTTTGTGGATAACGAGATCCGCCGGCTCAGGAAGAATGCTGATCTAAGTCAATACTCCGAACCATTCAGAATCATGCATTTTGATACGCTGTTCCAGCAAGTGAACCAACTGTTCGGGATAGATTACACTGAGCTTCAAGATTTGAACCCTGGTGAAACAGATACCTTAAAGGGGTTAAAAAGAAATCCCGTTAACACCGATTCTTTGATCACCTGGTTTCGGTCACTGGACAATCATCATGAATCCTACTTACTGAATCAGCATTACAGGGACTTTTTAAGTCACTTATACCAATACAAATATGGCAGCGACATCACCTATGGAGTATCAACATTCGCCTTTGCGCCCGATACGAATAAAATAAGGAGTGAGCTCAACAATGCCGGGCATTTTGAATATTGGGTGAATCCTTATAATTCAAGCTTGCTGCTCCCTACTGATGATACGGCAGGCATCATTGAATATACCCGGAAAAACCTGTCTGCAAATCATTTCTTTCTGAAAGAACTGTATGGAAATAAGGAGGAACTGATATACAAAGCACTCATCAACATGATGATGGCATTTTCACATTTTACCGGTCTTACTTATTTGCAAACCCTCGATTATTTCATCCAAAACTTCCCCGATGGGAATTATAATACAAAGATGAAGAATAAAATACCGGTTTCGGATTTTTTACTGGCGGGTGACCAGGCTCCTGATTTTACCCTGAAGGATCAGAACGGACATACATACCAATTGACCCAATCTTCAAAGGTGAAGCTGATTACCTTTGGATCCTCCTGGTGCTTATCCTGCATAGCCGAATGGAAGCACCTGGAGAAGGTGCAGAAATCATTTGAATCCGGAGAACTGGAGGTGATATTTCTTTATGGGGACTTCAACAGGGGAAATTATCTTTCTTTTATTTCGCATGCGGGACTGAAAGGAATTCATCTATACGCAGGTGATACCGATTTGGTCTATGAATATCAGGCCTGGGGTATCCCCAGGTTCTTTATCGTCAGCAGGGACAATACGGTTCTGACCATTATCGCCAGCCCTCCGTCTCAGGATGAGCAGTTAATAAAGGAAATACGATCGGCGGTTACAAACAACTGCGTGGATTGCTGAGCTTATGGCTTTGTACAGAAATTGCGATTTGCCACAATGGACATAATGCGGATAAGACGTACCTTTGACACACCAATAAAACTTCTATGCCCATTATTTCTGTCCGTAATTTAGTAAAAAAATACAATGATTTCATTGCCGTAAAAGGCATCAGCTTTGAAGTAGAGGAAGGACAGATTTTTGGCTTGTTGGGACAGAATGGTGCGGGAAAGACGACCACCTTAGAGATCATAGAGACACTTCGGCCCAAGACATCGGGACAAGTAGAGATCTGTGGCATAGACCTGGATCGTGACCCCCAGCGCATCAAGGAGGTGATTGGTGTACAGCTGCAGGACAGCGGGTTCTACCCTAACCTGAACCTGAAAGAGATCTTAAACCTTTTTGCCGGGCTTTATAACCGTAAGATCAATGTAATGGAATACCTGGATAAAGTTAACCTTACGGATAAAGCGGATAACCGCCTTAAAGAATTGTCAGGGGGCCAACGGCAAAGGTTCAGCCTTGCTACGACGATGATCAATGACCCAAGGATTATTTTCCTGGATGAGCCTACTACAGGCCTGGATCCTTATGCGAGGAGAAATCTATGGCAACTCATTCAGGAACAACGGGCCCAGGGAACGACATTCGTCATTACAACACATTATATGGATGAAGCGGAACAGCTTTGTGACCGCATTGCCATTATGAACGAGGGTAATATCATCGCTAACGGGACAATAGATGAACTCGTCGATCACTTGTTGGCTACAGGCTTTACCAGGGAGATACCGCAAAGGCAGGCCGGGCTTGAAGATGTCTTTATGCATCTGACCGGCAAAATGCTCTGATAAGGAACCTCATATTATTTCAAAGGCGAATTGGGCTCTTTCCTGAAATGATTGTAAACCATTTTATCCATCCACTTCGGAAATAATTTATTCAGACGAACCGTCCATTTCCCCTGCTGTGTCATAATGATGGTTCGCTTTCTGCCTGCAATGCCATCCAGGATAATAGCGGCACATTCCTCCGAACTCATCAGCTTGGACTCATCCAGTGGCGTTTCTTTCTGGGCAGTTCCGTCGGTAGTCATAGATGTATTGCGGATATTGGTGGAAGTAAAGCCCGGGCTTGCGATCATAATATGGACGCCGTCATGAAGCAGCTCTGTTCTCAGGGTCTCCAGGAACCCGTTCATTGCAAACTTGCTGGAACTATAACCTGTCCTTGCCGGAAGCCCCCTGTATCCGGCAATAGAAGAAACACCGACAATGCTTCCTTTGCTTTCCAGGATATGAGGCAATGCATATTTCGTCATCAATACCGTTCCCCAGAAATTGATGTCCATGAGCTTCTTTAATACGTTGAGATCCACATCCTTAAAGAGTGCACGCATACTCATTCCCGCATTATTGATCAGTATATCAATGCGCTGCCATTGATGAGTGACAGATTCAATGAACCGGATGCAGGACGTCTCATCGGACACATCCATCGCATGTGCGATTAAGCTGTCCCCAGGTGTCTCCCGGAATACAGCGGCTAATTTTTCGGAATTACGTGCACAGACAGCGACTTTAGCCCCTTCCCGGAGCAATTGCTGTGCCAATGCTAACCCGATACCACTGCTTGCACCCGTTACAATAGCAACTTTGTCTTTAAACCTTTGCATTGTTTTTATTATATGAATTTCTGTAAAGCCTGTTCCCATCGCCAGGCCGTTTCCATCATCTCATTTATATCATATTGGGGTATCCAGCCCAGTTCAGCTTCTGATTTGCTCCTGTCAGCATAGACCTGAACCACATCACCGGGACGCCTGTCCATCAGCTCATAATTGAGCTTTACGCCGCTCACTTTTTCGAAGGAATGGATCAATTCCAGGACCGTTACACCCTGGCCCGTTCCGAGATTGTACAAATGGACTTCAGGTTCCGTATGATTACGGGAGATCGATTTCTGCAAAGCTAAGGTATGTGCATGCGCAATATCTGATACATGAATATAATCCCTGATGCAAGACCCGTCTCTTGTATCATAATCTGTACCGAAGACACCCATTTTTTCCCTTTTCCCGATCGCAGTCTGCGTGATCACGGGGACTAAATTTTCCGGCTGTTCGTTCATTTCCCCGATTTTAGCACTGGGATGCGCACCTACCGGATTAAAATACCTTAGCAAAGTGCATTGGTAGCCGGGATGCGCCTTTGCAAAATCAGCACAGATCCTTTCTCCCATTACTTTGGTAGCAGCATAAGGAGACTCGGGCTCCTGAAGTGGTGTAGATTCGGTAACCGGAAGCTCTTCTGCATTTCCGTACACGGAGCAGGAGGATGAGAAAACGAAATGCCTGATCTGAAACTGTATACAGCACCGGAGGATATTCAACAGGGAAGTCAGGTTATTGTTGTAATAGAGCAAGGGAGCCGTTACACTTTCCGGTACGGATTTATAAGCAGCAAAATGTATAATGCCGGCTATATCTTTCTCCTTTTCGAACACAGATTCGAGTGCAGCCTGATCACAAATATCAATAGGATAATTCCTGATCTCCTTATTCAATAATTCATTGACTCCATAAAGCATTTCTATTTTACCCCGGCTCAGGTTGTCTATACTTACGACGTCAAATCCGTTTTCCACCAGGTCCACGATGGTATGCGCACCGATATAACCGCATCCGCCGGTTACGAGTATTTTGCCCTTCTTCATAAGTATATCATCTATCAGTTTTGAATTCCTGCAAATGTAAAACAATAATGCTCAACTTGGGACATCTCCGAAAAGGAGATGTGGGATAACCTCAATGGAAACGGTATGAAATGATAAGGTTTCGGATATACAATTGATCAGACAACGGCGCTGGGGGGATTATCAATTTTTTATAAAAACAGGCAAAGGCCATGGATAGCCATTGCATGAAAACAGCTTTTATTAAGCCGGCTATATGATCCCCGGCTGTCATTACAATTTAATTTTTTATATGAATAAAATAACATAATTTATTATATTTAAACATAATATATTTTTAACCTGTTTTAGTTTAAGGATTTCGAACCTGAGCATTTTGAAGTATAAAGTACAGAAAAATAATGGGATTTATGAAACTGACAAAAGATGAAGCGCCTTATTGCTGCTGCCATTTTATCCCTGAAACCGAGCTTTTACCTGTTTTACCTGTTCTTTTACCAGCAATTATGTCTCTTTTTAAAAAAGATATACTTTTTATATACAATAAACAAACAAGACAATTTTAACAAATTCCCTCCAACGAAAAATGTATAAATAGCGTTTAATTAGGGAAGTAGGTAGTAATTTTGCACCAATTTTTTCAAATCCGGGATCATAAATTTAAAAGAAAATATATAATTATCATTTGCAATAGTGGCATTAGCATTATATATTGTGTCGATTTCAGTTTTGGTATAAATTTTGCTCTCTTCACATATGGCTTTAGATGGATAAAACCGGTAATGAGAAGCCAAAACATTTTTTTAGAATCAATATAATTTTCAACTATTATGAGGCAGTTAAAAATTGCTACCCAGATTACCAACCGGGATTCCCAGGCGGTCGAAAAGTATCTTCAGGAAATCAGTCGTATCCCAATGATTACTCCCGAGGAAGAAACTATTTTGGCGCAAAAGATCCACGTAGGAGACCAGAGGGCTTTAGAAAAATTAGTACAGGCTAATTTAAGGTTCGTGGTTTCGGTAGCGAAGCAATATCAGCATCAGGGATTATCTTTAAGTGATTTGATCAATGAAGGGAATTTGGGATTAATTAAGGCAGCACAAAGATTTGACGAAACCAAGGGTTTTAAGTTCATCTCCTATGCAGTGTGGTGGATCAGGCAATCCATTCTCCAGGCGCTTGCTGAGCAGGGAAGGCTGGTAAGGCTACCGCAGAATAAGATCGGGACATACAACAAAGCCAACAAGGCATTTATCGCTTTCGAACAGGAGCATGAGCGCGATCCGTCGACAGAAGAGCTCGCAAGCATCCTGGAAATGAGTGAAACTGAGATCAACAATATCTTTAGCAGCAATACCAGGCATTCTTCCCTGGATGCCCCGGTTCATGAAGCAGAGGATGTAGCTATGGGTGACCTGCTCGAGGGAAGCAGCGATACTGATGACGAAGTGATGAGAGACTCTTTAAGGGTAGAGATCAACAGGATCTTAAAATCTTTAAGTCCGCGCGAGGCTGAGATCCTTGCTGCGTATTTCGGACTGGACGGGGACAATGGCCCTACCATCGAAGAAATAGGTGATAAATATGACTTAACCAAAGAGCGTATCCGCCAGATCAAAGAAAGAGCGATCAAGAGATTACAAAAGACAAGGTACAGCAACGCGCTGAAATCTTATCTGGGCTGATATTTAAACTTCAACATTCAATTCATTTCAACTGGACGTCAGCACTTTGCTGGCGTCTTTTTGTGGGGATTTCTTAAAAAAAAATTAAAGAAGAATTTCCAGAAATCATTTTTAATATTATCTTTACCCTTAGTATCTTTAAAACTTAGACCTATTCATGAAAAAAATTATATCCGCCCTCTTCCTTACTGTAATGGGAATGACAGCTTGTCAAAAAGATTATTTAAGTGATCCGGAGCAAGAAGATCAGCCCAACCGGCAAAGGGGTAAATTCGAATGTGTCATTAATGGAGAAAAATTTGCAGGAGAATTCAAATATTCTACCCGGAATACTGAAGATGGTATGAATACATTGACAGTGGATGCGATTGAGTACTACCCTACAAGGAGAAAAGAAGATTACAGGACCGTGAGCTTTACCATCGGGTTCTACGACGGTCCCAAGGAATATCAGTTCGGGACAGAAGTGACCGGGGCATATTCCAGGGCTTATACGGATGAGACGACCAGCGTATACGGTATCCCTGTGACAGATGAAACTGCTAAACTTAATTTAGAGGAATATGGCAGCCAGATAAAAGGAACATTCAATTTTCGTGTGGTGAATATGGTGAATACCAATGACACGCTTACCATTACTGATGGTACTTTTGACTTCCCTGTTGATTGATGAAATGAAGTCGAATATTCATATTAAGTTGCTGAAAGCCTGTATTTCAGCAACTTTTTTTATTTCTTTGTCAAGAATTTAGAATTCAAATATAAGCATGACTATTCCTGCAAAATACAGCATATCCAGAATCATATTTTATATCTTATCGATCACTTTAGGCCTTTTATTTTTATTCAGCGCATTTTCTAAGACAATTCCCATTTCCCTGTTTATAGATAATATTTACAACAGGTTTTCCATCACCTACCAGGCTGCTTCCCTGTTGGCAAGGTTCATTATCGGCTTTGAAGCCGGATTGGGTGTACTTCTGATTATAGGCCTGTATGGGAAATGGAGATGGGTACTGTATAGTGTTTTTGGGTTATTGGTAGCATTTACTGCGTTTATCCTGGTGATCTGGATACAGGAAGGTAATGAGGCAGATTGCGGGTGTATGGGTGAAATGGTCAAGTTGAACCCGATGTGGTCCGTCATCAAGAATATATTGATGCTGGCCATGGTCGTTATCCTCATCGTAAAGGACAGGAAAAAAGAAACTACCTCCAGGTATTATTTTGCGTGGATTATTCCTGTAATCTTTATCTGTTACCCTTTTATATTTGTACCCGGGGAATTAGGTATAGACAAGATGTACGCAGTTACCTACAATGACAGCCTGACGGCTCCTCCTGTTGACCTTAGAGATGGTAAGCATATTGTGGCTTTTATGAGCCTGACCTGCTCCCATTGCAGGGAAGCTGCAGCTAAATTTGCCAGGATGAAAAAAGAAGATCCGGATATGCCGGTGATCTTTATATTCAGCGGTAAGGCAGATCAGTATCCTGATATCCTGAAGGATTTTTTATCCGAGACGCAATCCGGTCAGATTCAAAGGCACTTTATCCCTAAAAGCATCTTCAGAGAATTGGCGGGTCGCGGTGTTCCTTCTATTTTTATGCTGAATGGAACAGAGATAGAGGACAAGATCGACAATTATAAGAATATGTCGGTAAAGCGGCTGAAAGACTGGTATCAGGGAGCATAAACCTGGCGCTTGCTGCAAGGATTCCCGAATGATAGCCAATAGTATCGTTGCATATCTTTTTCATCTTATAGTATGTCTCTTCCGCCGGTCCCGGTGGATGCTGTAAGCTTTGCAGTTGTCTCATTGGTTTCTTAAATACCATCATCGATATCGGTTACCGGGTAAGAGCCGGAATTAGGTTACATTTGCTTCCTTTTATGAATCCATCCCAACACATCAACCGTACTTTTCTCATCATATTATTAGGTATACTGGCAGCTTTGGGCCCTTTCACCATCGATATGTATCTGCCCGGATTTGGTAAGATCGCTGAAGATATGAATACGGATGAGAAGCATGTGGCTTTTACCCTGACATCCTATTTCATAGGTATTGCCGTAGGGCAATTGATCTACGGGCCTATAGTAGACAAATATGGCAGAAAGAAACCGCTTATAACCGGTCTGTTGATCTATGTGGGCGCTTCACTGGCCTGTGCCTTATCACCCAATATCGAGAGTATGATCCTCATGAGATTGCTGCAGGCATTGGGTGGATGCGTGGGGATGGTCGCCACCAATGCGATCATCAGTGATGTGTACCCGGCACATGAACGGGCCAAAGCATTCTCTTCCATCATGCTGGTCATGGGTGTAGCCCCCCTGATCGCACCGAGCGCAGGCAGCTTTTTTCTCGAATTCAGGGGCTGGGCGTATATCTTTTATTTCCTGAGCCTGTTCTCAGCGATAGTGATTGCTTTGATTTTCTTCTTTCTGCCGGAGACCAGCCGGTATATGCACAACAACAAGTTGAAGATCAGGCAGATTTCAGCTGATTACTTATCCATATTAAAGAACAGGACATTCCTGGCGTACACCATAGCAGGAAGTATATCCATGTCCGTATTATTTGCTTACATCTCCTCTTCCTCATTTATTTTTATCACGATCTACAAAGTAGACAATACCACCTTTTCCATCATCTTTGCGATCAATGCCCTGGGACTGATCATAGGCAGCTATCTGAATGGTATCCTTACCAAATCAGTGAATTACATCAGGATAGCACATATTGCCTCGGTCATCCTGAGCATTTTATCCCTTGCTATCGTTTTGCTCATTCTTTTGATGCCCGGTCTGGATTACTGGTGGCTGGTGGTTTGTGTCTTTAGTATCTTATTCTTAATCGGATTTATCAACCCCAATGCTACGGCAGCATCCCTGGTTCCCTTTACAGCCCGGGCAGGCACAGCATCCGCATTAGGTGGTGCCATCAGGATGGGTGTAGGTGCACTGGTCGCAGCCCTGATCGGGATATTCCAGGGCAATAATGCCCATACCATGTTCATCACTATTCTGATCTTAGCCTGGGTGGCAATGGTCCTTCTGAAGGCCGCACCTAAAGTGGAAAGAAATGCCCGGGAAGCTGTGAACTCCTGATTATCGATGACCAGAGCACCATCTGGCATCCGGGTCAATGTCAATAAGAAAATTGCCGGCTACCAGTTTTCTCATCATTTATTTCGTCTATTTGAAAGTGAAGCTGATATACATTCAACCTACACTTAATCAGAAGATGTTAAATACAGTCTTTTCAAAATTCATTCTGATACTTGCCACTATTTTTTTTGTCAGGTGCAGCTCAATGGATCAACTTAATAAATACCATCCACCGGGGTATACATTTCTTATCAATGAAACGGATACTTTGAGTTTTGACAGGATCTATTTAGATAACACCTATAGCCATACTTTCAAGATAGATAAAAATCTTAAGACGATAAGCTATTATCCAAATAGAGATAGCCTGGCTCAGCTGCTGAACTTTAAGAAAATTGAAGAACTTTATAAAGATAGTGCCCGGCAAATCGCTTTTCTTATATTTCAAAGCGACATTATAAGTCTGGAAGATCAATGCTACATTCAACGTTCGCTGTTAGAAAATCCTGAAAGAATAAAAGATGAAGTTATGGCAGCCATCAGATGTAACGGAATGCAGGGAGACGTTTTGATATTTGAATAAACGTATAACAGTAAACAGGAATTATATCTATGAAAAGGAAGACAGTTGTAATCTTTATTGTGTATACCTCGTTACTATTTCTAACGGGATGCCATAGTTCTGAGATTTATTACAAGCTGGATGCCATAAGTATGAGTACATTCCAATATAATTGGAGTTATAATGATTCTACCCGATCTTATGAATTGGAACAGACAAAAATAGAGGAAGGGAAATTATATCCCTACGATGCGCTATATTGGAAGATAGACTGTGAGCTGGGATATGCCGGTGGTCCTGGCCTGAACCTGATTCAAAAATCATATGCCTTTCAATTTGATCAGTATTTTTATAATATGTATGCATTGAAGGGGATTGTATTCATCACCCTTTCTGACTACAATGCAGATCACCTGTCCCATGATCCGATCAACGATATCATAGGATTTGTCGATTTCCGCAATGACACGTTGAGTATAAGGGAGATGATAGATTCCTGGCAATCTGAAGCATATTCCTATTATCCGGAAATCATATCTTCCTATTATATTTACTTAAAGGAAAAACCAGGTGCCGTAACTGATTTTTCATTTCAGGTCATTTATGAATTTGAACACGGGATCTTCATCCACCAGACAGCTTATCCTGTACAGATATTTTAATAAAATGGGAAAGCCTTTACTATTCCTCATTTCGTTGCTATTGCTCTATGCGTACGGATTCTCTCAGGATTCTGTCATTGAATCCAAATATAGCTTTGGAGCAAGTGTAACCGGGCTGTATAATTTTATACCCCCTTCTTCCCATCATGTAAAATGCAATGTATTCAAAGGCGGAAGCATCGGAAGCTATTATGCAATTGAAAGAAACAGAGTTCGGTGGGATGCAGAGGTCAATTTAGGTATTACAAATTATCAAATACAATATACCCATCCCCTGTATGAACAGTATAAGGTCAACCTGAAGCAGACCTTGTATTCTTTCCATATCGATATCGCATTTTCCCTGAAAGTATATCTGAGTCATATATCCAGAATGGATGTAGGTGGAGGTTTGTTTTTCGGGAATGATGGCAGACTTTTCGCTCAAGAGACGGACAAGGTCATCACGGAAAGTTTTTTTGATCCAGATATCGGGAGAGAAAATAACCGGATAGTGCTGTATAGTGATATTATAGGGAATTTAAGTGTTTCCAATGGTTGGTTTTTTCATCTCACCTACCGGTCTCTCCATACCCGCTATCCTTTTTTTATCCGGCTAAGATCGAACCTGACATTCCCGGGCAAGGGTTTTCAGGTCAATTTTTTAGCTTTTGATCATCTCCCTGATCAGGAATTAATAGACTTTAGCCGTCACTTTGACCCGAGACTGACTTTTTCCATGGCTTTCGGATGGGACCTGTGGAGATCCTCAAGGATACGCAAGGTTTCGTTATATCGGAGGCCGCTGAATTAGATATATAAAGAATTAATAATCATTTAAGTACACTAAAATATCGCCAGGCTGACACTCCAATGCTGCGCAGATAGCTTCCAGGGTGGATAATCGAATAGCCTTTGCTTTTCCAGTTTTCAGAACAGAAAGATTTGCAGTGGTTATACCAATTTTCTCAGCCAACTCATTGGAACGCATTTTCCGCTTTGCGAGCATTACATCTAAATTAATTACAATAGGCATTTCCAGATTTTTTAAATTGTTAACTCATTCTCCTCTTTATATCCTTTGCCTATTCTCAGAACTACAGCCATTATCTTTAAAAATAAGCCTATGATTATTATAAATAAGATGGGCGTATAACTGTCAAATATATCCCACACGGGAATAGCGGATGCAACCAATTGATGCATGAACTCAATGAACTTCATCAATACCCCACTCACTATAAAAGCATTTCCAGAAACATACAATGATTCTATTACTTTACGATCAAAAATGTGTAGTTGTGCGAATTGATCAACAACTTTTTTCAATTTCAAGATTCCATAAATAAACACAAACTGACCTATTATTTTAAAACAGATTTCTAAAGAAGTAAACCTGTTAAAATCAATAGGCTCCCCTTGATTCAAATAGGGTATGCTGGTTTCTCCGTTGAAAAGTGAGATGCTTATGATTAATATATAAACCAATGAATAGCCTACCAGCAACCATAATAACAGTAATAAAAGTGTTCTTAAAACTTGAAGATTTCTCATTTTTTTGTTTTTTTTTCGATACAAAAATAAAATTAATTATTAATAAACAATAATTTTTTATCGAAATAACATAAAACCTATCATTTTGTATGAAGAAGGATTTTTTGTGTTCTCATTTTACCGATCAATTTTCCCCATACCCTGTTGTTACTTCATCATTGCCTGTGCCTTCTAAATATTCCCAACAGATATATACAAGATCATTTCCTCCTTTCTAAGTTTTCCTATTAACTCATTCCCCCCAAATTGAATTCATCATCATTATTAATTACCTTTGCCCCCGGTAAATTTTTTTCACATCTAAAAATCAAAAAGGTAACATGTCATATCGTATAGAAAAAGACACTATGGGTGAGGTCCGGGTACCTGAAAAAGCTTATTACGGTGCCCAGACCCAACGTTCTGTAGATAATTTCAAGATCGCCCAAGACACCAACAAAATGCCCCAGGAGATCATCCAGGCATTTGCGTATCTGAAGAAAGCGGCAGCTATGACGAATGCTGAATTAGGTGTATTACCCCAGGAAAAGGCCGATGTCATCGCACAGGTGTGCGATGAAATATTAGAAGGAAAATTAAGCGGGGAATTCCCATTAGTGGTATGGCAGACCGGTTCCGGTACCCAGAGCAATATGAATGTAAACGAGGTAGTAGCTAACCGCGGACATGTGATCAAAGGGGGACAACTGACAGACAAAGATAAATTCCTGGGAGCCAATGACGATGTCAATAAATCCCAGTCTTCCAACGATACTTTCCCTACGGCGATGCATATCGCGGCATACAGGATGATCGTAGAGAAAACACTGCCGGGCATTCAGCAACTGAGAGATACTCTGGATAAGAAGTCGGCGCTCTTCATGGATGTTGTGAAAATCGGGCGGACACACTTTATGGATGCTACACCCTTAACTTTAGGCCAGGAATTGAGCGGGTATGTCGCCCAGCTGGACTACGGAATGAAAGCCATTAAGAATAGTTTACCGCACCTGGCTTTATTGGCGTTAGGCGGTACGGCAGTAGGTACCGGATTGAATACACCAAAAGGGTATGCTGAAAAAGTAGCTCAGAATATCGCACAGTTAACAGGTCTTCCCTTCGAGACCGCTCCCAACAAATTTGAAGCACTGGCAGCTCATGATGCCATTGTAGAGACTCATGGGGCCTTGAAGCAAACAGCAGTAAGCCTGATGAAAATCGCCAATGATATCCGGATGCTGAGTTCCGGGCCCAGAGCAGGGATCGGCGAAATCCACATTCCGGACAATGAGCCGGGATCTTCTATCATGCCGGGCAAAGTAAACCCCACCCAATGCGAAGCTTTAACGATGATTGCAGCGCAGGTCATGGGGAATGATGTGGCGGTTTCCATAGGCGGTTCCAATGGTCATTTCGAACTGAACGTATTCAAGCCGATGATGATTTACAACTTCCTGCATTCTGCCAGGCTGATCGGTGAAGGCTGTATCAGCTTTGATGAGAAATGTGCTCAGGGCCTGGAACCTATCCAAAAGAACATAGATGCCCATGTGAACAACAGCTTAATGTTGGTAACAGCTCTGAATACCAAAATCGGTTATTATAAATCCGCCGAGATTGCCCAGAAGGCCCACCGGGAAGGAACGACGCTAAAAGAAGCTGCAGTAGCTTTGGAGTATGTGACCCCTGAAGAATTCGACGCATGGGTGGTACCCGGTGATATGGTCGGTAAGTAAATCTTTTTAATTTAAAATCATTTTTAAATCCACAATTATATTATAAAATGAATTTCCCTAATCAAACCAATTTTTTATAAAGGCAAAGTAAGAGATGTCTATACGATAAGTGACAAATTCCTTGTCATGAAAGTAAGCGATAGGATATCTGCCTTTGATGTTGTTCTGCCCCGCCCTATCCCATATAAGGGCCAGGTGCTGAACCAGATAGCTGCTATGATGCTGGAAGCAACAAAGGATATTGTTCCCAACTGGGTCATCGATGCGGAAAGTATTCCCAATACCACTATTGGGTTAAAATGTGAAACCTTCCCCATCGAGATGGTTATTCGCGGAAACCTGACAGGGCATGCCTGGAGAACATATAAAACAGGCGCCCGGACACTTTGCGGAGAAGCGCTGCCGGAAGGAATGAAAGAAAATGATTTCTTCCCCGCACCGATTGTCACGCCTACTACCAAAGCGCACGAAGGGCATGATGAAGATATCTCCAGAGAGGAAATCATCGCCCAGGGCCTGGTCAGCAAAGAGGATTATGAACAGCTGGAGCAATATACCAAGGCTTTGTTCCAAAGAGGCCAGGAGCTGGCAGCAAAGCAGGGATTGATCCTCGTAGATACCAAATATGAATTCGGAAAAATAGGTGATACGATCTATCTCATTGATGAGATCCACACACCGGACTCTTCCAGGTTTTTCTACAAGGAAGGCTATGAAGAAAAACAGGCTAATGGTGAACCCCAAAAACAACTCTCCAAGGAATTCGTCAGGGAATGGTTGATGGAAAATGGCTTCCAGGGCAAGGAAGAGCAGGAGATACCGGAGATGACGGATGCATTCATCAATAGTGTGAGTGAACGCTACATAGAATTATATGAGCATGTGACCGGCAAGAAATTTGTCCGGGAAGAAATGTCCGAAGAAGAAGCCCATCAAAAGATCAGTCAGATCCTGGAAAAACTGGAACAGGAAAACTAATATTCATTTTAAATCAAAATAACAAACCATTGGATCATAATATTCGCATCATCATCACAGGAGGTACTTTCGATAAGGAATATAATGAGATCGAAGGTAAGCTGGACTTTGAGGAAACACATGTACCGGAGATGCTTAAATTGGGCAGGTGTAACCTGGATATCGACGTGCGTACCATTATGATGATCGATAGTCTCGAGATGACAGATGCCGATCGGGAGATCATATTGCATTCCTGCAGCAAAGCCGATGAGCGCAGGATCATCATTACCCACGGTACGGATACAATGCCAGAGACTGCCCGGTATATCGCCGGGGCCAACCTGGATAAAACCATTATCCTGACCGGGGCTATGATCCCCTATAAGTTTGGCAGCTCTGACGGGTTCTTCAACCTGGGCGCTTCAATAGCTTTTGCCCAGACATTACCCCATGGGGTATATGTCTGTATGAACGGAAGGTATTACCACTGGGACAATGTTCGGAAAAATAAGAAGACCGGTTTTTTTGAAGAGTTGCATTAAGCGCCTGTTCAGGAAATTCGTAATCATAAAGGCCCCGGGAATTCCCGGGGCCTTTTTATTTTTTGATGTATTACAGGCTTGCAGGAAGGCCTATTTACTTCTCCACAGGTATAGTCCATAAGCTATAAATGAGAAAATGATATTGGGTATCCATGCCGCTAACAACGGAGATAAGCCGGAGTTGATCGAAAATGTCTTGGCAAACTGCATAAATAAAAGGAAAAATGCACTGATAACGATCCCGATGGCGAGATGGAGTCCGCTTCCTCCCCGTATTTTCCTGGTCGCTATGGCTACGGCAATAATGGTAAGGATGATCCCCGCAAAAGAATCTGCGCTTCTTCTGTGTAATTCGTAACCATAGGCATTGACGTTTTCCAGGCCCCTGCTTTGCTCTACATTTGTCTTGGTATATAATTCCGGAGAAGTCATCATTGCCTTTCGCTGGATGTCTTCAGTAAAGTCTTTGGGCTTGAGGTTATATTTACGAATAAGCGTATCCTTCCTTTCTATCTTTTCGACAAGACCGTTGTTGGTCCTGATGGTTACAGATATGAGCTTCCAGGTATCCGTACTGTCTATGTACTGAATATTCTCGGCAAATATCTTTTCCCTGAGCTGTGTTCCTTCCAGTTTTTCCTCGGTAAAATGCTGTCCGCTGTTTCTGCTCAGGTCAAATTTCATACAATATACATATTGTGTGGGGGAAAGCCTGATATGTACATCCGAATCCGAAGTTTTCTTTGTATTGCGGATATATTCTTCTTCAAACTCATAGATGACCTTGTCCGCCATGGGCACCAGGTAATGATTAAAAGCCAGTGATACCAGGCCGATAAGTATACTCCCGACCAGGTAAGGCCTCATGATTCTCCCTATCCTGATACCTGCGGCCTGCATAGCAATGAACTCGGAGCGGTAGGCCAGCCGGCTGGTAAAAAAAAATGGTAGAAATAAAGATAAACAGGGGATATAGCAATGCTATGATATGGGGTACGAACGTGACGAAATACATCAGTATCTCCCTGACCGGTGCCTGGTTTTTAACAAAAGCATCTACTTTCTCAGAATAATCTACAACACAGCTGATCACTGCAAGAATACTGATAGCAAAAAGAAATGAAACGATATATTGCCTCAGAATGTATTTATCTAAAAGTTTCAATCCCGGAATAATGGTTTGTATGGGTTCTATAAAGAAAAAATTAGCTAACCGAATCTGCGAAAGGGTTAGCTAATATGATAACTTTGATTCAATCCACTTACTAAGATACGGCTTTTTGTACCAATTCAGCTGCTTCGCTTAAGAGAATAGCTGACTGAACTTCCAGTCCGGACTCTTCGATCAGTTTCTTTGCTTCCTCTGCATTCGTTCCCTGTAGCCTAACGATGATCGGGATATGAATATTGCCGAGGTTCTTATAAGCTTCTATGACACCTGCAGCAACCCGGTCACATCTTACGATTCCACCAAAGATATTGATCAGGATAGCTTTTACATTCGGGTCCTTCATGATGATCCTGAATCCGGCTTCTACTGTCTGCGCATTTGCGGTACCACCGACATCCAGGAAGTTAGCAGGCTCTCCCCCAGCGAGTTTGATCATATCCATAGTAGCCATGGCCAGGCCAGCTCCATTTACCATACAGCCTACGTTTCCGTCCAGTTTTACATAATTCAGGTTATATTCACCGGCTTCCACTTCAGTAGGATCTTCCTCTGATTTATCTCTCAGCGCCTCGATATCTTTGTGGCGGATCAGGGCATTATCATCAATATTCAGCTTACAGTCCACTGCAAAGATCCTGTCGTCTGCCGATTTGAATAAAGGGTTGATCTCCAACATTGAGGCATCCAGGCCTACATATGCATTGTATAAGTTGGTCACGAACCTGACCATATGCTTAAAAGCGTCACCGTTCAGACCGAGGTTAAATGCAATATTTCTTGCTTGGAACGGCTGCAAAGTAAAGCCGGGTTTTACATATTCCTTGAAAATTTTCTCAGGAGTATTATGTGCCACATCTTCGATATCCATACCGCCTTCCGTACTGTACATGATCACGTTTTTCTTCGTATCCCTATCCAGAAGAATGGACAGGTAGAATTCTTTCCTTTCGCTGGGACCGTCAAAATACATATCTTTAGCGATAAGGATTTTATTTACCGTTTTGCCGGCAGGCCCGGTCTGGATGGTCACTAATGTATTGCCAAGAATATTCTTAGCTACTTCCTCGGCTTGTTCCGCACTTTTGATCACCTGTACGCCATGCTGTTCCGGTACTTCTTTCATGGTTCCTTTACCCCTTCCGCCAGCATGGATTTGCGCTTTGATCACAGCAAATTTGTTGCCTGTTTCTTTAAAAATGTCATTGTAAGCATTTACAGCCTCTTCGGGAGTGGAAACCGCTACCCCTTCCTGTGTAGGAACATCATATTTTTTAAGTAATTCTTTAGCTTGGTATTCGTGTAGATTCATGATCAGAAATTTTGTCTGCGAATATAGCATTTTCCTATAAAACGGTCAATGATTTTTAAAAATTAAAAGGTTCACAACCAAAATATTGAAGATCAAAAGATGTTATGAATCCAATGGTCCGGAAGGTCGCTGATATGATGGCTGATAAAAAGAAAGGCCGGGTTTTGAACCCGGCCCTGCCTTTTTTAACTTTATTTGCAATCATTATTTGGTAACTGTGAATTTGCTTACACCTCTGTTGCCTTCGGTTACAAATTCCAAAGTATAGTTACCGTTTGGAAGGTCTGCTACCGAAACGCTGAAATGCTGTTCGCCCATTCCTTGCTTACCAAAATCTTTAGTGGCTAAAACTCTTCCTGTCATATCGACGATATTCACTTTTGCAGTGGAAGCCTTATCAAATGAATATTTGAAATTCAAATCAGTAGAAACAGGGTTAGGATATACATCGAAACTGAAGTTTTTAGACACATTGAAGATAGAAGAAGGTCCGTCTCCAACTTTTTGTATTATTGTAATACAGCTCTGGTCATTGCTTGTATTTGCATCTTCATAAGTGATAGCTGCAGGTCTTGTTCCTCCCCCTTCTACATTATAGATGATATCACTTTGTGGCATGAGCATAAAGCAAAACTCAAGCGTTTTATCTGAAGTAATGGTATCCTGCGATGCATCGTAATAATATAATGCATCCTCATAAGTAACTGATTCTCCTTCTGCAATTGGTCCTTCTGGAACAATTGAGAAAATTTGCTCACCTATTGCATAATAAACAGTATCTGTAGTAGTAAGAGCTTCAGGACCCTCATTGCTAAGTGTAACATGGATCCATGCAGTATCCCCAACATATATTGTACCCGGTTCAACGGAAACTTCCAGCCCCAAATCGATCTCTTTCTGTGCATTTTGCTCCAAGTGCCACCGCACCTAAAAGTGCAAAAGTTGTAAATAATTTTTTCATAAACTTTTTTTTTAAATTTTGTGTTATTAAATTTTACCAAAAGTATAATCTTAATTTAACATTTCAAAATAAAAAGGGGCACAAATTTTTGTGCCCCTTTCTACTAAGTATTATTATAGAATTATTTTGTAACCGTAAATTTACTTACGCCTCTGCTTCCTTCTGTAACAAACTCTAATGTATAGTTACCATTGGGAAGGTCAGCAACAGGAATGGTAAAGTTTTGATTACCTGAAGCTTGCGTACCGAAATCTTTAGTAAATACGGTACGACCGCTTAGATCCATAATATTTGCTTTTGCACCAGAGGGTTTCTCAAAGTTATAAGCAAAATTGATTTCATTTTGAGCAGGATTCGGATAGACCTGGATGTTAGAAGTCAGATCAGCAACACTAATAGAAAGAACTCCGTAAGTTGCGGTAACTGAAGCACCGTTATTTTTCACCCAGATTCCAAGTATCAGGTTCAGAACCTTCTGTAAAATCAGATTCAATGATTAAGTTACCATCTGCATACCTGGAATACAACGTAAGATCAAAAGTTTGACTGGCATCAGTTGCGATTACGGTATTAACATCTTCTCCGCCTTCACCTGCTCCCCAATACTCACCTTGAAGAGTATAAGCTACAAACGTATCGACTTCACCTGCACCTAATTCAAATCCGCCTGCGTTCCATGTAACGTTATAGTTACCTCCTGCAGAGCCTAGGAAAATACCTCCGACTTGGAGATATATGGTATCTGATGCTGTAATAGCCTCGGTACCAAAATTTTTTAAATTCCACGGCTATGTAAAGAGTATCTCCTTCTGCCAGGTTTTCATATGAAGCACCATCTTCAGGTAAAAAAACATTTGTAATTCCTAAATCTACTTCAGTTTGTGCATGTGCACCCAATACTACAGCACCTGCAAGCGCTAATGTTGTAAATAGTTTTTTCATTTTTTTTCTTTTTAAATTTTTAAATTAAATACTGTTCGAAGATAGGATGAATTACTTTTCTAAAAAAATATTATATCCATAAAATAAAAGACTGATTCTTGTCAAAACAAAAAATAAAAGATTATTTAATCAATATTTTATTCATGAACAAATGAATAATCGGGAGAAATATAATAATTCTCATAACTCTTAAAATTATTATAAACTACTGATGTAGTTATCTATCGGGAGTCTTTTATTCAAAGCTTTCCCCAATGTGAACTCATCTGCATACTCCAGTTCTCCGCCAAATGAGATTCCCCTGGCTATGCTTGTTATCTTTAAGCCGGGGTGCTGTCTCAGCATCCGGGCAATGTAATAGACTGTCGTATCTCCTTCTATGTTCGGGGACAAAGCCATGATGATTTCAAGGACTTCATTCCTGCTGCATCTTTCATTCAGAAGATCTATGGTCAGCTGATCCGGTCCTATTCCTTCCAATGGCGCGATCAGTCCCCCCAATACATGGTATACGCCATTGTACTGGCCCGTCGATTCTATACTGATCACATCCCGGATATTCTCTACTACACAGATCAGGGACTTATTCCTTGAAGGATGCATGCAGATATTGCAGATTTCCGAATCGGACAGGTTATGGCACTCCCTGCAATACCGGACACCATCGCTCAACTCCTGTAATGCATTGACCAATAACGAGACCTGGCTTTTGTCCTGCCGGAGCAGATGCAAGACCAACCTCAATGCCGTTTTTTTTTCCAATTCCCGGCAGTTTTGCAAATTGCAATACTGCTGCTTCTAACCTTTTAGATGAAATAGAGCCGGTTTCCATAAATATTCTTCAAAGGTACTAAGATATTCACATTATACGTTTAATAAATGTACCTTTGATATCTTTTCAGAATAAACGCTAAACTCATTCAGACACATTGCTTCAATCCAGATTTTCATTCATATTTTCTGTCCTTCTATTGCTGATCTGCCATATTGCTTTTCGGTCAGAAAACGAAACCTACCCGGATCCTTTTCTTAGTGGATGGCAGTAGCAGTATGCATGACACCTGGCTGAACGAAAAAAAGCAGATACACCGCTGCACAGGAGCTGATCAGCGCGATCATAGACAGTGTCAATGCAGTCAACCCAAATGTAGAATACGGGTTAAGGGTATTCGGGGCACACTACCCCGTTGAAAAGAACATTTGCTATGATTCAAGACTGGAAGTCCCGTTTGCCAGGGCCAACAAGGAACAGGTAAAAGGCAGGTTACAATATATTTTTCCAAAAGGCGTATCACCCATTGCCTTTTCCCTGGAAAAAGCGGCATTGGAAGATATCAACGATTTGCGCTATGCATATAGTATCATCCTGGTTACAGACGGGGGGGAAAGCTGCAATGGAAGCATCTGTGAGGTCATGGAACGCGTAGTCAATTATAAGATCAGCTTCCAGCCTTATATCGTCAGCCTGCTGGACTACGAACCCTTGCGCAAAGAGTATGAATGTATGGGTAAATATATGATCGTAGAGGATAATGAGGATTTCGAACCTGTTATCTCTGCCATCATGAATAACAACAATTATTTCAAAGCTGATGAAAACACGAAATACATTCCGCCGGTAGCAACGACCGAACCCGTAGATACACCTGAAACCAGAGAGCCTGTGGTAACAAAAGCGGATACACCGGAGGTCGTGCATATAGATACGCCTGCCGTTACCAAAGTGGATACGCCTGAGACAATAGTGAAAGAACCTGAAAAGACATACGAAACAGTCAGCAAAATCTCTTATGCCGGAATACCCAAACCGAGATTCCAGGTCATGAAATCCATTTTCATTTATCCAAAGGTTGCTGTCCCAAAATTAAAGCCGATAGCTTATACAGAAGAACCTGAAGTAAAGCCTATCCCGGAACCCAAAAAGCAGGCGGCGATACCACCTATCGCTGTAGTAATGCCGGAAAAAACACTGGCGTATGCCCAGCCTGTATACCATACCGATAGAAGACAAGATCAGGGTAAGGAAACTGCCCAAGGTCAGTGTCCCTGAAGAGCCTATTGTCAATCAGCCTCCGCCAAAACAAAAAATCGATCAGGATCCTACCGTCACTTCCGTTCAGAATGAGAATACAACAGATCCCGGTACTGTCCAGATTTATTTTACCAATGGCAAGGGAAAATACTACAACTCCTCCCCAAAGATTATCATCAGGGACATGAAGACGAACAAAGAGGTCTACAATGATGTCAGGGGAACAGACATGAAAGGCAACCCCGAGACCCTTTCATTTCCGGACGGAACATATGAGGTCGTTTTCTGTAAGTTCGGGCAGAAAAGCTGATTTCACTATTGAAAAAGGCTTCCACAAAAAAGTTGAAATCGTGGTAGGCTATGGTTTCACTGAGCTTCAGGTATTTGGGAACCAACGAAGCTCCCCGTAATTATATCGCTGTCGTGAGCCAGCGGTTTCAATTCAAACTTCCAGGCTGTAGACCAGCCTACTGAAATTGTCCTTACATATGAAGCGTCCAATTACCATATTGAGGTCAATACCTTACCCCCTATGATCCTTAACCTGGTCATGGAATTCGACAACAACTATACGGTAGATATTCCCAAAGAAGGAACGATTCAGATTATGAATGAGGAAGACCTGGGACGAATAGATTTCTTCCATAAGACCGCCACCAGCGTCCTCAGGTTTTACGAGATGAATATTTACGGGGATACAGAATACCAGAAGGCAAAATTTCTACCCGGGAATTACCAGGTAAAATATACCATCAAAGATCCGGCTACCGGCCAGTTTCAGAAAACAGGATGAAAGAGTTCAACCTTCGCTCCAATCAAAACTTAGAACTTACTTTAGATTAAAAATCAAAGGCAATATGAAATGGGGCAATGCTACATACTTTGCTTTACTGATATATATCATAGCATCTATATTCTTCTGGGGTATCACTTTGCAGAAGCAGAACAACCTCATTACAGAATACGAGCTGGAATTACTGGCCAGCCAAAACAAAAACCTGGGTTATATCCTCACCGATAAGGAGAAGGAAAATGAGATCTACGAAAGAAAGAAAAACAGGACCCTGCAATATATCGGGGAAGGTGCAGTGTTCATCATCATCACTTCGTTGGCAGGATTTATCCTATACAGCAATATCCGGAAGAACAGGCAGCTTTCTGACCTGCAGAACAACTTTATGCTCAGTGTCACCCATGAGTTAAAATCACCGATAGCAGGGGTCAAGCTCAATCTCCAGACCCTGAAAAGGCCCGATATCCCGGAGGATAAAAAGGAAATGCTGATCCAGAGATCCCTCAGTGAAGCCGACAGGCTGAATGACCTGTGCAATAACCTGCTTCTGGCTACCCAGATGGAAGGCAAAAGGGCTATTTTCAATTTTGAAATTATTGATTTTTCGGGATTATGTACGGAATGTGTAGAGGATCATATGGCCAGATCCCATCATGAACTGCTGGAAGATATCCAGCCTGGGATTTCCATCCGGGGAGATCTGCTGATGTGGAAAATTGCGATCAACAACCTGATAGAAAATGCCATCAAATACAGTATCAGGGAAAGCACGATCCTCGTATCCCTGGACAAAGAAGATGACCAGATCATACTGAGTGTAGCAGATCAGGGTATGGGCATATCGGATGAGGAGAAAACCAAAATATTTGATAAGTTCTACAGAATAGGTAATGAGAACAGCCGCAGGACCAAAGGTACCGGTTTGGGACTTTACCTGACAGCGGAAATCATCAGGCATCATGATGCCAGCATCACGGTCAAAGACAATACACCACAGGGATCTATTTTTGAAATTACAATTCCCGTTTAAAATCATCATTCATTACATTTCCATAATAATAACCAGTAAAGATGAACATAGCCAACCGAATAGCATTACAGACCCAAACATCCGTTCCATCCACCCTTGCCGTACTGGCACTCCTGTCAGAAGGAGCTACCATACCTTTTATCGCACGATACAGAAAAGATAAAACAGGCAACCTGGATGAAGTCCATATCCAGCAAATACAGGAAATACATAAAGACCTCTTAGCCTTCGACGAACGAAAAGCATTCATCTTAAAGACAATAGATGAACAGGGGAAGCTGACACAGGAACTCAGCGATAAGATTGAAGCCGCCACACAGCTTTATCAATTAGAAGATATCTATCTGCCTTACAAGCCAAAAAGAAGGACCAAAGCCCAGATAGCCCGGGAGAATGGCCTTGAGCCTCTGGCAAAACTGCTCATGGAACAAGGGAGTGCAGACCCGGAAGCGGCCGCTGAAGCTTATATCAATGACCAGGTCAGGGATGTGCCTGCCGCATTGCAAGGCGCAAGAGAGATTATTTCCGAGCAGATCAATGAAGATGCTGTATACCGGGAAGGCCTCAGGAAAATCTTTGAGAAAGAGGCACAAATAAGCTCTGCGGTTGTAGCGGGGAATGAAGAGAAAGGCGCTAAATTCAAAGACTATTTTGAATTCTCCGAATCCATTTCCACGATACCTTCTCATCGTCTTCTGGCCGTTATGCGGGGGTTTATGGAAGGCATATTAAGGATGACCATTGCACCTGAAGAAGAGCGTACCCTGACTTACCTGGAAGAGCATATCATCACCAATACGGATAGTACTGCCCTGCCTCACATCCGGAAGGCAATAAAAGATGCATACAAAAGGTTGTTACAACCTTCATTGGAGACCGAATTCAGGAACCTGCTCAAAGTCAGGGCAGATGAAGAAGCCATACAGGTATTTGCGGACAACCTGAAGCAGCTCCTGCTGAGCGCCCCATTAGGGGAGAAAATAGTCTTGTCTATTGATCCCGGTTACCGCACCGGCTGTAAAGTAGTGGTACTGGATGAAAAAGGAGACCTGCTGGCTAATGATATTATCTATGTGCATGAGCAGAATTTCAGATTAGAGGAAGCGGCTGCAAAGATCCGGAAGCTGGTACAAAGCTTCAGGGTGCAGGCATTTGCTATAGGAGATGGTACTGCCGGCAGGGAGACAGAGCAGTTCGTAAAATCGCTCAATCTGAATCTTCCTGTTTACCTGGTGAATGAAGATGGCGCCTCCATCTATTCCGCAAGCGAAATAGCCAGGGAAGAATTCCCGGATTATGATATCACGGTGAGGGGTTCGGTAAGTATCGGCCGCAGACTGAAAGACCCGCTTGCAGAGCTGGTAAAGATTGACCCCAAAAGTATTGGTGTGGGTCAGTACCAGCATGACGTCAATCAATTCAGGCTGAAAGAAAAACTGGATCAGACTGTAGAAAGCTGTGTCAATGCCGTAGGTGTCAACCTGAATACCGCAGGCAAGCACCTCTTGAGCTATATATCCGGGATCGGGCCTTCACTGGCAGAGAACATCGTTTCCTACCGGAAGGACAACGGCCAGTTCAAAAACAGGAAAGAGCTCCTGAAAGTTCCCAGGTTAGGTGTAAAAGTATATGAACAGTGTGCCGGATTCCTGAAAGTGGTGAATGGAGAAGACCCTCTGGACAATAGTTCTGTACATCCGGAATCATATCATGTAGTGTATAAGATGGCAGACCGGGCTGGTATCTCCGTCGGGCAACTGATCGGGAACCAAACCGTATTAGAGGGACTTAACCCCAGGGAATTTATCTATGAAGATACAGGGGCACACACCGTAAATGATATCATTAGAGAGCTTAAAAAACCGGGATTGGACCCACGCGAGCACATCCAGCAATTTGAATTCGCTTCAATTTATAAAATAGATGATGTAACAGCCGGCTCTGTCCTTCCGGGTATTGTCACCAATATTACCAAATTCGGTGCTTTCGTAGATATTGGTGTGAAGCAGGATGGCCTTGTTCACGTTTCTGAGATCGCCAACAGGTATATTTCTGATCCGGCTGAAGCCCTGAAGCTCAATCAAAAAGTCCTGGTTAAAGTTCTGGAAGTAGACATTGACAGAAGCAGGATATCTCTTTCTATCAAGCAGGCGCTTGCGGAAGAAGGGCAGAAAAGCAGTCCCAAACCGAAATCCAAACACCCGGAAAGTAAGAAACAAAACAAACCGGAGAAAATCAGCACGCAAAACTGGTTCTCTTCCCTGGAATCCCTTAAATCTAAATTAAAATAACCCGGATGACAGTGCTCTTTGACCGGCATTTATAGCGTAATGATCACGAATGATCCCGGAGGTTATCTTCCGGGATTTTTGCATACAGCAACGTCCCGTGTATTGTCTGTATCCAATCAGCATAGAAAGTGTCAGTGGTTGATGTTATCCATAGAAAAGGAACGATGTTCAGGCCTGAACATCGTTCCTTTTTATACCTGCGATACCTTATGGTAAACTTATTTCTCAGGACGTCAGTTTAAAGCCGAGTACGAATATGACGGCTATCAGGCTTGAACCGGCACTGCATATTGCTTTAATCATTTGAATAATCTTACCTTTGTGGCTTTAAAAAATCATAACAGATGAGACATGTTTATGTTCTGGCGGGTATTTGGTGTATGGTATGGCTGCACTCTTGTTCCGGTCCTGCGGGTAAAGACATCCGGGATGTAAAAGTAGATGTATCCTTTTCAGACTTACATTTGGACCTGGCCGGTCTGGACACGCAGCATGTGCCGTCATCTATCCGGCATTTACAGGAAAAGTACGGACATTTTTTACCGTTCTTTCTCAGTGAAATAGCTGCTCTGGATACTTCCAATGGCTACTCGGATACCATGGTGAGCATGTTCTTCACCTACAGAGACCTCAGGAATCTTCACGATACGGTAGCTCAGGTCTTTAGCAATACAAAAGAAATCAGGCAGCAGCTCACTACCCTGTTCAAACACATCAGGGCTGGTGATACCAGCCTCACGATACCGAAACATGTCATCTTCTACACTTCCGGTCTGCATCATGTGGCTTTCACCTATGAAGATACTATTTTGGGCATTGGCCTGGATCGCTTTTTCGGTTCAGGATTCTGGCCTTATGAAGCGATGAACTATCCCCAATATGTAACCCGGAACCTCATTATTGACCATATTCCTATAGAAGCTGCCAAAACGATCTTTCACAATAAATATGGCATCAGCTACGAGGATAAAAACCTCCTGGACCTGATGATCCAGGAAGGTAAGATGCTGTATTTCCTGCGGACTGTGCTTCCTGATTTCAGTGATGAACAAATATTGGGATACACACCCGGGCAATTAAAATGGTGTGCAGAAAATGAAGTCTATATCTATAAGTTCTTTACAGACCAGAACCTGTTCTATGAAAAGTCTCCTACCAGGATCATGCGCTATATCGCACCTGCGCCTACTTCTATGGGTATGCCGGACCAGAGCCCCGGCAGGACGGGCGCTTATATAGGATACCAGATCATCAGGTCCTATGCAGAGAAGACAGGAAAAAGCCTATACGAAATATTACATACGGATAATACGCAAGAAATCTTTAATACTGCAAAATATAAACCGAAACGTTAATCCATACACATATGAAAAAGATCTTACTTTTAGCAACGCTTTCAGGTGGTATCTTCCTGAGCCGGGCCCAGGAGTACAAGAATTTTGAAACTTTAAAGGCCAAAGATGATAAGACTGACAATATCGATACCGTAGCTACTGTCTATAGCGGTGTATTCTCTATTGGCATCAATCAGGGAATGCTGCACAACTGGGCCGCAGGAGGAGAGCTGATCTCCGCCAATATCAATGCGCTTTTCCAGGGCACTTATATCCGGTATAACGGCAGGTCCATCTGGACCAATAACCTGGATATGGCCTTTGGACAGTTCTACGCGTACTCGAATGGATTTATCCCGCGCAAAACGGATGACCGGATCGACCTTACATCCAAATACGGATACAGGATCAACACGGAAAAAGACTTTTACTTTACGGTATTATTCAATGCCAAAACACAATTTGCGGATGCATATGACTATGAAATGCCCGACTGGGAAAATCACCCGATATCCTCTCCGTTCTCTCCTTTATACCTTACGTTAGCCCCGGGTGTGGAATACAGAAGAGGTTCAGAATTTTCCGTGTTCTTTTCCCCTGCTGCGATGAGGGGTACCTTCGCAAGTACAAAATACACGACGATGAACCCGGAAGGTGCGTTCGGCGTAGCATATGATAAAATTTTCAGATTTGAAATCGGCGCATACCTGACTGCCAGGTACAAGAAAGACATTACACCTCATTTCTCTTACAATGGCAGGTTTGATGCTTTCTCCAATTACCTTGCTAAAGATACCTACCTGGACGGTGTATTGGTCAAAGAGGATAATCCCGGGAATATTGATATCCTCTGGGACAATAATTTTTCATATAACTTCCTGAAATATTTCTCTGTAAACTTCGGGTTGCTGGGCATTTATGACAATGACCTTCCATACATGAAAAATGAAGATGATCCGACCCGTGGCCTGGGTTGGTGGCAGGTCAAGCAATATCTGAATGTGGGATTCAACTATAAGTTTTAAGCATCTCGATCCTTTTATAATTTTTCACTACAGTCAGAATTCATTACTTTTGAGTTTTGACTGTATTTTTTTAGCGGTATGTCAGCCTACGATTATAAGATTAAATTACCCGAATTTGAAGGACCGTTCGATTTACTGCTTTTCTTTATTGAAAGAGATGAAGTGGATATCTACAATATTCCCATTCATCGGGTTACCCAGGACTTCCTGGATTACATCCACCAGGCGGAACAGCTCAATATCGAACTGGCCAGTGATTTTATTCTTTTCATATCCAACCTGATGCGGATCAAGGCCAAAATGCTGCTTCCCAGGAGAGAGCTGGATGCTGCAGGCAATGAGATAGATCCAAGACAGGAACTGGTGGACAAAATCCTGGAATACAAAAGATACAAAGAAGCTGCCGCAGCCATGGCTACATTAGAGGCGGAAAGGCTCCTGCAGGCCAAAAGAGGAAATATAGAAAAAGAACTGGAGGAGATCGGTAAGCAAAATGCGGAGGGAAGTGAGCTACAGCATGTCACCATGTATAAGTTGATGCAATCCTTCGAGAAAGCGCTCAAGAAGCTGGAAGAGCGGAACAATAAGCCACAGCACATCGTCGTCAAGTACAACTATAGTATGGAAAGCCAGCGTACTTTCCTGATGAATTATTTCCAGCATCACGATAAATTAGCTTTTGAAAAGCTGCTGGAATCCAGTACAGACAGGATACATATCATATTTACCTTCTTATCCATACTGGAATTGATACAGCAGGGCTTCATCAATGTC
>JAHHDV010000024.1 GCA_019739295.1 Taibaiella sp.
ATCAAGGTAGCGGGCAGTACTATCGTGATTGTGCTGTGTAAAAATAATAGTCGAGTTTCCAGAAGTTGACATTGCTGCTGATGAGGTTTTTCCACCCATGGGATACTATTACATTGTTTTGCAATGCTTCCAGTTGTTTGGATTGCTTTCCACTGCTTGCCAGCATCTTTTGTTACCGATGCTCCTTTTATAGCTGTGAGTGTTTGCGCGTAAGCTATAGCAGTTATTAATTTATTGTCTGCGCTATATTTTCCCCTTGCTACATTACCAATTCGTTGCATTAATTCAGCTATAGCCTGGCCATTGGGATATTTGCATAAGATCGTAATAAGCGGCTGCAGTCAAGTTGAGGAAAAATACAGCCTGTCCAAGATCCTTTCCCATTCAGCTCCTTTTTTATAGCCAGTTTCCGGTATTTTACTTATATAGCCTTTTGATTTTTCGTAAAGCGCAATTGTTTTTTCCGGAGCATTAACGACTTCATAATATTTGGCGAGGGAGGATAATGCAGAAAGCGATGGCCTGTTATTATGAGCAGCACGCTCCAGTTTGTCAATTTTTTCGGTGTAGTACAACTTTTCACCCATACGGCTCGTCATAGTTGCCAGGTTACTTAAAATAGCATAATAGTTGCGCTTATGCTCGTAGTCATTGCCATTACGCCATATTGTTTTTCCGGTATTTGCTTAGCAGCTCGATTGCCTCCCTGTTGGTAAAGTTAATGTTAGCTGACTGGAATAACCCCATCATTGCGTAAACAGAATCCAGATACTCCTTTTTCTCAATGAGACCGCTTGCATAGGCCCTGATCAATATTGGTGATTACCCTACGGGCGGAATCCTTTAGGTTGTTACCATATACAGCTGGTGAAATTAAATGGAATAGAAAAAAACGATCAATATCCTTTTTAAACGTGTACTTATTGTGATTTGAAACGTTATTATTTTTCCCATTCAATAGAAGCTGGTTCAATAAAACTCTCATTAGTAAAATATTACTTAATTTTCTCTGAGTTGACTGGTGATATAAAAAAGCAACTTAAATAACTTAGATCAGGTACAAAGAAAGGGAATAATCAAATAACATTTAACAAATTGGATACTATGGTATTGTCTGCTTTCAGCTTATTTTCACTGATCAATATTACTACTTTATTCGTGAAGCAAGTTTACATCTGCTATGTAACACTGTATCAACTTATGTTTCTGGGAAAATCGGCTATAAGCTCTTCTTTCAGGTCAGGTATAGATTGATTGCATTCCTACTGTTTCATTCGAAGAAATATTCCCCGTTTTCCTCAGAATACAATTCCCAACCGGGCACGGGCTGCCAAAATTTAATATTCCTCTAAGATTACAAGAGACGGGAATCGAGGACTTTTCACTAACTTCGGGTATCCAAGTTTACATTCAAAAAACGATTAAATCATATCCCAATTATGGCTGAAATTACATTAAAAGGAAGCCCTGTGCATACGTCCGGGGAGCTTCCTGCAGTAGGTTCTACTGCTCCCGAATTCCAACTGACAGGTACCGACCTTCAGGAAAAATCCTCTTCTGACTATAAAGGCCGGAAGGTAATCCTTAACATCTTCCCCAGTATAGATACAGGAATCTGTGCGGCATCTACCCGTAAATTCAACGAAGCTGCTTCAGGGCTGGACAATACCAAAGTTCTGTGCATCTCCAATGATCTGCCCTTTGCAATGAGCAGATTCTGTGCGGCAGAAGGGCTGAACAATGTGGATACGCTTTCCGGGTTCAGGAGCTCTTTCGGGAATGACTATGGCGTGACCATGACAGATTCACCAATGAAAAAACCTGCTGAGCAGAGCTGTGGTAACCCTGGATGAAAATGGCAAAGTACTGTATACCGAACAAGTGCCGGAAATTGCCAATGAACCTGATTATGAAGCTGCTTTGAATTCTCTGAAATAATTTTAAAGCTTCAGGCCATCAATATTTTCATTTCTTTTCCTGGAAAAATATTCCTGCCTCCCTTCTGAAAAAAGCTTCAGAAGGGAGTTGCCTTTTAACATAAAGAATACCCTAATTTTTGAAAATCACCTAAGAGTGAAATAGAAATTTTATATCTTTACGAGTTGAGTTTTGACTTTCGACTGTATCAAAAACCAGCAGGAATATCCGGCCCGAGCGGTATATCAAAGGGTCATCTCAATGAATCAGTTTTAAAAACAGACAATTCGTTCTCAATGATGAAGAAAATCTTCGGAGCCATTATCCGCTGTACATTCATAAGCAGTATGCAGGTAAATGCTCAGATCGACGGAAAGGCTTTTATGGATTATCAGCTCACTTTCCCAAGGGTAAGCGCCGCCTATAACAAATATTACGAACCTATCCGTAAGGAAGCCCAGAGAGATTCGGGTTCCAATTCCCCCTGGAAAACATCTATATCCGTTCTTTCAAATCTGAAAACCAGCTTGAAATCTGGGTGAAAGATAAAAACGTGGACACCTATCAGTTATTTAAAAGATACAATGTATGTGCACTCAGCGGAAGCCTGGGGACCCAAGCGCAGGGAAGGGGATCTGCAGGTACCGGAAGGTTTATATTTTATTACCAATTTCAATCCGACTTCCGATTATTACCTTTCCCTGCTGGTTAAGTTATCCCAATTATTCTGATCGCATCAAAGGCCATAAAGAAACACCGGGAGGAGATATTTATATCCATGGCGGATGTGTGACCATCGGGTGCCTGCCGATGCAGGATGAGGTGATCAAGGAAAATCTATGTGATGTGCCTGCTGGCAAGATCTAATGGCCAGACCAAATATACCGGTGCATATCTTCCCCACCCGGTTTGAAAAAGAAACCATTGGTTATCTCAGCAAAAAATTTTGAAGATGAAGAGAAACATAGATTCTGGATCAATCTAAAGTCAGGATTTGACTATTTCGAAAGAACACATAAGCTACTCCCGGTGATGTATAACCAGGAAGGAAAATATGTGTTTTAAAAAACTGCTTTATCAGCTCCGCTTCACGCTATGCAATTCAGCCAGATCGTAGGTCAGCAATCTGTAATCAGGGATCTGCTCCACCTGTACCAGAGCAATAAATTACCTCATGCTTTACTGTTTTTGGGTAAACAGGGATGGGGTGCATTACCTTTAGCTATAGCTTTTGCGAAATATGTGATGTGTGAGCACAAAAATGAGACGGACAGTTGCGGTCAATGCTCCAGTTGCCTGCAAATCCGGAAACTCGAGCATCCAGATTTGCATTTTTCTTTTCCTTCCAAAGCACCCAAGCCTAATTCGAAAAAACCTTTCGGAACATTTCATCCAGGATTTCAGGGAATTTATGCGTCATCATCCTTATGGCTCCACCTTTGACTGGCTACAGTTTATCAATGTAGAAAAGCAGGGAAATATATCTGCAGATGAAGCCCGTAAGATCATTGACTCCATGAACCTGAAATCGTATCAGGGCGGGTACAAAATCCATATTCTCTGGCGGACCCGAATTCTTAGGTAAGGAAGGCAACATCCTGCTCAAGCTGATAGAAGAGCCTCCCCCGGGGACATTGCTGATGCTGGTAGCGGAAGAAGAGGAAAAGATCCTCCCTACCCATATTGTCCAGGATGCAATTGATTCGTACCAGGCCTATCCTGACTTCCGAGATCTCGAAAGCATTGGAAGACAGGTTCCGGATAGAAACCGGATAGAGCCGGCCAGATCGCCCTTGCCTCCGAAGGAGATTATACAAAAGCATTGCACCTGAAGGAAAACTGGAACAATGATATGCTCCCGCTGATCACCAGTTGGCTGAATGCCATTTTTACCAACAACGGCAAGCAGGTTTATGAATGGGTAGAAGCCCAATCGCAGCTTGGCATAGAACCTCTGAAAAATCTTTTCCAATATATCCAGCATCTGTTTTCCGGTGGGTTAAGGCTTACCTTATACTCCAATTTCCCATTGCACCTCTCAGAGCAGGAGATCGTATTTGCCCGAAAGCTTGCAGGGCTGAACCTGCCCATTGAAGCTTATCAGATGATCGACCGGGGCTTTACTGATTTTATACACCATATCTCCAGGAATGTTAATATCAAGACCTCCCTGTTGAACCTGAGTATTCATATGCAATACTGGGTCAAGAACAGGGACCTGCTGCCGCAGGCATGATCAATCATCCCGGAAACACCTCCGAATTCAAAAAAGAAAGGCCGCCACCTTAAAGGTTGCGACCTTGTGATAACAATAAGGAATCCCTATTACCTCTTTACTGCTGCAGTCCATATCGTCCCGCTGATATCCGTTAGCTTTACGATTAATGAACGATCCGGGGTCCCCGGTATCACCACTTATAGGAAAGGTCAACCTGGCCCTGGCACCTAAAGGGAGAATGAGACTATGCTTACCGGGTTCGATCCTGGCTATATAATCATTTTTTATCTGACCCGGGTGTAACGATGACAGATCATCCATGTCCTGCGTCAGATAAATCCTGCCGGAGGTATCCATGACTTCTACTTTGATTAAGAAAGACCCATACACATCTGCACCTTCATCTCTGAAAACCGTAAAGGACAGCTCATCACCGACTACCCGGGCATCTGTTTATCATAACATGGGGCTTCACGGACAGGTTGTGCAGCTGCCCCCACACCCCTCCATGAAAATACTGATTGGTGAATAAGGCCAGGAAAAAGAATGGCAATGGCACCCCCACAGGTTCCAATGTACCAAATGCTTCCCGGAGAACGGATGTATCCCGGAAGCCAGCCAGGACCACCATTTCTTCCTTGTCCATGGATGAGCCTTAAGGATAAACCTTTGATCTAATGAGAACCTCCCGCCACCTGACATCCAGACCACAAAACCGGCAGCGACACCTAATACACCGATCTGCCATTCGTCCAGGCAGGTAGTACCCAGCCACCCGGAACCCAACAGGATCCCCAACGCGAGACCCAATACACCCACACTCATCAACCGGGTAAACAGGCCCGCCATAAAAAACAGGCCTACAATTCCTTCTATAACCGTAAAAACAGACATCGCCCACCATAATTGTTCCGGATTGCTGACAAGATGCTCGATAAGGGGTTTGATGCCTAAAGCATGGGGCAGGAAATGATTGAACTTTTCCCCGATATAACCGGCTTCCTCCGGTTGGAGTTTATTCTCCAGAATAAGCCTTCTCCAGAAAGCTGAAAAATAAGTCCAGCCGGCCACCCACCTGATTGCTGTGCAGAACATTCCCGAATAGGAAAAAACATATTGATTCATAAGATTTTGATTTGATGAAAAGAAATAATGCTTCCGGATGGATATTACCGGAAGATAGCTGAACCTATTGCCTCATGACGGGCATCATGCTATTGGTTAAAACAAGCTATGTGCCCATAAGGAGATCATCAAAGCTGTATCTCAAATCAAAAATTGCTGGTAGAGAATGTGTAAAGGGATAGCAGGACTTTCCCGCAGAGGATGCCGGGCAGTGAACTGCTCTGACTGAACACTCAAGCCTGCTTGTGGAGCATATCGCTTATGGGATGGTAATTCTCTTTGAAGAACCTTTAAAGAAAAAGCGGATGCCGGGCGGCCCCGCGGAATCGCAGTACATATCTGCAAGGGACCTGTCTTTATAGCCTGGCCTGCAACAGGGATATGCAGCTGGCTTTTGATCTCCCGCTTGGCCTGGCAGGGAATACACAGTATGATCACCAGGCTCATGACCAAAGCACTTCTGCAATATTCTTTTAATTTCAATTTCATTAGCGGTCCTTTACCGGCTGTAATACAATTCCTGTTTATCCAGGTCTGAAGTTTTATTTCTGCTTCAATTCGTAAAGCTCTTCAATTTTTGTACCAGATCCGCAGTCTGCATCACCCCGGATTGTCTCCACATCAATTGCCCTTTCTTAAAAATCATCAGTGTAGGGACACCCTGGATTTGGTAAAACCGTGCAACAGCGGGATTCTTATCTATATCAATCTTAATGATGAATGCCTGCTCACCGATCTGGTCTTTTACGCTTTTCAGAATCGGCTCCATAGCCTTGCATGGTCCGCACCAGGTAGCAAAGAAATCTACCATTACCGGTTTATCCTGATTGATGATTTCCTGAAACGTCATTTTGATATGGGGTTTTGTTGAAGTAAAATAAGGAAAACAATACGGAAACCCTGAATATGCTATAGTGCGAACTGGGGAAATGGACAATGTTCAGCCATATATTCACAATCTTAAAAGGAAGATAACCAATGAAGGTCCTAAAAAACATAACCGGCTTCATATATCCAAAGATCGGACATTATTCCATGTATGTATATGACACCGGTATCGCAAACTGATAAAGAATTCAAAATTTTTGAAATACAGCCCTAAAAGATCTTATCATAATCGGGATTGTCCAAAAGAGTGTGTAAGGGGACATGCATGTCCGGTGGCAGGTCTTTCTTCGTATCCATCACGCACCCAGGGAGCTTTACTTTATTTGTAAAACTGGTTCATAATATTGATAACGGTCTTATCAAGATAAGGAAAGTAAGGGTGAAATGCAGATAAATTCGTCAAAAGAATAATGGCATTTTTCCTGTTCACATCCATGAGCAGTGAGCACCCGTAACCATTGGTACCCCCATTATGAAAATACCAGGAAGCATCCCCTTTTTTGATGGCATGCCAGCCATAGGCCATATACATCTGGGGATTCACCTCAAATGTTGGTTGTAAAGAAAGCAGGTAAGCCGGATCCTGGGCATAAAAATAATGCAAAACGAATTTACTCAGATCTGCTGCATTTGATTTCAGCCCTCCGGAACCTTCGAATCCGTTCATAACCCAGTTCTCTGCCACCTCGCCACTGCTGTCCCGGCCCGGGACCATCAATGACCGGATCTGGTCAAAAGAGGTAGTTGTATGCTTCATGCCGGCAGGCCGGCAGATCTGCTGCTGTATCATTTCTTCAAAAGACAAGGCCGATTGCTGTTCTAAAATGTAGGCTAAGAGAGCAGGTCCCAGGTTTGAGTAATCATACATAACCGTATCGGATACTTTGAGCCTGGTCCTGGCATAATCCACCAGGCGCTCGTATGAATAGTCCTGATAAGGATTTCTGATATCCTCGCTCAGGTCATCCGGGAGCCTGGGCATTCCGGAAGTATGGTTGCTTAATGAAATGATCGCTTTTTCATTTCCCCCGCTCAGCTGGTTATTGAAAAAGGAGCCCAATGGTGCTTCCGGTTTCATTGTTCCTTTCTCGATATCCATAGCGAGCAATAAGGATGTAAACACTTTAGTGAGCGAACCGATCTCGAATACGGAATCCCGGTTATTCACCTCCACAAGGTTTGCTCCCTGCTTCCTGAATCCATAAAAACCCACTTTACCGCTGTCTATAATACAATATGCAAACTGAGTCTGATCCGGCAATGCCGTAAATACGGACTTCGTGATTCCTTTTATAAAAGAATCGATATGCATGCCTTGCGACTGTGCTTTCAGATCCTTCAAACCTGATATAGCGGCAATGAATAATGACAGGGAGAGTAGCACTTTCATAAGGAAGGGGTTGGACATAAACGGTCTGTTAAAATTAATGACTTCCTGCGATAATTTCTGCTATCCGCACACAAACTTCAGCAGCCTTCTCCATATCCTGAACACTGCAATATTCCTGCCGGCTATGAATCGCCATCTCTCCGGTGAATATATTGGGGCAAGGCAATCCCATAAATGAGAGCCTGGCGCCATCGGTCCCCCCCCTGATATTTACTCTTTGCGGATCAAGGCCGGAAGCCTTGTATGCCTGCCCGGCAATATCCATAACATGAGGATGCTGATCCAGGATTTCTTTCATATTCCGGTACTGCTCTTTGACTTCAAAACGATAATGCGCACCATGGAATTCCGAAACGGCCTTTCGTGCCAATTGTTCCAGATAGTCTTCTTTCTCTTTCAGGCCTTTTGTCTCAAAATCTCTGATGATGAACCTGACAATGGTCTGCTCTGCACCGCCCTCGATATGAACAGGATGCACGAAACCTTCATACCCGCTTGTCGTTTCCGGGCTCAGCATATCTTTAGGTAATAAATCCAGGAACCTGGATGCCACCTTGATCGCATTGACCAATTTACCCAGCGCATAGCCGGGATGCGCGCTCACGCCTTCAAAGGTAATGGTCACACCATCTGCAGAGAAGTTCTCACCTTCCAGGTGGGCTCTTTCACCACCGTCCAAAGTATATCCGAAGTCAGCATTGACCTTTGTCATATCGACCTTGTCCACACCACGTCCTATCTCTTCATCAGGAGTGAAGAGAATAGAGATCTCTCCATGTTTCACCCCGGTATTTTGCATCAGGTATTGTACAGCATCCATAATAACGGCTACCCCGGCCTTATCATCAGCACCCAGTAAGGTCCTGCCGCTGGCAGTAATGATGTCTTCACCTGTTTTTTTCCTTCAGGTAAGGATGATTATCCTTAGATATAATGACGGAAGGATCATCCGGGAGCACGATATCAGAACCGTCCCACTGCTGATGAAGTATGGGCTTCACATGGGTACCCGAGCTGTCAGGGGATGTATCCACATGCGCGCAAAAGCAAACGGTGGGTACATCTTTATCTATATTGGACGGTAATGTAGCATATACATAACCGTTTTCATCCAGCTCTGCTTTTTCAATTCCCATTTCCTGTAGCTCCTGGACGAGTACTCTGCTCAGGTCCTTCTGCTTATCGGTAGAAGGGAAGGTTTCTGAAAAAGGGTCGCTTTGTGTATCGATCCGTACATATCTCATCAGGCGGTCTGCCACCGAGGAGTTATAATTATCCAATGCCATATATTCTGATTTTTCAATGCGCAAGTTAGGAAAAAATCAAGGTACGTCCATATCCGGGCTATGATTGCCACCCCTTCTTATGACAGATTTTAACCTATGGACCGGTTAATGCTCATTTTACGCATTATTTTGGAGGTTGGGTTGGCCTTCTGCCCGGTAAAAGTCAGATTAACTCTGGAACCAGTAGATTGTAACTGGTTGCACAGCGTGACTCATCCTGTTATAACCCGAATAAGCTGCGGGCATTCTGAGTTGTCCTTTCCCCGATCCATGATATCGGTTCCCCGTACAGACCACTCAGGAATTCGGCAATGAAAGGAATATAGCTGCTTTCGTTTCTTTTACCCCTGTAGGGAACAGGGGCCAGGTAAGGTGCATCGGTCTCCAGAAGCAATGACGCTACCGGGAGCCGGGCTATAAAGTCCTTTAGAGAGGAATTCTTAAACGTCAGCACCCCGCCTATCCCTAAATAAAATCCAAGGTCTATAATCTCTCTGGCCTGTTCTTCTGTTCCGGAGAAACAATGAAATACACCTTTTAAATGACCATTTTGCTTCTTCCTGACGATCTCTATTCCTTCCCCGATAGAGTCCCGGGTATGGATCACTATGGGAAGCCGGGCTTCTAATGACCAGTCAATTTGTGTTTCAAAGGCATCCTGTTGCTCTCTGATATATGTTTTGTCCCAATAAAAATCCAGCCCGATTTCCCCTACCGCCACGAAATTGCTATTCTCGAGATGACGATGCATTACTTTCAATTCGTCCTTATAATGCTCCCTGACATATACCGGGTGCAGGCCGATCATAGGTAAACAGTGGGCAGGGAAATCCCGGGCCAGCTGCAGCATCTGCGGGATCGTATGCTGGTCACAATTGGGCAGCAGCATTTTGTCCACCCCGGCTTCTATTGCCCTTCTGACCATTTCATTTCTGTCCTGGTCGAACTGCTCATCATATAAATGTGTATGGGTATCGATATACATTTCCTGGTATTCTTTCCTTCAAAACTGGCAAAGATAACCTAACTTCAGCAAGAATATAATTGCAGCAAGGGAATATGACCCCTAATCATCAAGGAGCCTTCGGACATCCTTGTTACGAATCCATCAAGATAATGGATATTTTAACCTGTGGTCAGAATGGTGATCTTATAAAAGACCGGCAGCATAAAGTTTGTCTCCACAATCTTATCACAAATCAATCGGGGACCAATATAAATGTTTAAATTTGCCCGCAATGAATCATAATCAGGCAAAAATGAAAAAGATAGCGGCTGTTTTAATGGTATTGTCTCTGATGATTCAGGCCTGTGCTTCTGATGAGCAGCCTGAACAGCAGCAAAACCAAATCGATACGGTTCAGGAAAATGACACTCCTGTAGGTGCAGGAGAAGAACAGGAAACAGAACTTCCCGAACCTGGCTCCGGCACGATCACCAGTGATACAGAAACCCCGTTAAAGAAACAGAACCAGGCAGAATACAAAGCTGCCAATGGCAAAACAATCATAGCTGTGTACTATTTCGATTCAAAAAATCAGGGAGTTGTAGTCCTGCAGCAGGAAGGAATAGATGACATTACCCTTCACCAGAAGATAGATGATATGCCGTCGAATTCCGCTACCTATACCAATGGAACAATCGTATGGTCCTCCGGTGTGCAAAATGCCACTTACGATGATGGCAAACAGGCTATCGAGTATCAATTAATCAAAGCAAAACAATAAGCTGAACCTGATCCATTAATATTACTTTCATAGGAAAACTATACTTTATGATATACTCGATGACCGGATATGGAAGGAATGAATTTCCTCTGGGAGACAAGAACATTATCATTGAAATCAAATCCCTGAACGGGAAGCAGCTGGATATCAATTGTAAATTATCTCCCCAGGTCAAACCCTATGAATATGAAATCAGAAAACTCATCCAGGAGAAACTGATCAGGGGTTCCGTAGATTGCAATATCATGGTGCTCCAGTCCGGCAGCAGTAAACCTGTGCAGGTCAATACCCAATTGATCCAAAATTATTACCAATCCATTTCTTCCCTTGCTGAATCTTTGAATATAGAACAAAGCAACATCCTTCCTGCTGTCCTTTCCCTGCCAGAGGTAGTATCTACTGATCCTTCAGTATTGGAAGCCGGGGAATGGAAGCAGCTTTCTTCGGCCTTAGACGGGACATTGGAAACGCTGGTTCAGTTCAGGCAAACAGAAGGTGATGCGCTTGAAAAGGACTTATTGCTCAGGGAACAAAATATCCAAAATGCGCTCACGATGATAGAAGGCATGGATAAGTCAAGGAACGAAAAAATCAGGGAAAGAATCGTAAAGTCCCTGCAAAGCCTGGGAGAGGAGCTTAAAATAGATGAAAACCGCTTAGAGCAGGAATTAATATATTATATAGAAAAGATAGACATATCTGAAGAAAAACAAAGATTGGCCCAGCACTGTCACCTGTTTAAAGAAACGATCCTGCAAGCAACGAATAGCGGAACGGGCAAAAAGCTCAATTTTATCCTTCAGGAAATGGGCAGGGAGATCAATACATTGGGCTCAAAAGCTTATGATGCGAATATTCAGAAGATCATTATAGATATGAAGGATGAATTAGAAAAAGCAAAAGAACAATCACTTAATGTTTTGTAATAAGGATATGAATAAATGCGCTACCAAAATCATTTTGTTCATAGCAGGAATAACAGCCATGCTCCTATCCGGCTGCCTGACCAGTGATACCTACCAGAAGCAAATCAGTATAAAGGAGAACGTATGGAAGAGTGATCACATCCCTGAATTTGTCTTCAACATTACGGATACACTTTCCGGTTATGAACCGCAGTTGTTACTGAGGCATAATGACAATTACCCATTTTCTAATATCTGGCTCAAAATTTATATCCAGCGTCCCGGAGACACTGTTTACACCGATAGCTTTCAGACAGAAATTGCGCTTTCGGACAATGAAGGTTACTGGCTTGGTGCCGAACAGGGCCTGAACTGGACACACCGCATTACCATCAGCAACAGGAGGTTCGAACAGTTCAGACAAGCCGGTACCTACAAAGTCAAAGTCAGGCAAATCATGCGGGATGATGTCCTCCGCGGCATGATGAATGTTGGCTGGCGGTTAGAGAAAAGAGAAACACTTCCTTCTTCAAAATAAACCAACACCATTATGGATTTTCATCCGCTCTTATTAGCAGTTTTTGCTATTGTCATTGTCATTATGATGCTATTGGACCTCGGGGTCTTTCATAAGAAGGATCATGTGGTCAGTACCAAGGAAGCTTCCGTCTGGACCGTTATCTGGGTAAGCTTGTCTATGGGATTCAGCGTTGTGGTCTGGTTCAATATGGGACCCGAATACTTCTACCAGTACCAGTCCGCCTACTGGATAGAAGAATCGCTCTCTATAGATAATCTTTTTGTATTCGTGCTGATATTCCGGCAGTTCAAGATACCGAAAGCCCTGCAGCACAAGGTCCTGTTCTACGGGATCGTAGGTGCCATTATATTCAGGGCCATATTCATCTTTGCCGGAGTGGAACTGGTCCAGGCCACTTACCTGGAGCCTATGCGTATTTTCGGCCAGGAACAGGTCAGGCTGAATATAGTCCTGACCATCTTCGGGATTTTCCTTCTTATCGCAGGTATCAGATCCCTCAAAGGACATCAGGAAGAAGAAAACGAAAATTTCAAAGATAGTTTTGGCGCAAAACTGGTGAAGCGGTTTTTTAAAGTTTCTAATTCCTTTGATGGCAATAAATTTTTCACCGTTCATAACGGGATCAAATATGCGACACCTTTATTTACAGCATTAGTGATCATTGAGATCAGTGACCTGGTATTCGCGGTCGATTCCGTACCTGCTATATTCAGTGTCAGCAAGGATCCGATCATCCTCTACACTTCTAATATCTTCGCCATAATGGGATTGAGATCCCTGTACTTCGTGCTGGCCAGCTTTATCGATAAATTCAGGTATTTACATTACGGTCTTGCAGGTATCCTGATCTTTATAGGAATAAAAATGATTATAGAGCCGTTCTATGAGATACATTCTGTGCAGTCTCTGATTGTAATCGGAAGTTTTTTAGTACTTTCCATATTATCTTCCATCCTGATCAGGGATAAGCGTTCAAGCAGTTAAATGTCTGTTTCTTTATGAAGGATTTTATTCTTTTACCATATGCCGACTTAGATGCCTATCAGCGCTTTGCTTATAGGGAAATGATGGTCTGGTGCAATAAGATGGATAAAAGTCCCGGCTTATGGAATAGTATCAGCAGCGGCATCCAGAAGAAGATCAACAACATCATTCCGGACAAAGTACACAAAGCGATCACATCAGCAGTCAGAGAGATCATCAAAGCGTTGATGCTGGGGACAAAGTTCATCTCACCAGCTCCCCGACAGCTGGCGCACCTGAAGCATATAGAAGATGAAGTCGGGAGGAGAATTCAATCTCACAAACTGACGGCCTCTGCAGAAGGGGGTCTGACAGGTGCCGGCGGGTTCTGGTGGAGCCTGGCAGATTTCCCCCTGCTTCTGGGGATTAAGATCAAATTGCTTCAGGATATTGCTTCCTTTTATGGAAGGGACGGCAAGGATCCGAGAGAAAAGGTCTTCCTTCTTCTCGTGCTGCAGATGGCATTTTCTTCAGATGCAGTCAGGAGAACAACTCTTGAAAAAATTATCCATTTCGAGAAGCAGAAACATAATATTCCACAGGATATTTCTAATATTGACTGGCATACGCTTCAACAGCAGTATAGAGATTATCTGGACATAGCCAAGCTGTTGCAGATGGTCCCCCTGATAGGGGCAGTGGTAGGAACCATAGCCAATTACAGGCTGGTGAATTTATTAGGAAGAACAGCTATGCAATGTTACAGAATCAGATATTTTCAGGATTATGGATACCATCACCAGGGAGAAAGCACTTAGCACATTAAAGAAAATACTGGACCTTTCTTATACTGAAAGCGAATCACAACTCATCCTGCAGTCAGCCTGGGAGCATATAGCATCATATCCTGTAGGCGAGCACGACCGGGTATACCGGCAAATAAAAGAAGACCTGCTCCGCTGTCGTCCTATCCAGTATATCACCGGTAAAAGCTATTTCTCCGACTTCGAGTTATATGTAGCGGAGGGAGTCCTGATCCCCAGGCCCGAAACGGATGAACTGGCAGACTGGATCATCCGGGATTGCCAGTCCATACATCAGCCCACAGGTATATGGGATATCGGTACCGGCTCCGGCTGCATTGCCATAGCATTAAAAAGGAAAATCCGGTCTGCAGTTGTATACGCTTCAGACATCAGCACTGAAGCCCTGACCATTGCCCGGTACAATGCAGCAAAACTGGGTACTGAAATCCATTTCTTCCGGGACGATATCCTGAATGATGGACCGAGGTCTTTGCCCGGGATGGATATCATCGTGAGTAACCCGCCTTATATTCTCCCGGAAGAAATAAATGATATGGAGGCCCACGTCAGCGGACATGAGCCGCACCTGGCCTTATTCGTCCGGGATGATGATCCTTTACAATTCTACAAAGCCATCGAAAAAACCGCGAGGAGGCAACTTAAGAACAGCGGGATTTTATATTTGGAACTGCATTCCCTTTATGCAGCACCTGCTCAGCTTTATTTCGAGCAACACCAGTGGAGGACCACACTTCGTCAGGATATGCAGGGAAAGGCCAGAATGCTGAAATGTATCTTCAATAATACAAGTAATTAATTTTAATTTTCTATAAATTTGCATCGCAAATTATCACAATACAATATTTTACTTTTAAAGACAACAATCATGGAAGGTACAGTATCAGAAATATTAAATTCGACAAGCGAAAAAATGAAAAAGGCTATCCAGCACCTGGATAATGAACTGCAGAAAGTAAGAGCGGGAAAAGCTTCTCCTTCCCTGGTTGATGGTATCACCGTGGATTATTATGGTGCGGCCACCCCATTGAACCAGGTAGCCAATGTGATGGCTACGGATGTCCGTACCATTTCCATCCAGCCCTGGGAAAAGACCATGATCGGACCCATTGAGAAAGCGATCCTGATGGCCAATATCGGTATTACGCCCCAGAATGATGGCGAACTGATCCGCCTGTTCCTGCCACCGCTTACCGAAGAGCGCAGGAAAGAGCTGGTTAAAAAAGTAAACGCAGAAGGTGAAAATGCAAAAGTGATCGTGAGAAATATCAGGAGGGACGGGATCGAAGCCATTAAGAAATTACAAAAGGAAGGCCTCAGTGAGGATGAAGCCAAAGGCAATGAAAATAAAATCCAGGGGATGACGGATAACAGTATTACTTCAATAGACCATGTCCTTAAAGAAAAAGAAAAAGAAATAATGACCATTTAACTCCACCAGTCAGGAGATAAAAAATGGAGGCCATCTTAAAAAGACGGCCTCATTTTATATAGGGGTAGAGAGAGAACTCTTATCATACTAATTGAAAATTCAGATAGCATTCAGCCCTGTTTTCAATTCAAAGTATTTCATTAATACAACATATCTATAGACTGTCATTCACAGGTCCGGGTTGGTAAAATCAAAAAAAAACAACCATTTATTTAAAAAATATCATGGTTAATGTTCCGCCGGCAACAACTGCCTATCCTGCATACTACCACTACCTTTGACTCTTCCTTGTTGTTGCATTGTATATTTAGTAAGATTATAACTTTTAAACACGCTATCATAACATTGATTTATAGTTCTTTAAAATTAAGTTTATTAAATTTGTTTCGTTAACCACAAAAACTATATAGCCATGAATTATTTAAATCTGGACAAGAAGAAAATCGAAAAAAACAGTAGAAGAGCTGAACACTTTACTTGCGGAATATCACTTATATTATCAGAAATTAAGAAATTTCCATTGGAATATCGTAGGTAAGAGCTTTTTCGATCTGCACATCAAATTCGAAGAGATGTACAATGATTCTCTATTAAAGATCGATGAGATCGCTGAACGTATCCTTACCCTCCGGTTCCAGCCGGTAAGTAATTATTCTGATTACATCCGCCTGTCTCATATCCAGGAATCCGGCTCTAACCTGACTGATACAGAGATGATAAAAACCTTGCTGAATGATCATACCGTACTATTAGATCAATTGAGAAAAGTAGGGGGAACAGCAGACGAAGCGGGAGATGAAGGTACAGTCGATATCGTAGGGGGCTATATCAGGGACCTGGAGAAAGTAAGCTGGATGCTGGATGCATATATTACGCCATCCGCACAGCACCTGCCACCTGCAGAACCTGAACCGGCTGCAAGGAAAAAAGCAAAAGCGAAAGGTAAGTCTAAAAAAATAATCCGTGTCCATTATAACAAATGGATAGATATGATCGACAACAAGATCTTTAAAAACAAAAACCACCGGTGCCCCGGTGGTTTTTATTTGGTGAATATGGCTAAAGCTAAAATTTATAGCTGATGTTCACAAAATAGTTAATGCCTAAGCCATAAAAATATTTAGGCGGGAAACGATCCGGATTTCTGGTAGCCATATCAAACCTCAATTGGTTGAAGCCTCCAGTGATGATATCCTTATTGTTCGTGATGTTATTGATACCTGCATTGATATAAAGCATATGCGACCTGGGTACCTTCCGGAACAGATCGTTGATCATGATTGATTTTCCGGTAAAGATATCGATGGTATAGAAAGAAGGAAGGCGCTCCTGGTTCACAATCATCTGGTATGCGGCACTGGTCCTGTCCATCAGATCCACAGCATCCCCTGTGAGCCGTGTCGGGTTCACCTGCAGGTAGTTCCTGTCGAAATAGCTGAAGTTGACATTCAACCACCAATACCGGGGTGAGCGATAATTTAAGCCGATCGTATATGCGGATTGCGGGCCTGAGACCGCATAGTAATTCTCCAGGTATACGATACTGCTGGACGGTGTAGCTATGGTATCATTATCCCGGAAGATACTCACTGTCGGGCGATTGGTATAGAACACCTGGGTCCAAGCAGCTATTGCCGTTGCGCTCAGGGATGGAGACAGTTTCGCTTGCAGGGCTACTTCAGCCCCTAAATTACGAATAGAAATACCTGTCATCGCATAGTTGACGAAAGTCCTGTAGTCCTCGTGATAGAAACGGAGGATATGGCTCATGTCATCATATTGAGTGGTGAATGCGGAGATTCGCCCGTTCCAATACGGTGTATGTAATAAATAACCCACTTCCCAGGTCATTGATTTCACGGTAGCCGGGTCAGTTACCGTCAGGTTTCTCACTCTTGGAGATATAAATGTGTTGTCAAATGAAGGTGCATTGGCAATGTATGCCCCGTTCAGGTACAGGTAGTTCCTTCCATTGATCTTGTAGGTCAGACCTGCTTTTCCGGAATAAGTCAGGAATTGCTGCATATCGGACTTACCATAGGAATCATCCTGGAAGATGCCATTGAGGTACTGGCCATCTCTCCGGAATGCTTCCATTCCTATTTTTCCTGTTATAAAGAAATCGAACTTATTGTACATAAAAGAAGCTTGTCCCCACACGTATTGCACGATGGAAAAGAGACCTGTAATGATACATATACTTATCTCCTTCTTTTACGATACGATCCGGATGGTTCAGATCGTGCTGGTTCAGGATATGATTACCGATATAGGTACGTTCTGCAAATTGATTTTGATTTACCCAGAAATCACCGCCCTAGCAGGTCCGTCATCTTTCTGTAACTCTCCATCACCTGCAACTGGTATACCAATCCTCCAAAAATTTTCAAATGATCTGAAGCAGCTCCTTTATAGCCCGATGCCAGGGAAATGCTCCGGATATCATCTACATCATTACCGATTGCGTACAATGAACGTTTCCCGGTAATGCCATTGACCGTTACGGTATTGAGCCGGTTGGCCTCATACAGCTGCACCCAATCGATTTGCATTTTATCGGGATTGCCGGTCAGTTCATCCAGCACCTGCTCTGCCGTATTTGTATCCGCACCTGAAGGATCATACAAATAGAAAGACGGCAGTTTGCGATAATAATCCGGCCTTGGATCCTGGGCATTGTACCAATCCAAAGAAGAGTTTTCGTTGTACCCGGATTGATAGGCCATTGCAATATTCCAGCTTTCCAAAGGATTAGGCCTGTACTCAAAGGAAAGTATACCTGCAGGCCGGAAGACATTAGAGATACGAGCATTCCTTTTGGTTCCATTAAGGTATCCCCAGTTCGGATTGTAATAATCAGATCCTGCTATATCCATAGCTTCCTGAATAGCCGGCATGGCCTTACCTCTCCTGGTCGGCGCACCGAAAGTGGTAAAATGCAGGAAGGCTTTACTGCTGATGCGTTTACTGGCTCCCAGGAAGTAAGCATAACCATCATAGAATGTACCTGGGATGTAACCTTCTTTAGCCCAGCGCCTGGAAGCAGAGACAGTCAGGGCCCAGCCATTGTTCATCAGGCCGGTGCTATGGGTCACCATTACCCTGTGCCTGTATGTTCTGTTCGAATTAGAATACGTAATTCTCGTCTGTCTGCGTTGATTGATGGCTGTAGCATCTATAGCCGTACCCCCCAGCAAGCCACCGAACCCCACTTCAATAGGCATTAAACCAAAGCTATTGGTCTGGTTCCTGAATACATCATTCAGTCCACCCCATTGGCCCCAGAATGCAGCCCCGGATTTCACATCATTCATTGGCAGCCCATTGATATAAACCTCCTGTTCATTGCGGTTGTAACCCCTGAGCTGGAACCTCAGCGATCCGAAAGTATAGGCTACTGCGCTTAAGAACGGGTCCCTGTAAGCAGACAGGATCGGAGCATAACTGTGAGCACTCACTCTACCCTCTTCCGGATCCGTTATGATATCTTCTAGACCAATAGACAACAGTTGTTCAGTGCTGCTTCCTGAACCTTCCGCCAGCTGAATGGTTATGGCATTCAAATCCACGACCTTGCTGTTCATTTGAACCTGAATAACTTCTGATGCCCGGATACCGTCTCCTATCTGCAGAGTGTAGGTACCATAAGGTACATTGCTAAATGAGAACACTCCGTTACCGTCAGAGAATTTCAAAACTTTTAATTCTATAAGCTCCAGTTCCATTTCTGATACCGGTGTACCGGCAGTATCACTGACTAATGTTCCTTTTAGCATTCCTTCCTGTGCCCAAATCACAACAGCATTGACCAGTACAAAAAGAAAGGATAGTAAAATTTTCTTCATAATTTCTACAGTCATTACATACAAAGATAAAATATTTTAACTAATCGTAATTTAACCTGAAGATACAGATCAGGGATAGAGAAATTGAAAAACTCACATTTTCCCGGCAATTCAGAATCTTGCATGTACCCTTGGATATATTAAGTAATTTTGCGGCCAACATTTTACCTTATGAAGAAACCACACTCCAGGCCCAAAGCGGCCTTTCATACACCCAGATCAGCAGAGAGGAAACCCGGTATTGCCAGGAACCGGCTGATCATAGGCAGAAAACCAATAATTGAAGCATTGGAGGGAGGCACAGATATTGATAAGATCTTTATCCTGAAATCTGCAACCGGAGATGATATCCAGACTATCAAACAGAAAGCCAGGGAAAGGAATATAGCGTGGAGTATGGTACCTGTCGAGAAACTGGACAGGATGAGCAAGTCCAATCACCAGGGCATCATAGGTGTGGCAGGTCTGATTACTTATTATCCGCTACAGCCGGTCATCGACCAGGTTACAGACAAGGGGGGGATACCATTGTTTATGGTACTGGATGGCATTACCGATACCCGGAACCTGGGTGCCATAGCCCGTTCTGCCTATTGTTTTGGTGCTGATGCCATTGTCCTGCCTGTCTCTAATGCTGCTGCCGTGACGGAAGATGCCATCAAAACTTCAGCGGGAGCATTGGCACATATACCGGTCTGCAGGGAAGCAAGTATAGAACAGATTATGGATATCCTCAGGCTGAACGGCATCAGGACGATGGCGATGGATATCAATGGGACCGAGGTCGGCGGTATGCTGACTGCTGACCAGCCCGTGGCCGTCATTATGGGCGCAGAAGACAGCGGAGTATCTAAATTTGTTTTAAAAAACGCCGATCAACTGGTTCGCATCCCGCAAAGCAATAAATTTGATTCTTTAAAACGTATCTGTAGCAGCCGGAATTGTATTGTATGAAATATTCAAATCCAGATCATGAGAAAAATACTTGCTTTAATTGTCCTGGCCTTATGCTTATATTCTTGTGAAAGGGAAATGAATATCCGGCTTCCTGGCTCTGAGCCTAAGCTCATTGTGGAAGGGAGCATAGAGACCGGATTACCTCCTGTGGTGAGGCTGTCCCGCAGCATTGGTTTCTTTGCCGAGATCGATACTGCCATTTTCTTTAATTCTTTTGTCAATGGTGCCCATATTACGGTTTCTGATGGAGAGAAAACCATTACGCTCAAAGAATATGAATTCTACCTGGGCGATTACAAGATTAATTTTTACAGTGTAGATTCGGCCAACCTGGATGACCTCGCATTTGCAGGCGTATCCGGCAAGCAGTATGACCTCAGGGTAGAAGTAGATGGAGAAATATTTACTTCAACGACAACGATACCTCCTGTCAATTATGGCCTGGATTCTTTCTGGACAGAGATACCTGCCAATGAAGAAGCTATGGCTGAAGATCCTACCTACAGGATCGTAAGAGGCAGGTACAATGACCCCATTGATGAAATCAACAGGTTCCGGATCTTCAGCGCTGTCAACGGGGGATCCTTCTATGCTCCTTATTTTTCAGTGAATAATGACGACATCATCAATGGTACTACTGTCAATGTATTGATCGAACCCGGGTGGAACCGTTTTGATACCCTGAATATGGCAAGGTCCAATTATTTCCACCTCGGCGATACCCTGGATATCAAATTGGCATCCATCGATTTTGCTACCTACGAATTCTTCAGAACCCTGGAATATTCTTATGGTACGGTCGGCAACCCTTTCGCCGCACCCATGATCGTCTCCTCCAATATCGAGGGAGGTGCATTAGGTGTATGGGCAGGATATGGCGCCTTTACGCAGCGGTATGTAGTAAAAGATGAGGAATAAATAGCTTCGGGACAGGAAATCCCATGATTTATCTTCATAATCTATATTATTATTCTCCGGATATATTTAAGCTTATTTACAGGTTTGTAGCAATGTGGTATGTTTGGTTATTCCAGTCCCGGTCTTGGACTGAGTAGGATAGTTGCAGTCTCTCCGGAAGCAAGGTTTACTTCAGGAGTATCATAGTTTGCTTTCGCTACAATAACAGACATATCCAGGCATTTTATGATTCCCCCGGAAATACCTTCTAATTCACAAGCTCCTTCTTCATCCGTTATCGCAAGATTATTTTCCCTTCATTTTTGCAAAATAACCGCAGTACTCATTGACTGCCTGGTCACAATTCACCTGTGACAACGGCCCTCACGTTTTGTACACAGTCGCCGCAGGAAGTTAATAAAAGAAAAAGCGCAATCAGGTATTCTGATATGTTCAGGGTCAAGGTATTTTTTTAAACAGTATAAAGCAAGCAGCCGCAATGTAAATGTTTGAACCTGGTTCCGAACATTTCCTGCATAAAAAAGAGTCTTGAAGTTTTGCTTCAAGACTCTTTCTATTAAGATCAACTAACGTTGATACAATTCTTATTTGAGGATTTCAGTCACCTGACCTGCGCCCACTGTACGGCCACCTTCACGGATAGCGAATTTCAGTCCTTTATCCATTGCGATAGGAGCGATCAGCTTAACAGTCAAATTCACATTATCACCAGGCATTACCATTTCAACACCTTCAGGCAAGTAACACTCACCAGTTACATCTGTAGTTCTGAAGTAGAACTGAGGACGGTATTTGTTGAAGAATGGAGTGTGACGGCCACCTTCGTCTTTTCCTAATACATAAACCTCACCTTTGAACTCAGTGTGCGGAGTGATAGAGTTTGGCTTAACGATTACCATACCACGACGGATATCTTTTTTCTCAATACCGCGTAGCAGGATACCAGCGTTATCACCGGCTTCACCACGATCCAATAATTTTTTGAACATTTCCACACCTGTACAAGTAGAAGTCAATGGTTTTTCGTTGAAACCAACGATCTCTACAGCATCACCTACAGTGATCACACCTCTTTCTATACGACCTGTAGCTACAGTACCACGACCGGTAATGGTGAATACGTCCTCTACAGACATCAGGAACGGCTGATCTACAGCACGTGGAGGAAGAGGAATATACTCATCTACGGCAGCCATTAATTTATTGATAGCTTCTACACCTTCTGGTTTACCATCAAGACCTGCCAATGCAGAACCCTGGATGATAGGTGCGTTGTCACCATCATAATCGTTAGCAGACAATAATTCTCTGATCTCTAATTCTACTAATTCCAGAATTTCAGGATCATCTACCAGGTCCACTTTGTTCATAAATACAACAATACGAGGAACACCTACCTGGCGTGCCAAAAGGATATGTTCTTTAGTTTGAGGCATCGGACCATCAGTAGCAGCAACCACCAGGATAGCACCGTCCATCTGAGCAGCACCAGTAATCATATTTTTCACATAGTCAGCGTGACCCGGGCAGTCAACGTGTGCATAGTGACGATTTGCAGTTTCATATTCTACGTGCGCAGTGTTGATAGTGATACCACGCTCTTTCTCTTCCGGAGCATTGTCAATACCATCATAATCTCTTTTCTCTGCCAAACCCTGAGAAGCCAATACTGAAGTAATAGCGGCAGTCAAGGTAGTTTTTTCCGTGGTCAACGTGACCGATTGTACCAATGTTTACGTGGGGTTTCGCCCTGTTAAAGGTCTCTTTAGCCATTTTATTTAATTTTTAAAAAATTTATATTTAGTTTATAAAAAGTATGCAAAGGTAATTATTTTTTTAAAAATAGAAAAAATTAATTAAACCTATAATGTTGTGGCAATGTTAACGAACTGCCACAATTCATGGGTCTGGAACTCTTTTTTCTACCCGGTCCGGGATACAGATATTTCCGATTGGCCTTGTCGGAAAATCTCCATCACCTGAACTATAAAAACAATTTCCTTAATGCTGGATTATTTACCGGAAAATACATATTGTTCTTCCGGATCAATAAATAATGAGCTGTTGAGCAGGATTGAACTGCCGACCTCTTCCTTACCAAGGAAGTGCTCTACCACTGAGCTACAACAGCCTGAAAAACCTATGAATGCGATCGTTTGCAAACCTGAAACATGATACATTACCGGATATCAAACTACTCATTCACTGATTTACGAATTAAAAATAGCCAACCGGCTTTCGCCAATCAGCTATTTATCACCTTAGAGCGGAAGACGAGGCTCGAACCCGCGACCTACAGCTTGGAAGGCTGTCGCTCTACCAACTGAGCTACTTCCGCATTCTTGAAATCAGCTGATCAGCAAATTGCTGATCAGCTGACCGGTAAAGTGGGCAGGGAAGGATTCGAACCTCCGTACACCGAAGTGAGCAGATTTACAGTCTGCCGCCTTTAACCACTCGGCCACCTACCCCCTATTCCAAATAAATATGGAGAACTGAATACAAACGAAATGTCCGGTAATCAATACTCCACAGACCTGGATATAAAAAAAGAGCCACTTGCCGGAATCGAACCAGCGACCTACTGATTACAAGTCAGTTGCTCTACCAGCTGAGCTAAAGTGGCCTTTAATTATCTCTATACTAAGAACTCCCCCATGGGCTTTTGCTTTCAGGGATTGCAAAGGTAATTGTTCCATTCAAATCTGCAAATTTTTTTTTCAGATTATTTTTTCCGCCTTCCGGTGTCGCCTGTACCGCTTTGAAAAAGGTATTTCTGACCATCTCCTCAAATCCTGTCCGGGATAAATATACACTTGTTTCTTTTTTATACCTTTGCGTTTCAATTTTTTCAAAGATCCTACATCATCATCATTATGCTCAACATTCAATTGCTTCGGGACGACAAGGAAACGGTCATCAATGGTTTAAAAAAGAAAAATTTTAAAAACCCGGAAGTTGTCGATCTTATCCTGGAGATCGATGCCCAGCGCCGTAAACTGCAACAGCAAAATGATGAGATCGCTGCCCGGTCCAATGCCGCTGCCAAGCAGATCGGGCAACTGATGGGTCAAGGTAAAAAAGACGAAGCGGAACAGGTCAAACAATCTGTGGCCAGCAATAAAGAGCACCAAAGGAAAATCTCCGAGCAGCTCGGCGAACTCGAAGCACAACAATTCAATGAGCTGGTGAAACTCCCGAATATGCCTTCCGAATATGTGCCGGACGGTATCACTGCCGAAGAAAATGTAGTGATGAAAATCGTAGAACATGTACCTCAGCTTCCGGAGGGCAGCCTGCCGCATTGGGAACTTGCTGCGAAATACGGACTGATTGACTTCGAGACCGGCACCAAAATCACAGGAAGCGGCTTTCCTGTTTATACCGGCGCAGGAGCCAGGCTACAGCGTGCATTGATCAATTATTTCCTGGATTATAATACAGAACGCGGGTATCAGGAGTTAGAAGTCCCGATCGTGGTCAACGAAGCCAGCGGGTTCGGTACCGGCCAGCTTCCGGACAAAGAAGGTCAGATGTACCATGTACAAAATGAAAACCTATACCTGATCCCTACTGCTGAAGTTCCCCTGACCAATATCTACAGGGATGAAATTCTTTCCAATGAACAGCTACCGGTCCTGATGACCGGTTACACCCCCTGCTTCAGGAGAGAGGCCGGGTCCTATGGCAAAGATGTGAGAGGGCTGAACAGGTTACACCAATTCGACAAAGTGGAAATCGTAGCCATTACCAGGCCGGCAGACAGCTATGCACAGTTACAAAAAATGGTGGATCACGTAGAAGGGTTGCTGGGTAGTCTTCAATTACCTTATCGCATACTCAAACTATGTGGTGGCGATATGAGTTTTGCTTCTGCACTGACCTATGACTTCGAGGTATGGAGTGCTGCACAGGAGCGCTGGCTGGAAGTCAGTTCAGTGTCCAACTTTGAAGCTTTCCAGACCAACAGAATGAAAATCCGCTACAAGGATGATTCAGGAAAGACACAGCTCTTACATTCCCTGAACGGAAGCTCACTGGCGCTGCCGAGAATAGTGGCTTGTCTTTTGGAAAATAATCAAAAAGAAAATGGCATCCACCTGCCTGAAGTGCTGAAACCTTACCTGAAAGATCTGATCATCAGCTAAAATGACAGTTCGTAAATTTGGCTGTGATGTAAGACAATCTTAGATTTGTCTTACATCTTATATTTTATATCTTTAATTCAATTCATAATGATCCAAAGAATACAAACAGTCTGGCTATTGCTATCTGCTATCGTGATCGCTTCGACCTTATACTTTAATGTCTTCAGGCTCGCAGACGGCACATTGCTGAATCTTCAGGATAATTATTTAGCTATAGTATTGGTGGCCCTGTCTGCTATACTGAGTATGACAGCGCTTTTCAACTTCAGGAAGAGAAATGCCCAGCTGAATATGATCTGGCTGAATATCCTGGTAGTGACGGGCCTGCTGGTATGGATGTTCTTTTCCATAGAAGACGCCAGGGGCACCATTTCGGAGCAGGGAGGAGCATACCAGTTCGGTGCTTTTGTTCCCCTGATCAGCATGGTACTTTTGTTCATGGCGAGGAGCGGTATCCGCAAAGATATCAAACTGCTGAAGGCTTACGATCGTTTAAGATAATCAATTCTTTCTTTTGACGCACCACCTGGCACTGATACTTCCCTGTTTCAACCCTCCCAAAGACTGGGAGCAGATCGTTATAAAGAGCTACCAGGAGATCCGGCACCGAGTGGGTCATCCGGTACAGCTGTGCATCGTCAACGACGGAAGTCAATATGATATCAGTCTTGCAGTAGAGATACTGCGAACGAAGATCCCACTGTTCCACTACGTTGACAACCGGGAAAACCGGGGGAAAGGTGCAGCCCTACGCAGCGGGATCAGGGAAGCAAATGCGGATTATTATATCTATACCGATATAGATTTGCCCTACACGACGGACTCGGTCCTTGAAGTATATCAGCAGCTGCTTACAGGTCATGATGTGGTGGCCGGCATTAAGGACAGGACTTATTATGAACAAACACCTCCGGTACGGAAGTTTATATCCCGGGCATTGCGCTGGTGTATCCGCAACCTGCTCAATATGGGTATAACCGATACCCAATGCGGGTTAAAAGGATTTAATGAAAAAGGGAAAAACATCTTTCTTTCCACTACAATAGACCGTTATTTATTTGACCTGGAGTTCATTTACCTTTCGTCTAAGAAAAAGGAAAATATAGCCATGAAAGCGGTGGAAGTACATCTGAGGCCGGGAATTATTTTCAGAAAAATGAACCCGAAAATCCTGCTTCAGGAAGGAAAGAATTTTCTAAATATCTTAATGAAATGAACCCGCCTAAACGTCATCTCCGCAATGCAATCATCATATTTGTCATCAGTTCCTTCGCAGCAGGTATCATATTTCAGGAAATAGTTACGCACCTCAACAGTTCCCTTATATCAAATGGTGGTGATGGGATCAAAAATTACTATACTTATCTCTATCAGGTCCAGCATGGATCGGGAACTCATTTTCAGGGAATGAATTATCCTTACGGCGAGCATGTGATCTTCACAGATAATATGCCCCTGTTGGTGTGGCTGGTCCAGGGTATCGGTCAATGGATGCCGGGCGCAACGGATTATGCTTTGGGAATCATGCATTTTCTTGTTTTGATTTCCATACCTGTCGGCTGTGTGTTTATGTATAAGATACTCATCCGATTCGGTATCCCGGCCTGGTTAGCGGGGTTATGCGGGATCATCATCGTATTCTCCTGCCAGCAGTACATGAAGATAGAGGGACATTTCGGAATGGCGTTCATGGGGTATATACCGATGATGCTGTATTGGCTGATGCTGTACGACGAACGAAGGAAGATCATTTATCCTTTCCTCATTTTCATCTTTACACTCATCTTTGCCTTTTTCCATCTTTATAACCTTGCGATCAGCACGGTACTGATTGTCTTTTACAGCTTTTCTTTTTTTATTATCCATTTCAAAAAATCTTTTTTAAGAAACCTCATCCATACCTTACCCATTATCATCAGCATCCTGGTTCCGACTGTTATCGTGAAGTTATTCCTATCTGCAACGGATCAGGTCACCGACCGGCCCGACTACCCATATGGAGTATTCGGCGGAGCCACAGAAGGTAAACATATCTTTCTCAATCCTGATGCACCTATGGGTAATATGCTCCAGTTTTTATTCGGACCCGCAGAAAAGGCTTATGGAGAAGGCTCTGTATACCTGGGTTTGGTGAGCTTCGGTACATTTTTATTTGTACTGACATGTTGTATAGCATGGCTGGTCAGGCCAAAAAAACATAGTAAAGCACTGCTTACCGAAGTGTATGAAAACAACTATTCCATCTGGCTGCTGACGGGATTCTTCGCATTGCTCCTGGGGATGGGTGTCCCTATCTCCTGGGGATGGGATACACTCATTGATCATATTGCCACCATCAGGCAATTCCGGACCGTGGGAAGGTTTTCATGGATTTTTTACTTTATCTTTCAGATATTTGTTGTACTTACTTTATTCAGGACTTACCGGTATCTGATTTCAAAAGACAAAAAAACGCTTGCTACTGTCATTACTGTAACCTGTATTGCCATATCCTTCATCCAGAGTTTTGCCATCTACAATTTTTTCAAAAAAAAATCCTGATGACAAGCATGAATATTTCAGTGCCTTCGCTGGAAAAGAGCACAGTCTTTCATCAGTACTAAATTCTTCCGGTAAGCACATTCAGGATTTTCAGGCTATAGTTGCGCTTCCTTTCTTCCATGTAGGATCGGAGAAGTTATGGATAGGACCGGATTGGAATCCGTCCTTAATCACTTCGTTTCATATCAGTTATCAGACCGGTCTTCCTATTGTAGATGTGATGATGTCAAGAACATCCTGGAGCCAGACTTTTGAAAGTATCCGCCTGGCAGACGGCCCGTTTTCCCAAAAAAAGATACTGGACAGGTTCAGCGATAAGCCGCTCCTGATCCTTGCAGATACACAATATACAACGGATATCAACGAGCTTTACCTGACTACAATGGCTGATTCACTGCTGACCTGGGATCGCTTCCGGATCTATAGTCTCAGCAAATCCCGGCTGCTTGCAAGCCAAAAAGAAATTATCGACTCCACAGTTAAAATTGCTTACCAAAGCCAGGAAGAAACAGGCATCATCCTGCCACCAGGCAGTGATTCATTTCTTTATGTCAATCATTTTGATAATGGCCTAGTAGAAGGGAAAATGGGAAAGGGGTTTTATCAGGAAAAATTCGAACAGGATCCTGTACTGGATCTGATTCCCTTACCTCAACTGAAGTATGACCATAAGCTGGTCATCAATATATGGGCTAAGGTCAATGACTATAAATACAACGGCCCTTCCTACCTGATCGACCAGTTTAATGCAGACAGTCAGCATGTGTACCATCAGAATATCGGTGCAAAGCTCAGCACAATGACAGAAAAAGGACTATGGCTGCTCACGGAAAAAGTGGTAGACATTCATCCTCAGGCAGCATTTATGACCGTCCGGATCGATGATGGTAAAGCAAGCAACAGGAATTATATGGCGCTGGACGAGCTGGCACTCTACCCGGTTCATGCAACCTATTTTTACAAGAAAGACAAAGCCTTATACCTCAATAACCGAAAAGTACGTTAATACGCTCACTTGACATTCCATTCATAAAAATCCAGGTTATCCCTGGTATATAAATAATCCAGGTTGGCTTTTTTTATGAAATCAAACTGGGCCAGGTTGGCCTGATACGCTGTCCGGTTGATCTCCGGATCCTTAACGAAATTGCGTACTTTATCAGGATGTTCCAGCATCAGGTCCCTGGAGACAATAACCAAAAGAGGCTTTCCCGGAAGCAATGACCTGAGGTCATCAGGGGGTGCGGCGTGGATCAGCATTTCCAGCATTTCCTTCGAAAATTTCACAGGGGTGCGACTGAGCTTGGACGCCATAACCGGAAGCTCATTCTTATAGGCAAACCTGAACAGCCAGTTGCTGAAATCTTCGTGATCATCTATGGTTACCGTATAATCCTCGCAGCCCACCATAAAGAAAGGAATAGGAACAATGGCTGCATAACGTCCTTTTTCAGCTTCCGGCAAATGGCTTAATGCTTCAGGAGAAAACCTGTTGACCAGGTTGGCATTGTATTGATAAAAAGTCACAACATCTGCGATCTGGCTGAAGGATAAGGTACCGAGCATGATGTACAACCCGGTCCTCTGCCATTTCCGGAGCAAATGATGCGACCTGTCCAGAACCAGGAAAAGGAAAAATGTACTTACCAGTATAAACGGCCAGGCAAACCTGCTCAAAGAACGGAACTGCTCTACAATACGGGTTAGCTTCTGAAGGTAAAAGAAAGGGTTTACCAGATTGGGAACATCTGTAAATTTAAATACATTGGTAAACAAAAAAAGCACGGTTACCCCAAGCAGCAGCACGACAGCAATGAACTGTTTCCCGGATGATGGCTGATGCTTCCTGAATATATCCTTTGAAAAGACCGCAAAGACTATATTCATACACAAGAACAAGACAGAACAAACCACTGCCACTAAGGCCAGCGAATACAACAAAGACCAGCTCCCTATTTCAAAATTTAAGACAGGAATGGGCTTTATCCGGATCAGCATACCGAAGATATTGGTACCGAGCGAAATCGTAAATGAAATAAAAGCTGCTGCTATGATCCCCAGCCCAAACCGGTTCCATTGATTTCTTCCGGTGAAAGAAAACAAATAAGCTCTATAGCTACTGTTCATCAGTAACTGTAAACAGAAAAACAGGAAACCCGCCCAAAATACATGCCCCATATACATATGCGGCTCAGCAAAGGATCCATAGTTGTCGACCCTTAAAGGGAAATTAATGCTGTTGAACCAATAGGACTGGTACAGGTAGGAAGGGAATAGCTTCTGATCATTGACATTAAAGGACATGGCATGCTGCTGGCGCATAGAGAGGTAACCGTCGGTAAGGTATAATACCGAGTAGGAAACGATACCTACAACCAATATATAGATGAAGGGAACAAGAATAGGCTTCCAGTCCTTTCTTTTTCGCCATTCCAGCAGGTGCACTACCAGTAAAAACACCGCAAAAAACACACATAGGATAGGCAGGTAGTATCCATGAATCATATATCCCAATAGTGTCCATACAATCATCAGCCAGAATAATAACCGGGTGTCCCTGGAAGAATTGCGGAGCTGTACGTAACGGTCACAAAGGATCATGGCCACTACGAATATGGAAGACAAGGAAAGGTTGTAATGTCCCCGGTCCAATCTCAGGAACTGCTCCGTAATCCACGGGAACACGATCGCCAGCAGCCATACCCAGTAAGGATTCTTAAAATACTTTCTGCCGAGGTAAAACAGCAATAAGCTGCACCCGATCACATTGGCAATCATCAGTGCATTAAAAACGGGAATAGCATAAGGACCAACCGGGAACAGGTAGTGGTTGATCCAACGCATAGCTATAGCGTACAGGGGCGTATTATCAGCCGTATACACATAATCACCATAGGGATATTGAAAAAAATCAAAGTGAAAGATCCCTTTTTCTCCTATCGGCTCATTGATAAAGCTGAGCATTGTAAAGGTATTCTTAAAACCGTCCCCATGTGCACAAAAACTCCCGTCAAACCCATGTTCAAAAAAGTAAGGGAACGCCAGGTAGCATAAAATTAATTGTATTCCCAAAAGGGTAAGATATGCATATTTACTTCCAGTCATAAATGAATAGCGAAAATGTATCAACTAATTGATCAGAAAATAATAAGCCCCTACCTGCACCAGGAATCCGGTGATGTATCCCAATACCAGCTCGAAAGGCAAATGTTCCTTGAGGATCAGGCGGGCCGTGCCTACCAATCCTGCCAGAACTATAGATGCTATAATAATCCATAAAATATCAATCTTCAACTGTAATATCATCATAATGAGTATACCTACCGTAGAAGCAATAGCGGTTGTGTGCATACTTACCTTAAAAAAGATATTGATCAGGAATATCATGATGATCCCCCAGAAGCTCCCCAATAAATAAACCCTCATGTATAAGGGTACTTCCGGAGATATATTTTTGGCCACATTGTATGCCCAGAAATAAAAGATCATAGTTGCTATCAGGGGTATGATCCGGTCCTTCGGGTTTTTCATCGTGATGCTGGAGATAAATCCCAGGGCTTTCATCAGCAAGGTAGCCACCAGCGGGAACATGACCAGATTCAAAAAAAGAAAACCAATCCACAAAGGATATGCATTCTGCACCGAGATATATGCCGGCTTCTGCAACCAGTAGATCAGCATCGCTGTACCGAAAGTGACAAAGATGGGATGGAACAGGATAGATATAATCCTTGCCGGAATTTTTAATCCTTTTTTATTGAAATAAGGACCAAAATAATCCTGGGAATGGGGCATCTTATTGTTTTTATGGTGAAACGTACAGCCGGAAGATGCTTTGAAATCTGCTCACCGGCTATACGCAGATGGTTTTAATCGTCGAGTTTCAAGACTGCGAGAAAAGCTTCCTGCGGCACATCCACAGACCCTATCTGGCGCATTCTCTTCTTTCCTTCTTTTTGCTTCTCCAATAGTTTTCTCTTACGGGAAATATCACCACCGTAACACTTGGCCGTTACATCTTTTCTCATCGCGGAGATCGTCTCCCTGGCTATAACTTTGGCACCCACCGCAGCCTGTATGGCGATCATAAACTGCTGGCGCGGCAGGAGTTCTTTTAACTTGGTACATAGTTTGCGTCCAAAATCCTGTGCCCTGCCTTTATGGATCAACGCGCTCAAGGCATCTACCTTTTCTCCGTTGAGCAGGATGTCCATCTTCACGATCTCACTTTCTCTGTAATCTATAGGCTGGTAATCGAAGGATGCATATCCCCTTGTGCTTGATTTCAGCTTATCATAGAAGTCAAATACGATCTCCGCCAATGGCAGCTCGAATACCAGCTCTACCCGGGTAGCAGTCAGGTAGTTCTGCTGGGTCAGGATACCCCTCTTACCCAGGCACAAAGACATGATATTCCCGATATAATCCGGGAGGCTAATGATCTGCGCCCGGATAAACGGCTCTTCTATACGGTCGATCCGGCTGGGATCCGGCATCTCAGAAGGATTATTGACGATAATGGCTTTATCTCTTTCCCGGGTCAGGTAGGCTTTGAAGCTTACATTCGGAACCGTGGTGATCACCGTCTGATCAAATTCCCGCTCCAGCCTTTCCTGGATGATCTCCATATGCAGCATACCCAAGAATCCGCAACGGAATCCAAAGCCCAATGCCTGGGAAGTCTCCGGTTCAAAAGTCAGGGACGCATCGTTGAGCTGTAATTTCTCCATACATTCCCTCAGCTCTTCAAAATCATCCGTCACCACGGGATAGATACCGGCAAATACCATGGGTTTCACATCCTCAAATCCCTGAATCGCATCAGGAGCAGGGTTATTCAGGAGAGTAATCGTATCCCCCACTTTGATCTCTTTGGCATTTTTAATACCTGTAATGATATACCCTACATTTCCCGCTTCCAGTACGTCCACGGGTTCCAATCCTATCTTCAAGATCCCCAGCTCATCTACTTCATAGCTCTTACCTGTGTTCATGAACTTCACTTTATCCCCTTTGCGCAGGCTGCCGTTCATAATCCGGAAATACACGATGATGCCCCTGTAGCTGTTGAATACACAATCAAAAATCAATGCCTGCAACGGTGCTTCCACTTCCCCTTTGGGGGAAGGGATCCTATCTACAATCGCATCCAGTATCTCTTCGATCCCGATACCGCTCTTTCCACTGGCGAGAATGATCTCTTCGGGCTTACACCCGATCAGGTCCACGATCTGGTCAGTTACTTCAGGGATCATCGCACCATCCATATCGATCTTATTGATCACCGGTATGATCTCCAGGTCATTGTCTATGGCCAGGTACAGGTTGGAAATGGTCTGTGCCTGTATTCCCTGGGAAGCATCTACAAGAAGCAATGCTCCTTCACAGGCTGCCAATGCGCGGCTTACCTCATAAGAGAAATCCACGTGGCCCGGCGTATCGATCAGGTTTAAGATATATTTCTGGCCGTCCTTGTTGTACTTGACCTGGATAGCTTTGCTTTTTATGGTAATTCCTTTCTCCCGCTCCAGGTCCATATCATCCAGTACCTGGTTCTGCATCTCCCGCTCAGATATCGTTTTGGTATATTCAAGCAATCGGTCCGCCAGGGTGCTTTTACCATGGTCGATATGTGCAATTATGCAAAAATTTCTAATATTCTTCATCTATTGATTATACTGTCTGCGAAATTAATCATTATCGGGGATACATGACATACAAAATAGCTGAAAACAGGAATTCGTATCCGGAAAAATCAAAAGACCGGATGAACGCATCCGGCTGGATACGAGGCATATCAGGATAAGGTCAGGTACACAGGCAATTACCTTGTACATGGGCTCTTGCCTTTTAATATAAAATCATGCTTTGATTTTTATAACAATTATCGTTTGAGACAGTTGCGGAGAGTGCTTACCTTTATTCCAACAAAATCAAGCAACCATGACTAAAACTATAGGAATTTTTGTCGGAAGCCTTCGTAAAGCGTCTTTTTCCAGAAAGTTAGCCGAAAATATCCGGGATATGGCACCCGCAGGATTTGAATTTAAAATGATGGAAACAGGTCACCTGCCATTGTACAACCAGGATTACGATGATCACCATGAAGTTCCGCAATCGTATATGGAATTCAGGGAGGAAGTGAAAGGACTGGAGGGCGTCCTCTTCATTACTCCTGAATATAACCGGTCTGTTCCGGCGGTATTGAAAAACGCATTGGATGTAGCCTCCCGGCCTTACGGTAAGAATTGCTGGGACAATAAACCGGGAGCAGTATTCAGCAGCTCCATGGGCAATATTGCCGGATTCGGGGCCAACCATCATTTGAGACAATGTCTTGTATTCCTGAATGTGCCGGTCATGCAGCAACCTGAAGTTTACCTGCCTCAGATCCAGAACTGCCTGGATGAGCATGGGAAGCTAAAAACCGATACAGAAGAACTGGTCAAAAAAGCAGTAGATGCATATATCCGGTGGTTCAACAGGCTGATCCAATAGATCATAAAATGATTGGGTGGAGACCGCTTAGCACATTTTGATATCGATCATTCCATATCCCTGTAATTTTGCTTTATATTTGAACCTGCTTTCTTATCTAAGATCAATGTTCATGCAGATTATTCCAACACGAATACAAGGATTAATGGAACTTATCCTTCCCAAGTCCGATGATGACAGGGGTAGCTTCATCAAGAGCTTTCACCTTCCTTCTTTACAGGAACATGGTTTGGAATTTGCATTAAAAGAATCCTATTTTTCCTATTCCCATAAGGATGTGATCCGGGGGATGCATTTCCAGCTACCACCTCACGATCATGAGAAAATCGTATTTTGCCTCCAGGGAGAAATCCTGGATGTGGTCGTGGACCTCAGGAAAAATTCATCCACTTACGGCTCATTTGTTTCCGCAGAACTATCGGAATCCAATCATAAAGCCCTGCTGATTCCAAAAGGATGTGCTCATGGCTTTTTGAGCCTGGAAGACAAAAGCATTACCTACTACCTGGTAAGCTCCGCATATCATAAGGAAAGCGATACCGGGATATTATATAATAGTTTCGGTATGAACTGGCCCGTCAATAACCCTGTCATTTCAGGAAGAGATTTAAGCTTTGAGGCCCTGAAAGATTTTAAATCGCCATTCTGAGCTGCTTCCTTTCACCAGCCAAACGCTACTCTTCCAGGTCATATTCCTTGATCTTTCTGTATAATGTCCTGTCCGAAATCCCCAGTTCCAATGCTGCATCTTTCCTTTTACCTCTGTGCTTTTTGAGGGCTTTCTTGATCAGGTTGATTTCCATTTCTTCCAGAGAGAGAGACTCTTCTACATCCTCATGATGGGTAATGCTGTCCTTATCCGTATGCAGGATGATGCTATCTTGATTGTGGTGATAACTGGTGATGGGCGGTGTCGAGAAATTATCTTCTTCATTTCTCTGGGCAGGCGGCAGCATATTGGCAGAAGGGATAGGGCGTTCCTGGGGTATCACGTCGTTAGACATCATAGGACGTCCGCTGCTCATGCCATAAAGCATAGCTTTCATCTCATTGATATCTCTCTTGAGATCAAAGATTAATTTATACAGCAGCTCGCGCTCCGTGGCAGAGGAAGACTGACCTCCCGAACCGGGCTGGTAAGTCAGCGCATCATTGTTTCCTGCAAGGAGAAGACCTGTTTCCTGCTGGTGAACAGGTAAGAATTTAGACATGATCGTCTGATCTACCTCTGTTTCGTTAACCAGTACGGAGATCTGCTCAGCGATGTTCTTAAGCTCCCGGACATTGCCCGGCCAGGAATATTCCATCAGGAGCTCCTGTGCTTCAGGCGTTAGCCGGACGAGCTTAGACCTGTATTTTGCTGCGAAGTCATTGGTGAATTTTCTGAACAATAAAGGAATATCTGCTTTCCTTTCTCTTAGTGCGGGAACTTTAATAGGGACCGTATTCAGCCTGTAATAAAGATCTTCCCTGAATTTCCCGGTTTTGGTCTGTGCCAGTAAATCTTTATTGGTAGCAGCGATAACCCGGACGTTGGTCTTCATGACTTTGGAAGAACCGACTTTGATAAATTCACCGGTCTCCAATACCCGGAGCAACCTGGCTTGTGTTCCCAGGGGCATTTCACCGATTTCATCCAGGAATATAGTACCTCCATTCACCGTCTCGAAATATCCCTTTCTTGAATCGGTAGCAGAAGTAAAAGCGCCTTTCTCATGTCCGAATAATTCTGAATCAATGGTACCCTCAGGTATAGCCCCGCAATTGACCGCGATAAATGGATTGTGCCGGCGGGAAGACAAATTGTGGATCACCTGGGAAAACACTTCCTTACCAACACCGCTCTCCCCGAAGATCAATACACTCAGGTCGGTATTGGCTACCTGTTCAGCTACCTCCAATGCATAATTGAGCTGCGGGTCATTTCCTATGATTTCAAATCTGTTTTTTAATGCTTGTAATTCCATAATTTCTTTTGTACGCTGAATGAGGCTGTCTTTTAGGTTATGTTGAATTCTATTTTTAAATCCCCGGGAAATATAATTTTCCGAATTTGATCTGATGTGAGATCCCCCTGTGAAATTCTGACACGATCACCGTATCCGTATAATATTGCTGCTCTTTGAATCTCAGCTTCTCGGAATAAATAGCGGATTTCATCCAATAATAATTCGTTCCCGGAGAGTAGTAAAGCTTTAGCTGTTCAAAAGGATCTTCATATTCCTTTACGATATATACGGTACTGTCCAGGTTGGTCATTACACTATCCAGCATCAGGTGATGTGTATCTATCATGAAATTAACAAGGAACTTGTATTCCAGGATAGAATCGGTATAAGGAAGCTGTACTACACTGTACCAGGTCGTATCTATCTGGTACCTGATCTTTCTGGCTAATTCCAGAGGCCGGATATACAGCTGATACTGGCTGAGAAATGACTCTTTATCCAGGATATTGACTACTTTACATGAAAGTGTATCTCCGGAATCCGTAACAAAGTAGGGAAAATAATTCCTGTCAATCACATAGCTGACAAAATATACTGAATCACCTTTCGGAATAATAATGGACAGCTCCTCATTGGTAGCATTGAGGTACAAGGTCCAGGCATCTACCCTGTAGTGATTGAGAGAATCATAAGTATAAACGAGCGAGTATTTTCCATCATTAGAGAAAAGAGCTTCCGGCAAGGCTAATGGTTCCGCTGCTTTGGTCTGAGCCTGAGAAAAAATAGCAATGGTGAATACAAAAATCCAAAATCTCATATATCATGGTTTTGGTGTAAAAAAGTTATGCTGTCCTTAGCCTGCCTGCTGCACCTCACCCAGAAGTGTGGCACCGGTGGTATCATATACCATCACATGAACGTAGTCTCCCTTGCGGACATTGTGATCTCCTTTCGGGAAAACGATGACTTTGTTCTGGGAATTGCGTCCGCTCCAATGCTCCCGGCTTCTCTTACTTTCTCCTTCTATCAATACTTCAAATACTTTCCCGATATCTTTCCGGTAATTGGCCCTCGTCATCTCATTCTGCACTTCAATCACTTCCTGCAAACCTTCTTTTCTTTACATCTTCCGGCACATCATCTTCATACCTTCTCTGCGCCAGGGTACCCGGCCGCTCAGAATAGGCAAACATATAAGAAAGATCATAACGGCTATGGCGCATGATCTCCAAAGTCTCCCGGTGATCCTCTTCCGTTTCTGTGCAGAAACCGGTTATGACATCACTGGATAAGGCACAATCCGGTATCACCTCTTTAATCCTGTCTACCCGCTTCATATACCATTCCTTCGGTGTAAGTCCTGTTCATCAGCTGAAGGATCCTGGTAGAACCGCTTTGTACGGGCAGGTGGATATACTTACAGATATTCGGGTATTGAGCCATTGTATACAGTACTTCATCCGTGATGTCCTTGGGATGAGAGGTACTGAACCTTACTCTTAACAATGGGGAAACCCGCGCTGTAAGCTCTAATAATTGTGCAAAATTGACAGTCGCTCCGGTTTCCGCATCGGTATAATGATAAGAGTCTACATTCTGTCCCAATAGTGTCACTTCTCTGAATCCCCGTTCGAATAGCTGACTGGCTTCATGGACTATGGAATGTGCGTCCCTGCTCCTTTCTCTTCCCCTAGTAAAAGGTACGACACAGAAAGTACACATATTGTTACATCCGCGCATGATACTGATAAAAGCGCTCACGCCATTCGAATCCAGGCGCACCGGTGCTATATCAGCATAGGTTTTCCTCCCGGCTGAGCAATACGTTGACAGCTTTCTGGCCGGACCCGGCTTCGTGGATCAGTCCCGGAAGGCTGCGATTAAGCATCGGGACCGATAACGATATCGACAAGCTGCTCCTGCTCTAAGAATTTTGATTTTAACCTTTCTGCCATACAGCCCAGTACTCCGATAAGTGTCTCGGGACGCTGCTTCTTCAAGCCTTTAAATACCTGCAGCCTGTTCCTGACGGTCTGCTCTGCTTTCTCCCGGATCGAACAGGTATTGATTAAAATGAGGCTTGCCTCCTCAAAATTCCTGGTGGCGCCGTAGCCGCTTTCGTAAAGAATAGATGCCACAATCTCGCTGTCACTGAAATTCATCTGACAGCCGTAGCTTTCAATATAAAATTTCTTCTGATATTCATTGACATCATTTTCAAAAGGTGCGTAGCTCATTCCCTGCATACGCTCATCTATTACTTTTTCCTCGATCACTTTTATTTTAGAAATTTTGAACCTACAAAGATAGAAGGATAGACTGACATTTTTACCGATTTTACATTCTATTAACTTAAATATATGATCCCTCCCCTAGTCAATTTATTTTTAATTTTGAGTGTTTTTAATGGCAACCAGAATATGAATCATAAAAAACTATTCCTGCTGGGATCTTGGGCCTTACTGCTTTTTATAACCATTCCGGGGCAAGCTCAGAAAACTGAGTATGATGTGACATCTGTGGCTTTCTATAACCTGGAAAACCTGTTCGACACAGAGGATAACCCGAAAAAATATGATGAAGCCTTTACTCCTTCGGGTGAAAACAGGTATACTCAGGAGGTATACGAGAAAAAATTGCACAACCTGTCCAAGGTACTTTCTGAAATTTCCACGGACCATGTGCCCGGTGGTCCTGCACTGATCGGGGTTGCCGAAGTTGAGAATAACCGGGTGCTCAAAGACCTGCTTTCCACACCCTTATTAAAAGAAAGGAATTGGAAAAGCATTTGCATAGAAGGTGCTGACGCAAGAGGTATCAATGTAGGACTGATTTACAATCCCGCACTTTTCAAAATAATCGAAGCCAAATCACACTATGTTGACTTGCAAGCTAATGGGAAAAAAGAATTTACCCGTGATATCCTCCAGGTAACAGGATTACTCATTGGTGATACCATTCATGTGCTCGTCTGTCACTGGCCGTCCCGGAGAGGGGGTGAAGGGGCCAGTCAGTGGAAAAGAGAAAAAGCCGCCTCGGTATGCAAGCGGATCAAGGACGAGATCATAGCCCTGGACCCCGGAGCCAGGGTGATCATTATGGGTGATCTCAATGATGACCCGGTGAGCCTTTCGGTGGAAAAAGTACTGGAAGCCAAAGGGGAGGTCCGGGAGGTAGGGACAGGAGAATTATTCAATCCGTTTTATATGTTCTACAAAAAAGGAATGGGAACACTGGGATATAATGACAGCTGGAATCTTTTTGACCAGATCATCATCTCCAGTAGTTTTATACATGCGGAAGACCTGTCCTGGAAATACCGGAAGGCATATATCTTCAACAAAAATTACCTCAGGCACCAGTTCGGACAATATAAAGGATATCCCCACAGAAGCTATATAGGTACCACGTGGATGGATGGGTACAGCGATCACTTTCCTACTTATATCCTGATCTCCAGGGAGAAAAAGTAATGTGCAACCTTAATTCCTGCTTCATTGACAGAATAAAAGACATGTTGCAAAAAATCCTTCAATAGTAATAGAAGGTAAAAAAGGGGAACCCCAATCGATCCCCTTTTTCTAAATTATAATGCACCTGCTTAGGTTTATGGTTGTATATGAAAGTTCCTGCAGAATGCTTCATAGGACATCGATTCCACTTCTTCTTCTGTGAACCCGTTGTAAATATTGTTTATATTTCTTCCTCCTACATTGGCATAAACCCTGAAGATCCTGACTTCTTCATAAGCTTCCCCGGGACCATCACCTACAGTGATATAATAGTTGACGATTGTCGTACCGTCATTCCTGTAACAACGGTAAGTCGTTGCATTAGCAGTGCCTTTGCCGGGTAGATTATAGACATAACCCGAGGAGTTAACTATATACGCAATCCATAAACTGCTGACAGATGTATCCTGGTCAGATGGACATTCAAAGCCATATTCAAATGTTGTAGCCCAATTATAGCCGGCATCAAATGTATATAAACGGACATTGGCATTGCCATCTTCACCATCCTCGCCATCAGCACCGTCTTCACCATCCTTGCCGTTAGTTCCGTCTGCGCCGTTCACCCCATCTGTCCCGTCTTTTCCTGCAGGTCCTACCGCACCATCCTTGGTGCAGGCTGTCATTCCTAAAAACAGTACCATTAATAATGTGATCAGTTGAAAGTTTACTTTTTTCATAATTTTTCGTTTTTTTTTCAGGACAAAGGTATACCGGCCAGCCAGCCGGCCTATACGTATTTTCACTGAATTTTCCCGGTAGTTCTACCTGATTTCGGGAACTGGCGCATCTGTTTTTACCGGAAGAGCTTATAGTTTCCGCTTTAAGATAAATCGCTTAAGCGGATCTCAATAATGGCATTTCACTCTTTTGGGGAATAGAAACATAATTCAATTTTTATTTATCCGTTATGCCAACGGGAATGGTAACGCATGCCACCTCCTCTTCAGGGTTTTAACAGAGGGCTGCCTACTATATATTTAGTTATTTTTTTGCATTACTTTCATGATATTTGTGCATCTTTACTATTTTCAGGATCATTACATACATTAATAAATTATAATAAATGGATATCAACACTGCATCCACCGACATTCGTGCTTTGAATGAAAAAATTCACCAGCAAAGTGCATTTATCGATATGATGATGATGGAACTGCGCAAAGTATTGGTCGGTCAGGAAAAAAATGGCAGAAAGATTATTGATCGGCCTGCTGACCCAGAGCCATATCCTGCTGGAAGGTGTCCCCGGCCTGGCAAAAACGCTTGCTATTAAATCATTGGCAGCCTGTATCAATGCAAATTTCAGCAGGATACAATTCACACCGGACCTGCTTCCGGCCGACATCATCGGCACTATGATCTATAATCCTACAGACCATAAATTTGAGGTAAAGCACGGTCCTATCTTTGCCAACTTCGTACTGGCAGATGAGATCAACCGTGCCCCTGCCAAAGTACAAAGTGCCCTGCTCGAAGCGATGCAGGAAAAACAGGTAACCATAGGGGAACAAACGTTCAAACTGGAGGAGCCGTTCCTGGTACTCGCTACCCAAAATCCCATCGAACAGGAAGGCACTTATACGCTGCCGGAAGCCCAGATAGACAGGTTCCTTCTTAAAGTGGTGATCACCTATCCGAAGATGGATGAAGAGCGCAGTATCATCAGGCAGCAATTGGCGGCAGGTGGTGCCCCAAGAATACAGGCTGTGGTGAGCAAAGAAGAAATTCTCAACGCACGCAACCTGGTCAAAGAGGTATATATGGATGAAAAGATCGAACAATACATCCTGGACATCGTATTTGCTACCCGTTTCCCGGATCAGTACAAGCTGCCTGGTCTGAAAAACATGATCGCTTTCGGGGGGTCCCCGAGAGCATCCATCAGCCTGGCACATGCTGCGAAGGCTTATGCTTTCCTCAACCGAAGAGGATATGTAATACCGGAGGTCATCAGGGCATATATGCCCTGATGTCCTCCGGTATTACATATCCTCTTCGGTTGAGGAAAGCATAAGCCTTCGCAGCATGTGCCAGGCTGATGGATGCTCTCGGGGACCCCCCGAAAGCGATCATGTTTTTCAGACCAGGCAGCTTGTACTGATCCGGGAAACGGGTAGCAAATACGATGTCCAGGATGTATTGTTCGATCTTTTCATCCATATATACCTCTTTGACCAGGTTGCGTGCGTTGAGAATTTCTTCTTTGCTCACCACAGCCTGTATTCTTGGGGCACCACCTGCCGCCAATTGCTGCCTGATGATACTGCGCTCTTCATCCATCTTCGGATAGGTGATCACCACTTTAAGAAGGAACCTGTCTATCTGGGCTTCCGGCAGCGTATAAGTGCCTTCCTGTTCGATGGGATTTTGGGTAGCGAGTACCAGGAACGGCTCCTCCAGTTTGAACGTTTGTTCCCCTATGGTTACCTGTTTTTCCTGCATCGCTTCGAGCAGGGCACTTTGTACTTTGGCAGGGGCACGGTTGATCTCATCTGCCAGTACGAAGTTGGCAAAGATAGGACCGTGCTTTACCTCAAATTTATGGTCTGTAGGATTATAGATCATAGTGCCGATGATGTCGGCCGGAAGCAGGTCCGGTGTGAATTGTATCCTGCTGAAATTTGCATTGATACAGGCTGCCAATGATTTAATAGCAAGCGTTTTTGCCAGGCCGGGGACACCTTCCAGCAGGATATGGCTCTGGGTCAGCAGGCCGATCAATAATCTTTCTGCCATTTTTTTCCTGACCGACCAATACTTTGCGCAGTTCCATCATCATCATATCGATAAATGCACTTTGCTGGTGAATTTTTTTCATTCAAAGCACGAATGTCGGTGGATGCAGTGTTGATATCCATTTATTATAATTTATTAATGTATGTAATGATCCTGAAAATAGTAAAGATGCACAAATATCATGAAAGTAATGCAAAAAAATAACTAAATATATAGTAGGCAGCCCTCTGTTAAAACCCTGAAGAGGAGGTGGCATGCGTTACCATTCCCGTTGGCATAACGGATAAATAAAAATTGAATTATGTTTCTATTCCCCAAAAGAGTGAAATGCCATTATTGAGATCCGCTTAAGCGATTTATCTTAAAGCGGAAACTATAAGCTCTTCCGGTAAAAACAGATGCGCCAGTTCCCGAAATCAGGTAGAACTACCGGGAAAATTCAGTGAAAATACGTATAGGCCGGCTGGCTGGCCGGTATACCTTTGTCCTGAAAAAAAAACGAAAAATTATGAAAAAAGTAAACTTTCAACTGATCACATTATTAATGGTACTGTTTTTAGGAATGACAGCCTGCACCAAGGATGGTGCGGTAGGACCTGCAGGAAAAGACGGGACAGATGGGGTGAACGGCGCAGACGGAACTAACGGCAAGGATGGTGAAGACGGTGCTGATGGCGAGGATGGTGAAGATGGCAATGCCAATGTCCGTTTATATACATTTGATGCCGGCTATAATTGGGCTACAACATTTGAATATGGCTTTGAATGTCCATCTGACCAGGATACATCTGTCAGCAGTTTATGGATTGCGTATATAGTTAACTCCTCGGGTTATGTCTATAATCTACCCGGCAAAGGCACTGCTAATGCAACGACTTACCGTTGTTACAGGAATGACGGTACGACAATCGTCAACTATTATATCACTGTAGGTGATGGTCCCGGGGAAGCTTATGAAGAAGTCAGGATCTTCAGGGTTTATGCCAATGTAGGAGGAAGAAATATAAACAATATTTACAACGGGTTCACAGAAGAAGAAGTGGAATCGATGTCCTATGAAGCATTCTGCAGGAACTTTCATATACAACCATAAACCTAAGCAGGTGCATTATAATTTAGAAAAAGGGGATCGATTGGGGTTCCCCTTTTTTACCTTCTATTACTATTGAAGGATTTTTTTGCAACATGTCTTTTATTCTGTCAATGAAGCAGGAATTAAGGTTGCACATTACTTTTTCTCCCTGGAGATCAGGATATAAGTAGGAAAGTGATCGCTGTACCCATCCATCCACGTGGTACCTATATAGCTTCTGTGGGGATATCCTTTATATTGTCCGAACTGGTGCCTGAGGTAATTTTTGTTGAAGATATATGCCTTCCGGTATTTCCAGGACAGGTCTTCCGCATGTATAAAACTACTGGAGATGATGATCTGGTCAAAAAGATTCCAGCTGTCATTATATCCCAGTGTTCCCATTCCTTTTTTGTAGAACATATAAAACGGATTGAATAATTCTCCTGTCCCTACCTCCCGGACCTCCCCTTTGGCTTCCAGTACTTTTTCCACCGAAAGGCTCACCGGGTCATCATTGAGATCACCCATAATGATCACCCTGGCTCCGGGGTCCAGGGCTATGATCTCGTCCTTGATCCGCTTGCATACCGAGGCGGCTTTTTCTCTTTTCCACTGACTGGCCCCTTCACCCCCTCTCCGGGACGGCCAGTGACAGACGAGCACATGAATGGTATCACCAATGAGTAATCCTGTTACCTGGAGGATATCACGGGTAAATTCTTTTTTCCCATTAGCTTGCAAGTCAACATAGTGTGATTTGGCTTCGATTATTTTGAAAAGTGCGGGATTGTAAATCAGTCCTACATTGATACCTCTTGCGTCAGCACCTTCTATGCAAATGCTTTTCCAATTCCTTTCTTTTAATAAGGGTGTGGAAAGCAGGTCTTTGAGCACCCGGTTATTCTCAACTTCGGCAACCCCGATCAGTGCAGGACCACCGGGCACATGGTCCGTGGAAATTTCAGAAAGTACCTTGGACAGGTTGTGCAATTTTTTCTCGTATACCTCCTGAGTATACCTGTTTTCACCCGAAGGAGTAAAGGCTTCATCATATTTTTTCGGGTTATCCTCTGTGTCGAACAGGTTTTCCAGGTTATAGAAAGCCACAGATGTCACATCATACTCAGTTTTCTGAGCTTGCCCCGGAATGGTTATAAAAAGCAGTAAGGCCCAAGATCCCAGCAGGAATAGTTTTTTATGATTCATATTCTGGTTGCCATTAAAAACACTCAAAATTAAAAATAAATTGACTAGGGGAGGGATCATATATTTAAGTTAATAGAATGTAAAATCGGTAAAAATGTCAGTCTATCCTTCTATCTTTGTAGGTTCAAAATTTCTAAAATAAAAGTGATCGAGGAAAAAGTAATAGATGAGCGTATGCAGGGAATGAGCTACGCACCTTTTGAAAATGATGTCAATGAATATCAGAAGAAATTTTATATTGAAAGCTACGGCTGTCAGATGAATTTCAGTGACAGCGAGATTGTGGCATCTATTCTTTACGAAAGCGGCTACGGCGCCACCAGGAATTTTGAGGAGGCAAGCCTCATTTTAATC
>JAHHDV010000025.1 GCA_019739295.1 Taibaiella sp.
GCCATTATGATCCACCTGTTTCAATCTGTAAAAATTCGTTCCGGTATTGGGTTGGTGATCAACGAATGTATAAGTCAGTTTGTTTGCTGCTGTTCCCCTCATCGGCCTTGGTAGCTGTCCAGCCGATATGATCCCATAAGCGGCTGTCTATACTGCGTTCTATCTCGAAGCCACGGTTATTGCTTTCTGAGAATGTAGACCATTCTAACAAAACTGACTGATTAACCTTGCTAATGCCAAAGTAGGCTAGGGATACAGGTAATGGACCGGAGAGCGTCATTGCATAATTCACAGGAACACTCGTACTGCCGGCTTTATCAGTGAGGGAATAAGTAAAGCCTAATTCATCTCCAAGGTCTCCACTGCCATTTGCTCCGTAGATGACCATTTTTGTAACGTCAAAGTCCGGAATATTTACAGAACCTCCCGTTACCTCTATCTCTACAGGGGTACCATCACCAAAAATCATAATATACTTTGGTATTGGAATTGATCGAATGAATAGTGAATGTAGTGCCGGTGCCCGTATTACAATCAGAAGGGTCAGGACAATCCTCAGGATCTGAACCGGATAATGATCCTCCGGTAGGATAGCCGGTAAGATCCGGTGATGACAAAGGTATGGATTGATAATCAGAAACTACAGGAAAGCCTACAGGCGGAACATCACTGAAAGAGGAATGATCTACAGAAAACTCTTTTGGATCAGCAACCGGAGGGCGTTGAATACCGAAATTCACAGGATCAGTAGTTGTAGTCGTTGAGATAACACTTAAATCTCCGGCATTGATAACCCCGGTGGTATTAGCTGTATTGCCTGTTCCCGATCCCCTGTTTGTGCCTGTATATTCAAATTCCCCGCTGGCTTCATCAGAACCGGTAAGTAAATCTCCTTTATACCTGCTGCTCTGCGTTAATATTGCAGAATAATCTCCTGCAAGACTTAAGTCTCCATCACTGATCTCAAACTGGTAAGTACCATCGGCATTAACCTTAACAGAGGAGATAACGATACCATCGGGATCTACGAGATTTACCCACATATCATTATCAGTACCTGTCTCTGTACCATCAATTTCTGCATCACCATTTGCATCTATCCATATCTGCCCGGGTATAGTTATGATGACACTTGATTCTTCGACATTAAAGGTTTTGCTTACCGTAACCGAACCACAATCAGATGTTACAATTGTATATTCTACCCGTACCGTACCGGCTCCTGTAAAAGTCAATGTACTATCTGTTAAAGTTGCTGTCCCGGTACTTGTCGTTGAGATGGAATAAGTACCTCCTGAAGGATTACTTAATAAAGTTAAAGAATTTCCTACGTAGTAAGGACCTTCTACTGATGAATTCAATGTTGCGTCTACTACTACAGCGCCACATACTTCAACCGCGCTGGTTGCAAAATGGAAATGATCATCACATTCATCTACCGGATCATTATCACCCATACTACCGTTAACTCTGTGTCCTACATATCCAAAATTACTCTCGCATTCTCTCATTGCCATAAGGGTGTGTCCTCCGGTTTCTATAGCTATTATACCGGAATTATCATATCCTTCTGAAAACCCAACAGGCTCTCCCGGGTCTAAAGCGGATGTCGATGAGTAGCAGTCTGCCATGCCCCTGCCTAAATTTGATTTATCCTCTTCTCCCCAGTTAAGTATTTTTTTATCTTCATTAATCACACTTACATTGCTATATATACCATCATGCTCCTGGGGAGAAATCCATTTGATATCATTCATTACAGGGCCGGAAGCAGAAGTATACCTCGGCTGTACCCATGTCTGCCTATTAGCCGTAGTCCAGTCTCCTAATTGCCTCACATCATTATCACCCAGTGTATATAGATTACCATCTTCATATAACAGGCAATAGGCGGTACCCGAACCTCCCGTCATTCCCACCATTTTGACAGAGCCGGTAGCATCAGCCGGAAGGGCCATTTGTTCGGCAGCGCTCCTGTGGGTCCGGGGATTTACGCCGTCCCATGTTTCGTACCCCCAGGTCCACAGGTTGCCTGTTTCGTCCAGAGCTATGAAACCATAGGGACATCCTCTTGCAGCTACGATACCGGTTAAATCACTTGTCCCGTCCATTGTGGTCTTTTTTACTTTTGCCCATACGTTAACATCAGAAGTTGAACCACTCCCGGAATTTCCCCAATAATCCGTAATGAAATATACCTCTCCGCCACAGGTGGTGATCAGGAGGGTACCATTGGTCGCAAACATCATTTTGACATCTGAAGCTGCAATGCCGGAAGGAAGTCCCAGGCTAAATTCCTGGAACGGCGCTATATCAATATAGTCCCCGTCATAGAATACACTTATATTGGTCGTTAAGGAAGGGTCCAGGAGCGCACCTGCTCTGCCCCAGGTCCACAACTTATCATCATCGGTCAACAATATAAACTGAACATTCCCGATAGTGCCACTACCGATAGCCGCTTTTAAAGGATTGCCCGTAAGCCCGGGATAATTGCCCGGATTAATGGGGGTAGGCATTAGATAAGAACTGTAACCGTCAGCCTGGGACATTTCCCCCCATATTTTAAAAGTACCATCAAGATCCCTCACCACTGTAGAGTGAAAGCCTGATACATAGTTATCATACTCAAGGTCATCTGCTCCGGAAGAACTGTATCCAAAGTTGCTGAAATCAGAACAGCCACTAACGGAATAGCAATCTTGTGCCGCAAGCTCGCTGACACCCATGCAGGCGACGACCACAATAGCTAATGTTGCATTTTTTTTAATAAAGGATTTTCTCATATTGTAATTTTTATTTTATAATAATATTTGTAAAAGCATAAATAGTTATATTTATATATTTTTATATCAGGTCGCAAAGTTAGTACCATGGGTATTCTTAAATTGGAATTATAGTAATACTTGAGTTTGTGAATAGTAGGTGTTATAACTACCTGTCAGTGTATTTTTCAGATAGCCTATCCGGGCGGAGCAGATAAAAAGTAAAACGCCCACATATAGTGGGCGTTTTGCTTTTTTGAAACGTAAATCTGGGCAGGAAACTATTGTTTTACCACTTTATGGTGACTTACGGTACCATCTTCATTTCTTACTGAGATATAATAAACACCTGCTGTAAAACGGGACAGATCCAGCCTGTATTCTGCCTGGTCTTTCAGGGTTGTATGGAGCAGCATTTGTCCCAGAGCATTGACCAGCACGATCTGGTTATTCCCTTTTGCAAAACCGGAAATGGTAACCATGCCGCTGGTTGGGTTAGGAACGATAGTAAGGTGACCTTGTTGGCCGAACCTTACCATACGAACTTCACTGTACTCATACCTGCCATCTATATCCACCTGTTTCAGCCTGTAAAAATTGTCACCGTTTAACGGTGTGAGATCTGTAAATACATAATTCAACGGAGCATTGCTATTACCGTTCTCTGCCAGTGTAGCCACGAATCCTATAGAATTCCAGCTGCGCCCGTCACTACTCCTTTCTATCTCGAAGCCGTTATTGGCGGTTTCTGAGGCTGTACCCCATGTAAGCAATGCTTCTTTATTGCGGGCCTGCGCAGTAAAGTATAACCACGAAACATCCAATACCGTACCTTCATTAAAGGTAGAAGAGAGGTATACGAAACTCGAGAAGGAATCTACATTGTGGAATTCCACGTAGCTCACACCATCTTCTATTCCATAAGCATCCGGAATCAAGGACACGGCTTTCAGCGTATCGAATACACCGTCACTGTATATATCAGTGATCACATCTTCTGCCGTACCGCTATATCTGAACCATCCGCTTGTAAGTGCTTCGGAAACCAGGGTAGCGTCTAACTCCTCCTGGCTGTAATAGATTCTTACTTTGCCGGAAGGAATTGTTGATACATTGCTATCCGCTACTGAAGTTATCCGCGGCATTAACCTCGTTGTCTGGACACCGTCATCATATACAGCTCCTTCCGGTGTAATATTTATCCCGAAACTATCCAAATCAACAGTTGGGAATCCTGCCATCGCGATTACTTTCTGAGTAGCATCTCCTTCTAAATGATAATATGTCCATTCTCCTGTATTACATTCGTCATCGTATTCCGTAGTAACTTCTATTGAACCCGGCAAATACACAACACCCGGATTAAGGGGTCTTATTCTTGCATAAGTGAAGTAGCTCATGCCATTAGGGAATGTGTGTACAGCGTCATAGAATGAATCATTTACAGTTAATGGACTTACTGTCAGCCCCGTTGTAAATGTAGTGTCAGGAGCGAATATGATAACATAGTCCGCACACGTTTCATCCGGCAAGGTGGTCGTGCCGACAGAAGATTGCGGAAAACGAATCAATACCTGCTGATCTACGTCGGTATTCTGAACTTTCCATACACGCGTCATTCTGCGGCCGTTATCTGTGCTGCCGGCATATTCAAAAGCTACAAATGCATCGGAAAGATCATCTGTCTCACCGTTATCTCCCCAAATGAGGAATTGCCCGTCCTGAAGCCCATTTGTGTTTTCTGCATTGGTCTCTGCTATGTCGCCTAATCCTATAATCACCTGGCCATTGGTGTTGGCATGCTGGCTACGGCTTTGTTTTTGATGCAAGGCGGATATAAAATCATTTCCTATACCGGCTACATTGTAATAGTAGTCAATATTGGCAATTCTATTCCATACTGTATCGTCCTGAGAGGTAACATAGCTTACATTGGTATCTAATGTTACCCCATATTTAATGGCAAGGTAGGCATCTATTTTATTTCTTTCTGCCGCGGTAATGGTATCATGACCATAGATGATCAGCTCTCCAATGTGCCCGGTAAAGCCTGCATCATCACCACCGGTAACATCACCGCTATTGGCTCCGAATAAATGACCACCGGAGACGATACCTCTTGCAGTATGTGTCGTTACAGCTCCTAAAGGGGCACCATTTAACCCTTTACTCATATTCAGATCAAGGAAATGGTGGTACATAATACTGGGGCTGCCCGAAGCGAAATTGATACTTCCGGGGTTAGCTATTACCGCACTCCCTCCCGTATTGTTTCTTCTTGCTATGTTTCCATTGGCATAAAGCCCGGGCTGATCCCAGTTGGTTCCGTTAAATGTAGTATTCTCCATACCAATATTGAAGAAACGGGTGCCGGTCATTCCTTGTTTTGTCAAACTGAATACCTCAAAATTAACTGCTGAAACAGTAGGTTCGTTAATGTTTCCAATTTTTTGGTTATTAGCTGTGAACTCTATCCCCGGGTTGAAATTAAAATGAGTAGTGTTGCCCGATTTGAATTTAGGCAAGGCTGCTGTACCGATCTGGGTTACTTCCACACCTGAGGTAAAATCAGTCCAGGATGTCAAGTCTGTACTGTCTCCAGACGATTCGGTCAGCTTATCCGCCCTGTACCAATGACTTAACCCGTTGGTAACACCACCAGGTGCCTGCACGAATGCGGCAAACGTAAAGTATTCTCCATCAGTCAATGTAACATCTGCATAGGCATATTCAATTCCATTGATCGTTTGTGTACCATCCATACCGGTGACCACGTCAGAAGAATTGATAATGGTATCTGCACTTTGAATGAGCTTCAGGTTGGCGTAGCCGGCTTTCCAGGCGACCCTTACTGTTCCTACAGCATTGGTGTTCTGTACTTTCCAGATAGCCGCAAAGCGATTATTGACATCGGCAATTCCGGTTATGGGAACGGAAGGTGCTTTAGCAAGGCCATTATCTCCCCATACCAGGAATTGCTGATTGGTCAGTGCACCGGTATTGGCAGCGTTACTGTTATTTAATCCCGTGGTACTGATCAGTACCTGGTTGCCGGGATTGATACTATTGGACTGCCTTTGATATAATGATCCCTGATCATCACGGGCTATACCCGCAATATTGTTGTTAAATTCTGTATTCACCGCAGTATCCCAGAATACGGTCACATCATTTGCAGCAATATAATCGTGACTAAGCGTAATCCCATATTTAATAGCTACATAGCTGCGCACTCTCTGTTTTTCATCTTCGTCTAAATCTCTTTCGAATGCAATGACTTCTCCTATGTACCCGTTTCTGACTTCCGGCTGAGCACCCAGTACGCTACCGCTTGCAAACTGTGCATTTCCCGCTGCAAAGGTAGCAGCTACGGTATCAAGCTGACCATTTTTGCCATATTTGATCCCTGATGTGCCTACTGTAAATGAAACATCATCAAGATACAGCCTGTTTAATTGCACTTCCGGTAAGTCAGGAGCAGTGATATAAGGATAAATGACGATATTGTCACCTAACTTGGTAAATGTCGGCGCATTGGCATTCACCAACCCGGTGCCGGTAGTCGTATTCCCGAACCCGATAATATCCGTATATCCGGATGCCTCTTTATTTACAGCAGCTACAAATATAGTGCTGTTGAGCCCATCAGCAGTGTAGGGCTGTCCATCAGGCACTACCATAAAGCGCGCATCAGAACCTGTTGTGCCGAAATCGACAATCGGGTTGAAGTTGTACATTTTATCTGCAGTAAAAGGCTGACGGGAAGCATTTGTCTGGGTATAATTGTTAGTATTGCCTGAGAAATCCGTCCATTGACCCGGAGTAAATCCGGCATCAGATCTGAGCCATACCCGAAGATCCAGTGCTACACCCCCGGGACCATTTAGCTCGGTTCCAAAGGTAAAGTACTGCCCGTCGGTTAAAATAACATCTGCATAATTATAAACCACACCGTTTATAGTGGTGATATTGGCAGACATATCCGTAGGAGCCACTCCCGTAGAGAAAGTTGAATCACTGCTTTGAAGAAGTGTGATGTTCGTCAATCCGCTTGGCCAGGATACCCTAACGGTACCAACCGAACCGGTATTCTGTACTTTCCATACTGATGCAAAGCGGAAATTGATACCGGTTATCCCGGAAATAGCCACTGCCGGCACTTTTCCCAACCCGTTATCTCCCCATATAAGGAACTGCCCGTCTGATATACCTGTGGTATTTTCCTTGTTGGTATTTGCCAGGCCGGTAGTACCTATCAAGACCTGTTGCCCTTCCTGGTTGCTCCGCGATTGTTTCTGATGCAATCCGCTGTTTTCATCATGGGCTAACCCTGCTATATTATTATTGAATCCCTCATTGTCGGTTACGTTCCAGACAGTATCTGAATTGCTGCTTAAGTAATCTCCTGCTCCCGTCCCGTCATCATTGCTCAGGGTAATACCATATTTGATCGCCAGGTAGGAATTGATCCTTTGCTTTTCATCACCAGTACTATTCTGGTGATCATTGCTATACGCGAATACTTCGGAGATACCACCATGAAACACTTCATTTCCATTACCACTCAAATCCCAGCCTTCAGAGCCAATTGAAAATTCATCGATACTGATGGTGCCGATATGGGTAAGATTATTACTATAAACCCTGCCATCAATATTCATGTACACTCCGTTGATGCCACCGCCCTTCCATGCCGTACCGCCTATATGTGCAGGCAGGCTTGCGGCGTTTACATTTTCACCAATGGCAGTTCCATTATTCCGGGTAACATAATAGTTATTATTTCCTCTGACAAGGTTGGGATCATCATCTCCCCAGCCATAAGCAGTACGCCATCCGCCACTTTCCGAATTATATATCACGCCATACGTGGAACCTGGACTGCCATCACTCTCAAAATAATCTCCTGAACCGGCACGATAAAAGAAATCATTGGAACCGTCAAAATAATAAAAAGGATTAAAGTTAAAGCCGTAGTTTTTGGCATCTGCTGCATAAGACGCATCAGTGATCAGGGCAGGCCGGTAAGCAGTATCATTATATTGGGTAATATCCCTGTTATTCCCTGACATGTCATACCATATATCTTTTTTCCCGGGGGTCGTTACTGCATCATCGGCCCTGTGCCACATCAATAGTCCATCAGCGACACCACCCGGTGCTACTGCTTTTCCTGCTAATGTGAAATATACACCATCAGCGAGTGACACATCGGCATAATTATATACTATTCCATTAATAGTTATTTCATTTGCACTCATATTCGTCGTTATATCCGAAGCATCTATGGTGGCATCCGTACTTTGAACCAGGCTGAGGTTATTGATACCTTTAGGCCATGCTATTCTTACAGTTCCTACACTTCCCGTGTTCTGAACATGCCATATAGCACCAAAATGATGACTGATCCCGGTAAAAAATGAAATGGGAACCGTTAAGGATTTAGGCAATCCATTATCGCCCCATATCAGAAATTGTCCGTCATCAAGTGTTCCGCTATTACCTGCATTTGTATTTGCCAGTCCGCCTATCCCGATTAAAATCTGCTTCCCGGCATTGTTGCTCCAGGATTGCTTTTGATACAAGGCGCCGTCATCATCACGGGCTATTCCAGCAATGTTGTAATGAAAACCGCTATGAGTAGCTGCATCCCATACCGTAACTCCTGATGAGTTAACATAATCCTCAGTACCGTTTGCATACGTGGTTCCATACTTAATCGCCAGATACGTTTCTACCTGATCCAACTGGGCAGGAGTGAGGCGATCCTCAAATACCAGGATCTCGTTTAGCTGACCGCTGAATGCTCCCCAGTTATTATCTGCGCCGATCCTGAAATCCCTGGCTCCTTCACTGAGATTTGCGTTATATAGTTCATTATCCGAATATTCGATTCTATTTCCGTTTAATGAAACTGTGGCGGCTGCATAACTTGCTGTTGTCCCTTCTTCATTTTGCCAGCCTGTCCCTGCTGTAAAATAAGTGGTTGCAGTCATCGGATCAGTACTTAATCCCTGGTAACCCGGGCCCCCTGTGAAAAAGAGCATTTTGTAATCTCCGTTAAACACATGCAGGCCAGGATAATCCATTGAGGCATGAAAACCGGCAAAACCACTTCTTTTTTGCGTATTCATATATCCTGCGACAAAAATAGTTCCGGAAGCCCGGTCTATAATATTAACCCCGGTTGGTGCTGTGAACTGCATCCAGTCATTGCTTCCGTCGAATGTAACAGTAGGGTTAAAATTGGCAAGTGTGGTCTCATCCGAGAACACAGGACGGCTGCTGCTGCCTGTCTGCAACAGGTTATAGCCACTTCCTGAAAAGTCACTCCATTGGTAAATGGACGTGTTGTCGCCTGCCGTAGTAATTCCGGCATCTGAGAACAGGGTGCTCATGGCATCAGATTTGTACCATGCGTCTACGGGTATCCCACCAGGTGATTGTGCTGACACTGAATAGCCGGCCAGCAGGACCAGGGAGATCCCATAAAGGTAAAGTTTAACTTTTTTCATTGGGTTGGTTTTTGGGTGATTAGAAATTTTCTTTTGTATTGATTTAATATGAATTTGCAAGTAATTGAGTCATTGTTTTTTTTCCTGATTTTTTCAGGATTCTGCTTCGGTATACAGCTATTGTATTAGGACTGAGATGTAGTCTGTCAGCCATTTGGCTGATAGAGTACCCTTGTTTTGCAAGGTTTATGATTTGCTGTTCAGTACTGGTTAAAGTCGTACCGGACAATGACTTTTTACCTTGATAGGAAAAAAGATAATCAATGACGTGTTGCTGGATATCATTACTCAGTATCCATTTTCGGTCACTGTTTAAAAATTCTATTAAATAATGCTCGAACTCATCGACGGATATGTATGGATTGACTATTCCAATCTTTCTATTAACAGATATTAGATTACAGATTGTTTCAACCCGGGATTTATTAAAGTCAATAAGTAATAAGCTGATCTCATCTGATAAGGTCTGGTCCAGCTGAAGAATGAATTTGTCAAATTGATCATCCCAGATCGGAATGATGACGACACTTTCTGCACCTGCACTGTTATACAGCTCTTCATGATCAACAATTTTTACATCAAAAGATTTAAATTTAGAAGAGTAATCTATTGTCCGTTTTAATAATTCTGAAAACAACAACATTTCATTACCTAAGAGTAGTATACTATTCATATTATGGCAGGCTTAATTAGTGTAATGCACCAACATGCATTAATTTCATTCACCCTCTACACACAAAAATATATGTAGCGTATATGAAATACCATTTGATGTGAACATCTTGATAGTGGTAATAGTAGTTTTGCTATTCAGCGAATAATTGCATTTGCCGAGTTGAATTTTCGTAAGGATCAATAAAATCTGTTGATCTGCATTTTATTATTCCAGGGCGATAGACGTATAATCTGAAACTGTATTGATGATTAACTCAATTAGTTCAATGACTTTATTGAATTTTTGCTATCTTTTCGAATTGAGCGTGAGTTGTTATTAGATTTGTAGATAAATATATCATTCAATATATTTAGTTATATTAATATAGACTTTTAGAAAAACCGCATTTATGAAATTCAATTTTATTTTAAAGGGACATATTCCTCACTCTTTGCTTAAAAGCCTTCCCTCAAACATTTTCTAAGCAGTATTTAGGAACTGCGGCTTGCTTGCAACAATTCACTGTCAAGGAGCCAACAAATCTTAATTTTTTAATTTAAAAAATATGTATGTCCTGCATTAAAGTACAAGCTTTAGTTATCGTTACGTGTCTACTTTTATGCAACTCAGATTATTCCTTTGGCAGCGACAGGAAAGATTCGGTTTCAAATGCTGTGATCAGATTGTCCGAACTTTATGAGTCCGATCCTGCTACATACAAATACCTTTCAGATTTCGGTCGTGAATACGATGAGAGCAGCATTGGCAGAGGGTGTTTTCTTTACGAATCAGGAATTACTTGAACTTTTGTCCACTTACAGGAAAGTAGTATGGAGAAATGGTAATATGAGTGACAAGATAGCCTACTACAGTATATTATGTAATTATGCAGGTAGTTCAGGAAAGGATGGGGAAATGTTGTATTATGCTGAAAAAATAAAGAATTTGGAAGAAACAGAATCAGGGTTATCCATCTGTTATTGCCCTATCTGTTATTTCCGATTACTATAATTCAAAAAGGCTCATACGACCTTACCAAAGCCCTGTATATGAAGCACCATTCATTTATAGACAGCTTACCCCAAATGTTGGGCAGTAATGAAGCAGATGTCCGGCCATTGGCTCAATCTAATATTCTATTACAGAAATTATCGGAAGCGTTTTTTCAGTTGAATGATACAATAACGGGTAATGAAATCCTGAAGACTATGGAGCGGATTGAAGCTGTGGCCGTAGAAAAGGAAGCCGGTCCGGATATCCTTTCTAACATTTCGCTATGGAAATATATTGAGTTTATGGATAAAAGCGCAGGCACTTGATCTGGAGCCGATGAAATGGCAGCTGCTTGAGGATATGAACTTACTCCTGGAAGATGGCCAAACTCCTGAGTATCTTAAAAAATTATATTGCTTTTGCCATTTCTGATAACAAAAACCGTTTTGTTCCTGGATAACCATATGCCGGACAGTGCTTTGATTTATATACAAAAAACTTAACGGTTATAACCGGAAGAAAGAGGACTCGTATACGGCTTATATGATCTGTAAATATGAAGCAAGGGGCTTTGTATCCAAAAAGGACTCTATAAGGAGAGCGCGGATACCCTGGTTTCAGCCCTGATCCGTCTGGAAAAGTTCAAATCGGCGATTACTCAGGATATCAGCGACATGATGTATGCCCGTGCAAAGGCTGCAGAGCAGCAGGTCCTTATTTCGGAAATTAGTATTGAAAACAAAAGGTCGAAACTCGTTATTGACGATTACCAATGTTTCCCTTATTTTGGTGTCTTTAATTAGTTTTTTTTGTAATCAGACAAAGCAGAAGAAGACAGCGGGAAAAGTTTTTATCCTTTAAATTGAATCTGGCCAGAAGTATTCATGATGAGGCCAACCCGGCACTTCTTTATGCTAAGACCTTACTTAAAGCCCGGAATGAAAGTAGCGGAGAGAAGTCGGAATTAGAAAAGCATATTGAGCATACCATGCAGTTGATCAGAAGCCTGTCCCATGACCTGAAGTCAGAAAACCAATATACCCTTTCCGATTTAATTCAGGCGGTATCCGAAAGCTTGAATAAGTTGAATGTGGATGGCTCATTTCAGGAAAAGGTCCTGGCTTATATCGATAAAAGCAGATTCCTGAGCCATTACCAATTTACACAACTTAAGGCCATCATGAACGAGTGTATTACCAATACCATTAAGCATGCCTGTTTTGATGAAATAGCAATTCGATTCGAACAGAAGGATAACAAATTGCAGATTCAATATTCGGATAATGGCATTATCCGAATATTGAATCTGCAATTTGTTATCCTTCTGTTCGAATCGAATTGCTATTTCATCAAAACAGGCATGCTTAATGGTATTGGTAATACACTCGTTCATGATGGCCTTAAGTTGTGTAAATTGGTAATGGCTCAGGAATCTGCTTTTATCGATATAAGCCAGGACCTTTTCCTGAAATGAGCCATCCACATTCAACTTATTCAAGCTTTCGGATACCGCCTGAATTAAATCGGAAAGGGTATATTGGTTTTCTGACTTCAGGTCATGGGACAGGCTTCTGATCAACTGCATGGTATGCTCAATATGCTTTTCTAATTCCGACTTCTCTCCGCTACTTTCATTCCGGGCTTTAAGTAAGGTCTTAGCATAAAGAAGTGCCGGGTTGGCCTCATCATGAATACTTCTGGCCAGATTCAATTTAAAGGATAAAAACTTTTCCCGCTGTCTTCTTCTGCTTTGTCTGATTACAAAAAAACTAATTAAAGACACCAAAATAAGGGAAAACATTGGTAATCGTCAATAACGAGTTTCGACCTTTTGTTTTCAATACTAATTTCCGAAATAAGGACCTGCTGCTCTGCAGCCTTTGCACGGGCATACATCATGTCGCTGATATCCTGAGTAATCGCCGATTTGAACTTTTTCCAGACGGATCAGGGCTGAAACCAGGGTATCCGCCGCTCTCCTTATAGAGTCCTTTTTTGATACAAAGCCCCTTGCTTCATATTTACAGATCATATAAGCCGTATACGAGTCCTCTTTCTTCCGGTTATAACCGTTAAGTTTTTTGTATATAAATCAAAGCACTGTCCGGCATATGGTTATCCAGGAACAAAACGGTTTTTGTTATCAGAAATGGCAAAAAGCAATATAATTTTTTAAGATTACTCAGGAGTTTGGCCATCTTTCCAGGAGTAAGTTTCATATCCTCAAGCAGCTGCCATTTCATCGGCTCCAGATCAAGTGCCTGCGCTTTTATCCATTAAACTCAATATATTTCCATAGCGAATGTTAGAAAGGATATCCGGACCGGCTTCCTTTTCTACGGCCACAGCTTCAATCCGCTCCATAGTCTTCAGGATTTCATTACCCGTTATTGTATCATTCAACTGAAAAAACGCTTCCGATAATTTCTGTAATAGAATATTAGATTGAGCCAATGGCCGGACATCTGCTTCATTACTGCCCAACATTTGGGGTAAGCTGTCTATAAATGAATGGTGCTTCATATACAGGGCTTTGGTAAGGTCGTATGAGCTTTTTGAATTATAGTAATCGGAAATAACAGATAGGGCAATAAACAGATGGATAACCCTGATTCTGTTCTTCCAAATTCTTTATTTTTTTCAGCATAATACAACATTTCCCCATCCTTTCCTGAAACTACCTGCATAATTACATAATATACTGTAGTAGGCTAATCTTGTCACTCATATTACCATTTCTCCATACTACTTTCCTGGTAAGTGGACAAAAGTTCAAGTTAATTCCTGATTCGTAAAGAAAACACCCTCTGCCAATGCTGCTCTCATCGTATTCACGACCGAATCTGAAAGGTATTTGTATGTAGCAGGATCGGACTCATAAAGTTCGGACAATCTGATCACAGCATTTGAAACCGAATCTTTCCTGTCGCTGCCAAAGGAATAATCTGAGTTGCATAAAAGTAGACACGTAACGATAACTAAAGCTTGTACTTTAATGCAGGACATACATATTTTTTAAATTAAAAAATTAAGATTTGTTGGCTCCTTGACAGTGAATTGTTGCAAGCAAGCCGCAGTTCCTAAATACTGCTTAGAAAATGTTTGAGGGAAGGCTTTTAAGCAAAGAGTGAGGAATATGTCCCTTTAAAATAAAATTGAATTTCATAAATGCGGTTTTTCTAAAAGTCTATATTAATATAACTAAATATATTGAATGATATATTTATCTACAAATCTAATAACAACTCACGCTCAATTCGAAAAGATAGCAAAAATTCAATAAAGTCATTGAACTAATTGAGTTAATCATCAATACAGTTTCAGATTATACGTCTATCGCCCTGGAATAATAAAATGCAGATCAACAGATTTTATTGATCCTTACGAAAATTCAACTCGGCAAATGCAATTATTCGCTGAATAGCAAAACTACTATTACCACTATCAAGATGTTCACATCAAATGGTATTTCATATACGCTACATATATTTTTGTGTGTAGAGGGTGAATGAAATTAATGCATGTTGGTGCATTACACTAATTAAGCCTGCCATAATATGAATAGTATACTACTCTTAGGTAATGAAATGTTGTTGTTTTCAGAATTATTAAAACGGACAATAGATTACTCTTCTAAATTTAAATCTTTTGATGTAAAAATTGTTGATCATGAAGAGCTGTATAACAGTGCAGGTGCAGAAAGTGTCGTCATCATTCCGATCTGGGATGATCAATTTGACAAATTCATTCTTCAGCTGGACCAGACCTTATCAGATGAGATCAGCTTATTACTTATTGACTTTAATAAATCCCGGGTTGAAACAATCTGTAATCTAATATCTGTTAATAGAAAGATTGGAATAGTCAATCCATACATATCCGTCGATGAGTTCGAGCATTATTTAATAGAATTTTTAAACAGTGACCGAAAATGGATACTGAGTAATGATATCCAGCAACACGTCATTGATTATCTTTTTTCCTATCAAGGTAAAAAGTCATTGTCCGGTACGACTTTAACCAGTACTGAACAGCAAATCATAAACCTTGCAAAACAAGGGTACTCTATCAGCCAAATGGCTGACAGACTACATCTCAGTCCTAATACAATAGCTGTATACCGAAGCAGAATCCTGAAAAAATCAGGAAAAAAAACAATGACTCAATTACTTGCAAATTCATATTAAATCAATACAAAAGAAAATTTCTAATCACCCAAAAACCAACCCAATGAAAAAAGTTAAACTTTACCTTTATGGGATCTCCCTGGTCCTGCTGGCCGGCTATTCAGTGTCAGCACAATCACCTGGTGGGATACCCGTAGACGCATGGTACAAATCTGATGCCATGAGCACCCTGTTCTCAGATGCCGGAATTACTACGGCAGGCGACAACACGTCCATTTACCAATGGAGTGACTTTTCAGGAAGTGGCTATAACCTGTTGCAGACAGGCAGCAGCAGCCGTCCTGTGTTCTCGGATGAGACCACACTTGCCAATTTTAACCCTACTGTTACATTCGACGGAAGCAATGACTGGATGCAGTTCACAGCACCAACCGGGGTTAATATTATAGACCGGGCTTCCGGAACTATTTTTGTCGCAGGATATATGAATACGCAAAAAAGAAGTGGTTTTGCCGGTTTTCATGCCTCAATGGATTATCCTGGCCTGCATGTGTTTAACGGAGATTACAAAATGCTCTTTTTCACAGGGGGCCCGGGTTACCAGGGATTAAGTACTGATCCGATGACTGCAACCACTTATTTTACAGCAGGGACAGGCTGGCAAAATGAAGAAGGGACAACAGCAAGTTATGCAGCCGCCACAGTTTCATTAAACGGAAATAGAATCGAATATTCGGATAATGAACTATATAACGCAAATCTCAGTGAAGGAGCCAGGGATTTCAGGATCGGCGCAGATAATAACTGGGGAGCATTCAGCGGTCAGCTAAACGAGATCCTGGTATTTGAGGATCGCCTCACTCCTGCCCAGTTGGATCAGGTAGAAACGTATCTGGCGATTAAGTATGGAACCACGTATGCAAACGGTACTGAGGATTATGTTAACTCATCAGGAGTTACGGTATGGGATGCAGCTACTCATAGCGGTTTTCATTACAACATTGCTGGAATAGCCCGTGATGATGACGGCGCCTTGTATCAAAAGCAATCCTGGAGCAACAATGCCGGGAAGCAGATTTTAATCGGGATAGGCGGACTGGCAAATACAAATGCAGGTAATAGCGGAACACTTGATGACGGACAATTTCTGATATGGGGCGATAATGGATTGCCTAAATCCTTAACGGTTCCCATTTCATTTTTTACCGGGATCAGTCATCATTTTGGTGCTATATGGCATGTTCAGAACACGGGAAGTGTAGGAACTGTAAGAATAGCATGGCCTAAAGGTATCAATAACCTCAGCCTGGTTCAAAGTACGGATGCCACCATAGATGCTTCGGATATAACGACGAATATGAGTGCAAATGAAATAACTATTAATGGAATAGTATATAATTATGCCGATGTGTCACTCGCTGATGGTGTATATTTCACATTAGCAGGAAAAGCAGTAGCACCGGGTGGTGTCGCTGATGGACTATTGATGTGGCACAGGGCCGATGATGCAGTAACGACCCCCGGGAAAAAAGATATATGGTATGACATGTCAGGGAATAACAGGGATATTACCCAATATAATGATACTGCTTACCGGCCTGCCCTGATCACTGATGCGTCTTATGCAGCAGATGCCAAAAACTACGGCTTTAACTTTAATCCTTTTTATTATTTTGACGGTTCCAATGATTTCTTTTATCGTGCCGGTTCAGGAGATTATTTTGAGAGTGATGGCAGTCCAGGTTCCACGTATGGCGTGATATATAATTCGGAAAGTGGCGGATGGCGTACTGCTTATGGCTGGGGAGATGATGATCCCAACCTTGTCAGAGGAAATAATAACTATTATGTTACCCGGAATAATGGAACTGCCATTGGTGAAAATGTAAACGCCGCAAGCCTGCCTGCACATATAGGCGGTACGGCATGGAAGGGCGGTGGCATCAACGGAGTGTACATGAATATTGATGGCAGGGTTTATAGTAATAATCTTACCCATATCGGCACCATCAGTATCGATGAATTTTCAATTGGCTCTGAAGGCTGGGATTTGAGTGGTAATGGAAATGAAGTGTTTCATGGTGGTATCTCCGAAGTATTCGCGTATAGCAATGATCACCAGAATAGTACTGGTGATGAAAAGCAAAGGATCAATTCCTACCTGGCGATCAAATATGGTATTACCCTGAGCAATGATGACGGGACGGGAGCAGGAGATTACTTAAGCAGCAATTCAGATACTGTCTGGAACGTAACCGACAATGAGGGATTCAATAATAATATAGCAGGGTTAGCCCATGATGAAAACAGCGGATTGCATCAGAAACAATCGCGGAGCAACCAGGAAGGGCAACAGGTCTTGATAGGTACTACCGGCCTGGCAAATACCAACAAGGAAAATACCACAGGTATATCAGACGGGCAGTTCCTTATATGGGGAGATAACGGGTTGGGAAAAGTGCCGGCAGTGGCTATTTCCGGGATAACCGGTATCAATTTCCGCTTTGCATCAGTATGGAAAGTACAGAATACCGGTTCGGTTGGTACCGTTAGGGTATCCTGGCCAAGCGGATTGACGAACATCACACTTCTTCAAAGCAGTGATTCAACTTTCTCTACGGGAGTGGCTCCTACGGATATGTCTGCCAATATCACCACTATAAACGGTGTGGTTTATAATTATGCAGATGTTATTTTAACCGACGGGCAGTACTTTACCTTTGGAACCGAGCTAAATGGTCCCGGGGGTGTAGCACTGGATCTTCGGGTATGGCTCAGATCTGATGCCGGATTTACTCCGGGTCAATGGACGGATTTCTCAGGCAATACTAACAATTATACCCAGACAAATGCTTCCCGTCAGCCTTTTACTGCAGATAAAATGTACAACTTCAACCCGATTGTCGATTTCGGCACAACAGGTTCTGATGCGCGCTTTATGGTAGTGCCTGATGGACAGCCCTACACTGCTGATGGGCTCAACAGCACTATATTTGTAGCTGCTGTAAATAAAGAGGCATCCGGATATACGGATATTATCGGGTTCGGGAATACGACTACCGGCACCGGGTTGGTGAATGCCAATGCGCCGACATTTACCAAGTTAGGTGACAATATCGTCATTTATCCTTATATCACTGCTCCTGACTTACCGGAAGTGCAATTAAACAGGCTGTATCTTGATGATGTTTCATTTACAGTAGGCACATCAGGGATCAAATATGGCAAAAATGGTCAGCTTGATACCGTAGCTGCTACCTTTGCAGCGGGAAATGCACAGTTTGCAAGCGGTAGCGTACTGGGTGCTCAGCCGGAAGTCAGAAACGGGTACATAGGAGAAGTCATTGCATTCGAAAGAGATTTAGACGAAGATGAAAAACAGAGAGTGCGCAGCTATGTAGCTATTAAATATGGGATTACGCTTAGTCACGATTATATTGCTGCAAATGATGTGACCGTATTCTGGGATACTGCGGTGAATACAGAATTTAACAACAATATTGCGGGTATAGCCCGTGATGATCAGGGATCATTATATCAAAGGCAGTCCAATAGTATCAATCCCGGCAACCAGGTACTGATCAGTACCACGGGATTAAATAACAGTAACGCTGCCAATACCGGTGCACTGACCAATCAGCAATTCCTGGTATGGGGAGATAATGGCCTTGCTAAAGCACCTTCCGTTCCCATAACCGGAATTGCCGATGTCAATAATCGCTTTGCGGCTATCTGGAAAGTACAGAACACCAATGCTGTAGGAACAGTAAGGGTCGCCTGGAAAGCCGGCTACGCCAACCTGAAGCTCATTCAAAGTGCAGATACCATTATCAATTCTTCTGACGTGGTCACCGGTATGGATGGTACACAAACGATCAATGGAATTGAATATGCCTATGCAGATGTTACATTGACTGATGGAGAATACTTTACGTTTGCCGCATTCGTGCAGGCACCTGGTGGTGTTACCAACGGGTTAAGTCATTGGTACAGGGCGGATAAGCTGACCGAATCGTCTGGAGACAGTACAGACTTGACATCCTGGACTGATTTTACCTCAGGTGTGGAAGTAACCCAGATCGGTACAGCAGCCTTGCCTAAATTCAAATCGGGCAACACTACTCATTTTAATTTCAACCCGGGGATAGAGTTCACAGCTAATAACCAAAAAATTGGAAACATTAACGAACCTACTGTTTCAGCAGTTAATTTTGAGGTATTCAGTTTGACAAAACAAGGAATGACCGGCACCCGTTTCTTCAATATTGGTATGGAGAATACTACATTTAACGGAACCAACTGGGATCAGCCCGGGCTTTATGCCAATGGAAACATAGCAAGAAGAAACAATACGGGAGGGAGTGCGGTAATAGCTAACCCCGGAAGTATCAATTTCGCTTCGGGCAGCCCCAGTATTATGTACCACCATTTCCTTGATCTGAATATGAGTAAAGGGTTAAATGGTGCCCCTTTAGGAGCTGTAACGACACATACTGCAAGAGGTATCGTCTCCGGTGGTCATTTATTCGGAGCCAATAGCGGTGATGTTACCGGTGGTGATGATGCAGGCTTTACCGGGCACATTGGAGAGCTGATCATCTATGGTCATGATACCATTACCGCGGCAGAAAGAAATAAAATAGATGCCTACCTTGCCATTAAATATGGGGTAACATTAGATACCAATGTAAGCTATGTTACCTCTCAGGACGATACAGTATGGAATAGAATTGCCAATATTGACTACTATTACAATGTAGCCGGTATAGGAAATGATTTTATATCCGCCTTGCATCAAAAACAAAGCCGTAGCCAGCATGCCAACACCAATGGCCAGGTGATTATAGGATTAGGCGACATAGCAGAGACCAATGCAGAAAACACAAATGGGCTTCAGGACGGGCAATTCCTCATTTGGGGAGATAACGGTGAGACAGATGATCTTTCCGATGCATTTGTAGCTTTTGAATATGCCGGCAGCACAGATAACGGCCGCAGAATGACGCGTGTATGGAAAGTTCAGAATACCGACGTAGATCAGCAGGTATTGATTCGTTTTCCGCAATCTTCTGTCGGCACGACCACCTTGCCGGATGAAACGTGTGCGGACTATGTTATCATATTCGCTCCTGACACTACATTTACAACGGGGCTGACAGTAAGTCCATTAACTGTAAATGATTCATTCTATGACGCTGTACACACATTCCCTAATGGCATGAGCTACTTCACTTATGCAAGAATAAGACCCCTTAATCCGGGTGTTGTGTATTTGCCGGGTTCAATAGAAGTTACTACGGAATACGATGACGAATGTAATACAGGAGAATGGACATATTATCATTTAGAAGGAGATGCTACTCAGAAAGTAATCGCGATGGCAGGATTCCCAACTGTTGATTTGGATAGTTTCGGGATAAATATTACACCGGAAGGAGCTGTATATGATGACGGTGTCCAGACAACGAGGTTAATGCCGCGGATAACTTCAGTAGCGGATAGCAATGTATCAACAATTCCTTCCGGCAAAGTAAGAATCTATTACAGCCAGGAGGAGTTAGACGCTACCCTGGTTTCCGAAGCACTTACAAGCGGATGGTTCAGATATAGCGGTACGGCAGAAGATGTGATCACTGATATATACAGTGACGGTGTATTCGATACGCTGAAAGCCGTGTCCTTGATTCCGGATGCTTATGGAATAGAAGATGGTGTGAGCTACGTGGAATTCCACAATGTAGATTCCTTCTCGAGTTTCGTATACCTCTCTTCTACCTTTAATGAAGGTACGGTATTGGATGTTTCGTGGTTATACTTTACTGCGCAGGCCCGCAATAAAGAAGCATTGCTTACATGGGGTACAGCCTCAGAAACCGCCAATAACGGCTTCGAGATAGAAAGGAGTAGTGACGGGCGCAGCTGGAATTCTATAGGATTCGTGGCTACACTGGCAGAGAACGGTAATAGCAATGCTCCGTTGAATTATGTATTTACAGATCTCACACCGTTAAACGGTGACAATTTTTACAGGCTGAAACAGGTGGATATAGATGGCAGGTATGAGTACAGTGAAGTTCGTATGGTAAGGTTCGGCCAACAAGGTCACCTTACTATCGTTCCTAACCCAACCAGCGGCATGGTTACCATTTCCGGTTTTGCAAAAGGGAATAACCAGATCGTGCTGGTCAATGCTCTGGGACAAATGCTGCTCCATACAACCCTGAAAGACCAGGCAGAATACAGGCTGGATCTGTCCCGTTTTACAGCAGGTGTTTATTATATCTCAGTAAGAAATGAAGATGGTACCGTAAGTCACCATAAAGTGGTAAAACAATAGTTTCCTGCCCAGATTTACGTTTCAAAAAAGCAAAACGCCCACTATATGTGGGCGTTTTACTTTTTATCTGCTCCGCCCGGATAGGCTATCTGAAAAATACACTGACAGGTAGTTATAACACCTACTATTCACAAACTCAAGTATTACTATAATTCCAATTTAAGAATACCCATGGTACTAACTTTGCGACCTGATATAAAAATATATAAATATAACTATTTATGCTTTTACAAATATTATTATAAAATAAAAATTACAATATGAGAAAATCCTTTATTAAAAAAAATGCAACATTAGCTATTGTGGTCGTCGCCTGCATGGGTGTCAGCGAGCTTGCGGCACAAGATTGCTATTCCGTTAGTGGCTGTTCTGATTTCAGCAACTTTGGATACAGTTCTTCCGGAGCAGATGACCTTGAGTATGATAACTATGTATCAGGCTTTCACTCTACAGTGGTGAGGGATCTTGATGGTACTTTTAAAATATGGGGGGAAATGTCCCAGGCTGACGGTTACAGTTCTTATCTAATGCCTACCCCCATTAATCCGGGCAATTATCCCGGGCTTACGGGCAATCCTTTAAAAGCGGCTATCGGTAGTGGCACTATCGGGAATGTTCAGTTTATATTGTTGACCGATGATGATAAGTTGTGGACCTGGGGCAGAGCAGGTGCGCTCCTGGACCCTTCCTTAACGACCAATATAAGTGTATTCTATGACGGGGACTATATTGATATAGCGCCGTTCCAGGAATTTAGCCTGGGACTTCCTTCCGGCATTGCAGCTTCAGATGTCAAAATGATGTTTGCGACCAATGGTACCCTCCTGATCACCACCTGTGGCGGAGAGGTATATTTCATTACGGATTATTGGGGAAATTCCGGGAGTGGTTCAACTTCTGATGTTAACGTATGGGCAAAAGTAAAAAAGACCACAATGGACGGGACAAGTGATTTAACCGGTATCGTAGCTGCAAGAGGATGTCCCTATGGTTTCATAGCTCTGGACGAAACAGGCAACCTGTGGACCTGGGGGTACGAAACATGGGACGGCGTAAATCCCCGGACCCACAGGAGCGCTGCCGAACAAATGGCCCTTCCGGCTGATGCTACCGGCTCTGTCAAAATGGTGGGAATGACGGGAGGTTCGGGTACCGCCTATTGCCTGTTATATGAAGATGGTAATCTATATACACTGGGTGATAATGATGTGAGGCAATTAGGAGACTGGACTACGGCTAATAGGCAGACATGGGTACAGCCGAGGTATACTTCTGCTTCCGGCCCTGTAATGAATGATATCAAATGGATTTCTCCCCAGGAGCATGATGGTATATATAGCAATGTAAGTGTGATTAATGAAGATAAAAAAATACTTAACTGGGGAGAAGAGGATAAATCAAATTTAGGCAGGGGCATGGCAGACTGCTACTCATCGACATCCGCTTTAGACCCGGGAGAGCCTGTTGGGTTTTCAGAAGGATATGATAATTCCGGTATAATAGCTATAGAAACCGGAGGACACACCCTTATGGCAATGAGAGAATGCGAGAGTAATTTTGGATATGTAGGACACAGAGTTAACGGTAGTATGGGTGATAATGATCCGGTAGATGAATGTGATGATCATTTCCATTTTGCAACCAGCGCGGTTGAAGTATGTGGCGCTGTAGTAGTAGACGCAACATTGAATTCATCAGTAGAAGGTCCTTACTACGTAGGAAATTCTTTAACTTTATTAAGTAATCCTTCAGGAGGTACTTATTCCATCTCAACGACAAGTACCGGGACAGCAACTTTAACAGATAGTACATTGACTTTTACAGGAGCCGGTACGGTACGGGTAGAATATACAATTGTAACATCTGATTGTGGTTCGGTTACGGTAAGCAAAACCTTTAATGTCGAAGAATCAAGTGTCATCATAACTATACCCGGGCAGATATGGATAGATGCAAATGGTGATGCAGAAATTGATGGTACAGAGACAGGTACTGATAATGATATGTGGGTAAATCTCGTAGATCCCGATGGTATCGTTATCTCCTCTGTTAAGGTTAATGCCGATGGTACTTACCAGTTTGAGATCAGTGATGGAGACTTAAGTCTTGCAGGAGATTATTCTGCAATATTAACGCAGAGCAGCAGGTATAAAGGAGATTTACTTACCGGTTCTGATGAAGCCAGCGGGGAATTTGAATATACAGGCACAAACAGGGGATCGGGAACAGGCAATACAGCTAATACCACCGGGGTTATCAATGCCGGAGATTTAAGTGTTATCTCAACGACTACAACTACTGATCCTGTGAATTTCGGTATTCAACGCCCTCCGGTTGCTGATCCAAAAGAGTTTTCTGTAGATCATTCCTCTTTCAGTGATGTTCCGCCTGTAGGCTTTCCTGTAGTTTCTGATTATCAATCCATACCTTTGTCATCACCGGATCTTACCGGCTATCCTACCGGAGGATCATTATCCGGTTCAGATCCTGAGGATTGTCCTGACCCTTCTGATTGTAATACGGGCACCGGCACTACATTCACTATTCATTCGATCAATTCCAATACCAAAGTATATTATGATTTTGGTGATGGTACCCCTGTAGAGATAGAGGTAACGGGAGGTTCTGTAAATATTCCGGACTTTGACGTTACAAAAATGGTCATCTACGGAGCAAATGGCAGTGGAGACCTTGGAGATGAATTAGGCTTTACTTATTCCCTCACTGATAAAGCCGGCAGTACGAGTGTTCCTGTGAATTATGCAATGACGCTCTCCGGTCCATTACCTGTATCCCTAGCCTACTTTGGCATTAGCAAGGTTAATCAGTCAGTTTTGTTAGAATGGTCTACATTCTCAGAAAGCAATAACCGTGGCTTCGAGATAGAACGCAGTATAGACAGCCGCTTATGGGATCATATCGGCTGGACAGCTACCAAGGCCGATGAGGGGAACAGCAGCAAACAACTGACTTATACATTCGTTGATCACCAACCCAATACCGGAACGAATTTTTACAGATTGAAACAGGTGGATCATAATGGCAGTCATACATACAGTCCGGTTCAGATGGTATATTTTGAAAACCTATTAGGTATATTCATTGTACCTAACCCGACCAAAGGAAGAACAACTATCAATAACCTGCCCGAAGGCAAAAACCAGATTACGGTAATGAACAATAGCGGGCAGGTATTAATGAGAAAAGAAGTAATGAACCTTACAGAATATACGATAGATATGTCTGTATACGCTTCAGGAACCTACCATATCCATGTCAAAGATGAATCCGGAAATGTTATAAACCAAAAAGTAGTAAAACAATAGTCCGGTTTATGGTACAACAGAAAAATCCGTCCGCGGGTAAAATCCGGACGGATTTTTTATTGGTATTTTTTACCCCTTCCGGTTACCTTATACCTCCTGTTGGATAAAATTAAAAGGTGAAGTAATCTCTATATTCACTGCCATTCTGTGCTTATGGATCATCTGACAGAAACTTAAAATTGAGCTTATTGTAATGGAGAGTATAATCAGCTAAAGAAAAAAGCAATGATCCGTTACCCGAACGGTACAAGACAGAGACGCTGCCTAAGAGGTCTTTTGTGTCACATTGAGCCTGTCGAAATGTGATTACGCACGGTCACAACCTGTGTTTCGGTCTGGTTCAACACGACAGGTTTGCTTATTTTTCAGACAAATCTTTTTTGATAAAACCCAATATATCCGGATCCTGAAAAAACATCCTGTTTTGCTGACATAATCCCAAATATCTCTATAAAAAAAACTCTTTTTGTAATTAAATTTTTTTGTATCTTCGCGGTCCTGATATCAGCAGCCCGAGTGGCGAAATTGGTAGACGCACTGTGTTCAGGTCGCAGCGTTCGTAAGGATGTGCTGGTTCGAATCCAGTCTCGGGCACATAAAGAGGATGAACTATTCAGTTTATCCTCTTTTGCTTTTATAACCTATTTCTGCTGGCTGAGTTTCCTGAGTGCCTGTTGCAGTTTTTTAGTTTTCGGGGGATAATCAATGGTATCCGGCAATCTTGATGCAATCACTTTCTCCAGCCGTGCCTTATGTGTATGATCTGCTACAGAGACCGCACTCGTAGCATAACTCGGCAGTTGGTTGACCGGTGCTTTCATCACCTCATCAATCAGCAAGGTCAGGCAGGCATCTTTATATTCTTCGTGTACAGCCAGGACTGTCAGTATCCTGACATAGTGATCTCTGCTGATTACAGAGGTACCATCCGCAAGAGCTGCAAATAGTCCTAAATGCTCATAGGCCATATGAGGCCGGTATATAGCCATCGGACTTAACAAAAACATCGTTGCCCAGGATACCTTCACATCCGGGTTCTTCAGGATTTCTACGAGGTCAGCATAATAAGGGATCAGGGATTCCGGGTCTTTCTCTGCTATTTTCTTCAATTCTTTTGCCGCAATCATCTTTTCTACAAATTTCCCTTCTTCCAGTATCTTAATATATCCTTTGATCATTGATGACATTGATTTTACAGCATAGGTACTTTCTTATTCTAAGATATCCAAACCAGCCCGGAAATATGTCAAAAATAATGATGCTGTTCCATCTAATATTGATACTTCTGAAGCAAAAGATTAATAGTACCTTTGCAAAAATTTTAACCACAATAGGAAAAATTTGGTTCTATGTCAAATGCTTTCATTTCCTTACTTAAGATGCGCTGTCCTAATTGCAGGAAAGGGCCTATGTTCACCAACAAAAGTATTTTCCCTCTTAAGAAACTCCAGGATATGCCTGAAAAAATGTTCCTGTGGTCAAAAAATGGAAATTGAACCCGGATTTTATTATGGGACAGGATATGTGAGCTACGCATTAAGCGTAGGTCTTTCCATCATCAATTTCATTTGGTTCTATTTTATTTTCGGGGTTTCGGTTTTTGACAACAGCCTGTTTTATTACCTCGGGGTCAATATTGCTTTGTTACTCATACTGATGCCCTGGATTATGCGGTATTCACGGGTTATCTATTTATATATGTTTGTAAAAAAAGACAGCCTTAAAAAACTGAAAGAATCCGCATAACGGGTTAAGCCTATTTTGTGAAAATAACCGGAAAAAAATGGTGGCATTCCCGTTATTTCCTTTATCCTTCTTTCTCAAAAGAAATATTATTGAAGAAAACAAGCTGCAATTGATGTGAAGAAGTATGAGGAAGAATCTGGCTCATATATCCGACTTCCGCTTTGAGATCTTTATTAATCTGGTAACCTAAGGCTGCATACACCCTGTTCCGGTCGTAATAACCTGCCTGCAAATTGATAAAAATCTCATTGTAGAAAGATAGGTAAACCGCATTCGGCTTCATCTCCCGGTAATTCAAAGGGATATTGGCAGAAAGAAAATACCTCGCTCTCATAGTTGACTGATTGCTTCCTGGAATTCTATATTCCAATCTATACCTGTGTTGTAAGTAAGTACGAAGAATATTTTGCTTGGTAATGAACTGCCCGAATATCCTATGCTCTGTATTCCTGCTCTTATGACCCGATGCATCATACGGTTCAGAAATAATGTATCCATAACCCAGGAGAAGATTGTTGTTATGAGGTGTGAGGTCATAACCTAAGCCGGTTCTTAACATGAGCTGTTCCAGATCTCCGATAAAATTATAATTGCGATACTGTACTTCGTTATGCCAGTTCAGGCTCTTGCTGACTTTATTATTCCCGAAATATATCCACCAGTTTCCCGGGCTGCTTTGGCCATTTGCATTACTGAGATGAAGTAATAAGATGAATATTCCCAGGATACGCTTAACACGCTTCATGATCAATTTCTTTTTTAAAAAAATAGCCGAACTGGGGATGATTCGGCTATACTGTAATGATTCCATATAGTTTACAGATCCAGCAATACCTGCAATGGATCTCTACCGATGATCAATTGTTCCGGATTTTCAAGTAATTCTTTTACCCTTACCAAAAAGCCTACGGATTCTCTTCCATCAATGATCCTGTGGTCATAACTTAAGGCCAGGTACATCATAGGCCTGATCTTGATTTCCCCGTCTACAACCATCGGCCTTTCCTGGATCTTATGCATTCCTAAGATCGCAGATTGAGGAATATTGATAATAGGAGTACTCATCAATGATCCGAATACACCACCATTGGTAATGGTAAATGTACCTCCGGTCATTTCTTCGATGGTAAGTGCATTATTTCTTGCTTTGGTCGCCAGGTCAACTACGGCTTGTTCCAATCCCGCCATACTCAAACTTTCCGCATTTCTAATCACCGGAACTACCAGACCCTTAGGTGCTGACACAGCGATCGAAATATCTACATATTCATGAGATACGATATGGTCCTCATTGATATAAGAATTGACAGCCGGCCATTCCTGTAATGCGATACAACACGCTCTGGCGAAGAAAGACATAAATCCAAGCCCGACATTATGGGCCTCTTTGAACTTGTCTTTATATTGAGAGCGGATCTCCATGATATGGGTCATATCTACTTCGTTAAAAGTAGTCAGCATAGCGGTTGTATTCTTTGCTTCCACCAGGCGGCGTGAAATCGTCTTACGAAGGTTACTCATCTTCTTAGATTCTTCATTGCGGGAGAATGCAGCCTGACCATTTGAGGCCTGTGGATGGGATAATGCCAGGAGGACATCGTTTTTGAATATTCTTCCATTCGTCCCGGTACCTTTTACCGTAGCAGCATTTACTTTTTTGTCCTGCATAATAGCTGCTGCCACCGGGGTAGCCTTTATATCTGCAGGGGTAGCAGCAGGCGGCTGCTGAGCTGTCTTCGCCTCTGTCTGGGCCGGAACGGCTGCAGTTGAAGGAGTTGCAGCCGGCTCTGTAACTTTTTGTTCCGGTGCTGTACCTGATTCAGCAGTACCGGCAGGTCTTTCAGCCGTCTCATCTATCTGGCAGGCCACATCACCTATGCTTAAATCCTGGCCTTCCTGCGCCACAATTTTTAATATTCCCGCTTGCTCTGCATTCAACTCAAAGGTCGCCTTCTCAGACTCCAGCTCGCACAGGACTTCATCTCTTTCAACCCAGTCCCCGTCCTTTTTGAGCCAGGATACAAGTGTTACTTCATTGATCGATTCTCCTACTGGTGGTACTTTGATTTCTATCATGCCGGATAAATATTGAAAAATTTTATGTTCATTAAAATAATCCGCTAAATTACTTTACTTCATTGAGTTGTCAAAGTATAAATCTTATTATTCACTAATTATTTTAAAATAGTACAATTCATAAAAGCTATTTGAAAAATCTAAAAACAAAAACAGCTGTATACCGGAAAATACAGCTGTTCCTGGTGAAAAATTTAAATATACGCTTACCAGATATACTGCTTTTTATTCATCAATGTCGCTTCTCCCGCAATTGTCATGTCACCTGTAGCGATGTCTTTCACCTCGCACTCATAACGAATGCGGTTCTTCTCCGGAAAAAACCTCAGCTACACGAACCGTAGCTTCATATTGTGTATCTACAAACATGGGTTTCAGCCATTTCATGGACTGGGTCAGGTATACATGTCCGTCATTATACCACAAGGCACCAAATATTTTGGTAAACACACTTGCACCCAGAAAACCATGGATAATACAACGTCCGAACATACTTTGCTTCCCTGCTTCTTCATCTATATGAAGCGGGTTCGTATCTCCGCTGACACGTGCATAATCATTGACATCCTGCTGGGTATAACTGAATTCATGTTTGAACTCGTCTCCTATTTTTAACATAATCAGATTTGTTTTGAAAAAATAATGAAAAATAAAATAGCTGTCTTTTCCTATGCAAGGAAGTCAAACTCTGTCATATATCCAAATGTTTATATAATTCTTTCATTATTTCGTAACCATCGCTCCGGGAGATCGTCAGAAGCTGCAGCTACATAGTCTTCATAGGAGCAGGGTATAAAATTCCCAGAAGGCATTTGCATCCACCATCTTCCCGTACGTTTACTTTTCTTGAATACGGTTTGTGTCTCGGCAAAAATGACATGATGAACTTCGTATGCTGCTTCGTCATTCATATCTGCTTCCATCGATTGTGCATACCAGCCGTCCAGGAGATACCAGATACTTTGCGCTATAGCTTTCGCACCGATATCATCCTGATCATTTTCAGGGAGATAACCATAGAAGCCTATAGAATTCAGATCATCATTCATTGCAGCAAATTTGGTAAGTTCACACAATTCATTGTTGAGCAAACCATTGGGAGAACCGTTTCTCAGGTAAGGCGCATCTGCATATTTCATAGCCATCATATCTATAGAGAGCATATGGACAGATCTGAGATCCGGCTCCACCAGTTCAATCTTCTCTTTAACAAGACCCAGCCTGATACAATCGAACCGAAGCCTGTCCAATGTCTGTAAGATAGTCGGGTCCACCAGATAAGACTGGAATCCGATATGGGTAAAATGCCGGATAAAATTGCTCCTGCCGGTAAGCATCTCCATAAGGAAGCCCTGGTCTGTTACTTCTTCCTCCTCCTTCAAATCAATCAGCGAATCTATAACTGCCACATCTACCAGTTGTTTTAATCCCTGATAAGCGCGGTACTGGGCCAGTGTCAGGTCATGACTTCCTCCCAGTATGATTATTTTTTTTCCTTCTTTAAGTAATTCCTGCATGACTGTAGATAAAGAGCTGTAAGAATCTTCAATGGACTCCCCCAGTAAAAGATTGCCGGCATCGGCTATCCGGACCTGGTCATGCCAGTAGTGCAATGGATACAATTGCTGACGGATCGCATCAGGCGCGAATGATGTCGCCCTCTGTCCGGCTCCCCTTTGCTCACCGCACCCAAGGATAACGACATCGGTTTCGTCCCAGGTATCATGCTCCCAATTGACTGCTTTGATTCGCGAACCTATCTGTGTGGGTAAATATGCAGTCCGATGATAATCAGAGAAATGTATGTCTGAAAAATAATGTCTGAACTCTCTCATGAAATTAAAGAATGAATAGAAATTGATTAAGGTTTCAAATATAATGCTTCTGGGAATGTCGCAGTTTGCATCAATTATAAATTTAAAAAAATGTGGAAAATCACCATTCAAATCCGGACCGATTTAAAATGGCGATGAATTCATAGAACACCATTCATTCTATTGATTATATCAATATTTTTTACCATTTTAAATAGAAATAATCTATACTATATTCAGTTTTTAAGTTTGAAAAACAGAAGGAAAATATGATATTTTGTTATACAAATAGTTATGCAACTGCTGTTTGCATATTCATCACCTTCTAAAATATTACTTGTATGAGCGAAAAAAAGAAATTGACCACAGCGTCAGGGATACCCTATTATTATTATGAGGACACCATGAGCGCCGGACCCCGGGGTCCTTTACTGCTTCAGGACTTTATCCTCCATGAGAAAATGGCACATTTCAACAGAGAAAGGATTCCCGAACGTGTAGTTCATGCCAAAGGTTCCGGGGCTTACGGCACACTTACCGTCACCCACGATATTTCTAAATACACGAAAGTGAAAATTTTCAACCAGGTCGGAAAGAAAACAAGACTCTTCATCAGATTCTCGACTGTAGGTGGAGAAAAAGGTAGTGCAGATACAGAAAGGGACCCGAGGGGATTTGCTATCAAATTCTATACAGAAGATGGCAACTGGGATTTGGTAGGTAATAACACGCCTATATTTTTCATTAAAGATCCGAAGAAATTTTCAGACTTTATTCATACTCAGAAAAGAGATCCGTATACCAACTGCAAAAGTCCGACCATGATGTGGGACTTCTGGAGTTTGAACCCGGAAAGTCTGCACCAGGTGATGTTCTTAATGTCCGACAGAGGGACTCCCATGGGATACAGGCATATGCATGGATTCGGTTCGCATACATTCAGTATGCTCAATGACAAGGATGAAAGGGTCTATGTAAAGTTCCACTTCAAAACCAGACAAGGCATTAAGAATTTCACTGATGGTGAAGCCGTAAAGATGAAGGGACAGGATCCTGATTATGCCCAACGGGATCTCCTGGAAGCCATTGATCGGGAAGAATATCCTCAATGGGATATGAAGATCCAGGTAATGACGGAGGATCAGGCCAGGAATTACAAATTTAATCCTTTCGACCTGACCAAAACATGGTCTCAAAAAGAGTTTCCACTCATCGATGTGGGTATGATAGAACTGAATGAAAATCCTCAAAACTATTTTGCAGAGGTAGAGCAGGCAGCATTTGCCCCTGCACACGTTATAGATGGCATTAGTTATTCCCCGGACAAAATGCTTCAAGGCAGGATTCTTTCCTACCCGGATGCGCACAGGTACAGGTTAGGCGTGAATTATGAGCAAATCCCTGTCAATAAATGCCCGTTTGCGGTGCACAATTACGAAAGAGACGGAATGATGAGAATGGATGGCAATGGAGGGAAAATGCCTAATTATGCCCCGAATAGTTTTGATGATATAGAAAAAGATGAAGCCTATAAGCAACCTGCCTGGGTACTGGATAACCAGATTGCAGACTGGTATGACAGGAATGCCCCCGGGGAAGATGATCATTACTCCCAGCCGGGAATCTTCTATAGAGAAGTGCTCAGTGAACAAGACAAGAAGAACCTCATCAGCAACATAACGGGTGCTATGCAAGGTATTGAAGGACCCAAAAAAGACGAGATCGTGAATCGCCAGTTATGTCACTTCTTCAGGGCTGATATCGGATTGGGAATGGCTATAGCCAGTGGTCTCGGTATCCAGATAGACCCTGCCGGCATGGCTCCTCATGCATAAGTCATGTAGCTAAAGAAAGGGCCTTGATTACAAGAACCAAGGCCCTTTTTCATGATGGCATTCCCTGCCCGCTTTCGATCATATAGGCAAGATTCCGAACGATATTGGTATGCTTTTTGACAAAAGGATTCGTTTCGTCCCATACATACCCTGCCAGGACGGCACAGACCTTTCGCTTCACATCTGGATTCTCCGGTTTATGGAAAAATAATGTCTGTAGATTTCCCGTATACCACTCTCTGACATAAGTAGAGAATACATCCACGCCCCTTCTCATATATTCGGCGTAATCCTTTTCCCAATCTATAGGTTCACCCTTGATTTGCCTCCAGGCCAGCTTGGCGGAAAGAATCCCGGACTCTGTAGCGAAGCAAACACCTGAGCTGAATACCGGATCTAAAAACTCTGCACTATTCCCCGTCAGTGCAAACCCGGGACCATACATTCTGGACACATTCGTGGAATAATTACTCAACCGGATCGGCTCGAATAGAAATGGCAGATCACCGTACCGCTCCTTGTAATAATCTGAACTCAGGATCGCCTTTCGCAATGCGGCTGCATTGTCCTGGTTTTCGTCCAGCGATTCTATGAATGCAGTATTGGCTACAATCCCCAGGCTGGTATGACCATTTGAAAATGGAATTACCCATAACCAGACTTCTGTATCCAGCACATCAAAAGAGATCAGCGTACCTTCCTGGCCTGCTGCACGTGTAGTATCTGCAACATGAGAAAAAATAGCTGAATGCGGACTCAGCTTAGAAGGTGCATCCAGATGAAGCAATCGGGGAAGAACCCTGCCGTATCCACTGCAATCAATCAGGAACCTGGCATGAACCTGTCTTTCTGTACCATCCTTCATTTGAATGGTGGTATAGGAATCACTACCCTCGAACTTTACATCCGTAACCGCTGATTCGAACCAGACGGGTACACCTTTTTTCTGGATTTCTTCGACCATTGCCAGGTCAAAATCTGCACGGGGAACCTGCCAAGTATAATCCCATCCTTGCCCGTATTTGTCCGAAAAATCAAAAATACAGGATTGTGCTCCCCTGATAAACCTTGCTCCCGGTTTTACCTCAAAACCTTTTTCTTGCAGGGCCGGAAGCAACCCGGCTTCATCAAAGTGGTCCATAACCCTGGGGATCAGGCTCTCCCCTACCACTATCCTGGGAAATGTTGATCTCTCTACTACTAAAATACGGGCGCCTTGCTGCTGCAAATATCCTGCAGCCACGCATCCTGAAGGTCCTGCGCCTATGATCAGAATATCATATTCTTCCGTAGTATTCATAAAGTATTGATTAATTTTTAAAAAGGATAAAGCTAATTACGGCATCAAATGTATAAATAATATAAACAATAAAAATGTAACTTTGCAGCTTTCAAATAAATTTTCAGCATTCTAAGAATGTTAACGATACACCCTTATCTTTCTTTATCCTCTTTTAAAGAAATTTTAGTTTCTGAAGAGCCGATAACGTTTAGTGACACCATACCTGACAAAGTGGAAGAGAGCTTTCAGTTTCTTAAAGCTTTTGCTATTGATAAAGTCATATATGGTGTGAATACCGGATTTGGTCCCATGGCTCAATATAAGATTCCGGAAAAAGACCTTAATGCATTACAGTATAACCTGATACGTTCCCATTGTACGGGAATGGGTACTCCGCTGGAACCGTTACACATCAAAGCCGCTGTTCTGGCCAGGATACAAAGTCTGAGCCAGGGGTACTCAGGTGTACATATCTCTGTATTATACCTGATGAAGGAGTTCATCAACCGCAATATGCTACCCGTCATTTACCAGCATGGAGGTGTAGGGGCCAGCGGAGACCTGGTTCAGCTGGCACACCTGGCGTTGACGCTGATTGGCGAAGGCGAGGTCTTATATCAGGGAAAGGTACGTCCTACACAAGAGGTTTTCGCTGAAGAAGGGTTACGACCTGTTGAGATCCACCTGAGAGAAGGACTGGCATTGATGAACGGCACTTCTGTAATGTCGGGGATCGGTATCGTGAACAGCATGGAAGCAGGAAGATTACTGGAATTATCGATAGCTGCATCTTGTGCCATAAATGAAATAGTAGCGGCCTATGACGATCATTTCTCCCAGGAATTAAATGCCGCCAAGTTACATCCTGCGCAGCAGGATGTAGCAGAAATGATGCGCCGGCACCTGAGCGACAGCCGGCGTATCAGGAAAAGAGATGATCATCTGTACAAAACCCAGGAAGAAGAAGTTTTTAAAGACAAGGTCCAGGAATATTATTCTGTCAGGTGTGTACCCCAGATATTGGGGCCTGTGCTGGAAACGATCAGGGGAGTAGAAAGAACCTTGGAGCAGGAGATCAACTCAGCAAATGATAATCCTATTGTAGACGTGAACCACCAACAGGTATTCCACGGTGGAAATTTTCATGGCGATTTCATCTCGCTGGAAATGGACAAGCTGAAACTTGTGGTGACTAAACTGACCATACTGGCAGAACGGCAACTTAATTATTTATTGAATCATAAGATTAATGATGTGCTTCCGCCATTTGTAAACAGGGGAAGGCCGGGATTGAACTTCGGCATGCAGGGGGCACAGTTTACCGCTACCTCGACCACAGCCGAAAGCCAGACATTGTCCCAATCCATGTACATCCACTCCATCCCGAATAATAATGACAACCAGGATGTAGTGAGTATGGGGACCAATGCTGCATTGCTCACTTCCAGAGTGATCGACAATGCATTTGACGTATTGACCATTGAATGGATCACCATCATTCAGGCTGTTGACATCTTGGCTATCCAGGACAAGATCTCTTCCAGGACACTTGCTTATTATCATTCTATACGGCAACGAATACCGGAATCGGTTGAAGACGTCGCATTATTTCCTTATCTGAAAGCAATAAAAGAATTATTTAAAAACCTTAGGTTTCAACCTTAAAAAATATCCGGATGATGAAATGCGCCTTAATCACAGGTGGTTCCAGAGGAATAGGCAGAGCTGTGAGTATTCAATTAGCCAGGGATCTGAATTACCATATTTTAATCAACTATCAGTCTAATCAGGAAGCGGCTTTAGCTACGCTTGCCGATATAGAAGGAAACGGGGGCAGTGCAGAACTGATCCGGTTTGATGTAGGCAACCGGCAGGAGACACATCAGGCGCTCAATCAATGGCAGGATACACATCCTGATCTGCAGGTGGAGGTTATTGTCAACAATGCCGGTATCACCAGAGACGGATTGTTTATGTGGATGGAGCCTGCAGACTGGGACCAGGTCATCCGGACCAGTCTCAACGGGTTCTATAATATTACCAGTTTCTTTATGCAGAAAATGCTGCACCGGAAATATGGCCGTATCATCAACATGGTCTCCATATCCGGTGTAAAAGGTACTGCCGGGCAGGTCAATTACTCTGCTGCCAAAGCTGCCCTTGTAGGAGCTACCAAAGCGCTTGCCCAGGAAGTAGCCAAAAGAAATATTACGGTCAATGCCGTTGCTCCGGGATACATCAGGACCGACATGACGGCATCGCTTGACGAAAAAGAATTAAAGAAGAACATCCCGGCCAATAGGTTTGGAGAAGCCGAAGAAGTGGCTGATCTCGTATCCTTCCTGGCTTCTCCCAAAGCTTCCTATATTAATGGAGAAGTGATCAATATTAACGGAGGACTATATTCTTAATCATATCTTTAATTTATGAACAGAAGAGTTGTTATCACAGGGATGGGGATCTATTCCTGTATTGGAACAGGCCTTGAAGAAGTCACGCAGTCATTGAAGAACGGTACTTCGGGGATCAGTTTCGATGAAGAAAGGAAAGCATTCGGTTTTCAATCAGCATTAACCGGTACCGTACCCAAACCCGATATTAAAAACCTTCTTTCCCGGAGGCAAAGGATCAGTATAGGGGAAGAGACAGAATATGCTTATATGGCTTTCATTCAGGCTGTGGAGCAGGCTGGGATTGACCAGTCCTATTTCCAGGAAAATGAAGTAGGGATACTGTTTGGCAATGATTCTGTATCCAGGGGAGTCATCGAATCTACCGACCTGGTCAGGGAGAAAAAAGATACGGCCTTAATAGGTAGCGGTGCGATATTCAAATCTATGAATTCCACTGTCACCATGAACCTCGCCACTATTTTCGAATTGAAAGGTGTAAATATGACCATCAGTGCAGCCTGTGCCAGTGGCTCACATGCCATAGGTCTCGGATTTCTGCTGATTCAAAATGGCATGCAGGACATGATCGTCTGCGGAGGAGCCCAGGAGATCAATAAATATGGGATGGCAAGTTTCGATGGTCTTGGTGTATTCGCACCGGACAATGGAGATCCGGCCAGGGCCTGCCGGCCTTTTGATGCCGGCCGTACAGGATTGGTGCCAAGCGGTGGCGGTGCAGCATTAGTATTAGAGAGTTACGAATCAGCCACAGCCCGGGGTGCTGACATCATAGCAGAAGTAAAAGGATATGGATTTTCCTCTAACGGCGGACATATCTCAACGCCCAATGTGGACGGACCGGCGTTGGCAATGCGCAGGGCCTTAATGCAAGCCGGTCTTGATCCTAAGGATATTGCATATATCAATGCCCATGCTACCTCCACTCCGGTAGGAGATGCCAATGAAGCAAAAGCGATACAGGAAGTTTTTTGGAGCGCATCATCCATACATCAGTTCTACCAAATCTATGACCGGCCATGAATGCTGGATGGCCGGGGCATCAGAGGTCATTTATTCTATCCTGATGATGAAAAAACGGGTTTATAGCACCCAATATTAACTTTGATACACCTGATGAATCTTCCCGGGGATTGAATATTGTGAAGGACACAATTTATAGAAAATTTGAAGTATTTTTGTCGAATTCTTTTGGCTTCGGAGGCACCAACTCCGCCATTGTGATTAAAAATATTCCATCTTAAGAAAACAGATCAAAGTGATTGCAGATAAAATAAACCAGATATTAGTAGAAGAGTTTGAAATAGAAGAAGATATCATTTCACCAGAAAAAAAATATGAAAAACACGCTGGAACTGGACAGCCTGGATTATGTGGACCTGGTCGTGATCATTGAATCTAATTTTGGTGTCAAACTGACAGAAGCGGACTTTAGCAATATCGATACTTTCCAAGATTTCTACCAACTTATCGAACAAAAAAGAGCATAAATTTCCACTATGGCTCAATGGGATGGACAATCCAAAGGAAATCTGCTGGGATATAGAATCTTTGTATTTTTTATTAAAAAATCGGGTATCCGGATTGCTTACGGGTTGCTGGTCTTTGTGGCCCTTTACTATTTCCTTACTGCCTGGAAGAGCAATAGGTCATCATTTTATTATTTTCGTCACCGGCAGGGTTACTCTTTGCTCAAATCCATAGGAAGCATATATCGGCATTACTTCGTATTCGGGCAGGTACTGATCGATAAGGTAGCGATACGTGCAGGTCTTTTGGACCGCTATACATTCGAATTTGACGGTATCGAACATTTTAAAACAGGTATTTTCGGATCAGAAAGGGGGGATCCTCATTTCTGCACATTTAGGTAATTTCGAAGTAGCTGACAGGTTCCTGGATGCCATAGATCTTCACTGTAAGATCAATCTGGTAACGTCGGATTTAGAGCATTCCGCTATCAAGAATTATCTGGAAAGTGTGACCCGGCCTGCATCCACGAATTATATTATCATCAGGGAAAACCTGAGTCATATATTTGAGATCAATAGTGCTTTATTAAAAAACGAACTCATCTGCCTGACCGGCGACAGGTACTTCGAAGGTAATAAATGCCTGGAAGCAGAACTTTTAGGTGCTCCTGCATTATTTCCTTCCGGCCCCTTCCTCATCGCATCCAAGATGAAAGTCCCTATCGTCTTCGTATATGTAATGAAAGAAAAAGGCCTTCATTATCATTTCTATGCCAGGCTGGCGGGACAGGTCGGAAGCAGAGACCCTCAGGCATTATTGGAAAAAATATACAGAAAGCGTATCTTCCATGATGAAAAGATATCCTTACCAGTGGTTTAAACTTTTTTCAATTTTGGAAATAATAACACCCTGATTTATAATTATTTAAATTATTGTTTTGAAGATCCAGTGCCCCATATTTGATACAGAATTTTGTACGTTCCTTAATTCCGCATGATCACCCGTTTCTTATGGTAGACTGCCTTATTCAGTTTACTCCCGATAGTGCTACTTCACAATGGGAGATACAGGCCGGTAATATTTTTGTTACGGATGGAGGAATGATGGATAGTTACGGATTGATGGAACATATTGCCCAAACAGCGGCACTCCACAAAGGATATGAATACTATCTTGATGATAGGCAGCCACCGGTGGGTTACCTGGCGGAGATCAAAAAAACAACCTTTCTTCGCCTGCCGGAGCTGGAGGAAGAAGTGTCCACACACATCAGGATCATCAGCGAATTCAATGGTATCTCCATGATCGAATTTACATCCTATATCCATGACCAGCAAATAGCCCATGGAAATTTTTAAGACATTTACGAAAACCTGATTTCTTTACCGCTTCAGTATCTTTTCGGCAAAACTGTCCTCTGCATTTGCTTTGATAGGAATCACCTGGTCTAATACATCGTTCGGCACAGTAATGGAAAGAATGTATTGCTGTATCTTCCATCTGTCATTTTCTTTTACCAGTAACTCCTGATCCTCTGCAGAGTTTCATCTGTGTCAGCAGCAGTTCATCAAACCAGGCAATATCCTGGCGGGTATGGATATAAATATGGCGGTCTATGGACCGGAAGTTCCATGCTTTTCCTTTTTCAAAGTACGGGCGGGCATAATCCATAAATTGGTTTTTATGCCATCGCTCACCTGCTTCGGTTCCGGTAAAAACCGCATCCTCCCGGTACAAATCAAAATATCTGTTAAAATCGGCTTCAGCTGCCGCCTGATTCAATTCGTCCAATACCGATATAATAGCCAGGCTATCCTGGTTTAGAGACATAGATTCCTCTGGTCCTGCCTGCTCCGATGTGCATGAAGAAATGACAAATATCACAGAGATCAGTAAAGACCACCTGTTCACCTGGGACCAAAAAATAGCTGATGGGTTTCATGATCGAAGTATCAATATCGTTATTTATAAGGATAAAAAAGACCTGTAACCTTCCGGGATGATTACAGGTCCAAAAATAATGTATCCTTTTCTTATTCTATAATATCCAGTAACTCCACATCGAATACCAGGATACTATTGGCCGGAATGGCAGGTGTGGGGCTGTTCTTTCCATATGCCAGGGAAGAAGGGATATATAATGTCGCTTTCTGGCCCTTTTGCATACTGAGGAAACCGGCATCCCAGCCTTTGATCACTTTTCCATTACCTACCTTAAATTCAAATGGCGTCACATGATTGAATTTGGGATCTATATTAGAATCAAATACTTTTCCATCCATCAATTTGCCTGTATAATTGACCGATACCTTCTGACCAGCCTTTGGATTCGGTCCCGTTCCTTCCTGGTGAGTCACGATATAAACACCGCTTGGAAGGCGTTCCCCTTTCAGCTTATTTTTGCTCAGGTAGGCCTTTATTTCTTCTTCTTCCTGAAGGATCAGTTTTTTCCTCTTCAGCCTTTATTTCTTCCTTGGTTTTTAATATCCGTCATCTCAATCTTCCAAGTTGCATATTTCCCATTTTTCACATAAGGAGGTATAGGATTTTTATTTTGTGCTGCAAATTCCTCAAGTGTGGTCTTAAATATGGCCACGTCACCCGGTTTCATCATCATGATCCCTTCCTTTACATCTCCCCGGTGAACAGGCGCTTTGATATGCTCAGGTACCGGTTGATTACCATTGATTTTCTTTGTATCAAATATGAGACTATCACCCATATAGAACTGGACATGCAACAATGCGAGGTCATTTTCCTTAGCTGCTTGCTGGCTGTTTCCCTTTCTTTCGAAACGATACAGTAACCCGTTTTCTGTCTCCAGAAACCCCTGGATATTATCCGACGTTATGATCTCATTATGGACAACCGGAGGCTTTTCGGTGCTCATCTGGTTTTTTTTGGTTTTGCTTGAGTACAGTGGCATTCAGCTTCGGATTGGATTTATCCGCATTTACGGACTTAACCGGCTTGATGCTTTTGGGCTGTGCCACAGCTTGTCCGCTTAATGCCAGAACGGCACTTATAATGACTAGGAATCTTTTTTTCATAATCTGGTTAGACTTTAATGCTTAAGATAGGTTTAAAGATGAATGAATAAACTTAGGTAGTTTATCCAATAGAATTTGCTCGGTTTCCGGCCAGGAGAGATGAGATGTTCCGCCCGAGGCATTGAAGTGCCCTCCCCCGTTGAAATGGGATTTTGCAAATAAGTTGACATCAATGCTGCCTTTGCTCCTAAATGAAAGCTTAAGCGCATCATTTCTTTCTGTAATGAGTACCCCTACTTTTATAAGACGGATACTGGTGATCATATTGACCATCCCTTCGGTATCATTGGGACCGGCTGCGAACCGCTCCAGTTCTTCTTTGGTGATATGGATATATCCAAATCCATTATCGTGATCGACGCTTAGCTTCTCATAAAATAAATACCCCATCAACCGCATCCTGTTTTCACTCCAGGTATCAAAAATCAACTCATGAATCTCAGCATGTTCGAATCCACGCATCTTAAAATCGGCGATGATCTGATGTACCGATGCTCCGGTAGCAGGAAACCGGAAACTTCCCGTATCTGTCAGCATCCCGGTATATATAGCTTGCATCACCGGCAGGTTAATTTTCTCCCCTGCACCCATCATCTGAATAAAATCATATATCATCTCCGCCGTACTACTTTTCTCCGGTGCTGAATAGAGGTAATTGAATTTTTCCAGATCAGGGAACAGGTGGTGGTCGATCAGCACCTTAGGCTGCCTGGCATTGCTTAAATAAGGCAGGATATCCTGGGTCCGTTCATACTTATTGAAATCCAGGCAAAACATTAAATCAGCCTGTTCCAAGACCTGTACCCCCTGCTCCTTATTCCGGTCAAATGATATGATCTCCCCGGCACCGGGAAGCCATTCCAGGAAGTCCGGGATGGCTGTAGGCACCACGACTTTCACGTTATGCCCGCATTGTACCAGGTAGTGATACAATGCCAATGATGACCCTATGGCATCACCATCAGGTTTGGTATGGGTAGTAATGAATATCTTTTGAGGTTGTGCTAATATCTCCTTAAGGCCATCTAAAGCTATGATCTCCATATTTCCGAAAATTCCACAAATATAAGTTCTTTTGTCTGGAGAAAGTCAGGGAATACCTGATATTCTAATATTCCCCGGTTTGAGCAGGGGAGATGGTTGCTGAAGGATCCTCTTTAACAGGAAACCGTTCTACAGATGATGCAACACCTTGATAAAAGGTAATAAAAAAAGCGGAGTTTACTCCGCTTTTTTTATTCTTCAGTCTTCTTAGCAGCCTTTGCTTTTTTCGCAGCTGGCTTCTTTACAGGCTCTTCAGCGGTTGCCTGTTCAGCCTTACCACCGATCCTCTTATTCTCTGCTTTCTTTCTGGCTACACCATAGCTGCCTATAGAGATCTTACCTTTTTTAGATTTCTTATCACCTCTTCCCATAATGAATTGAATTTTGAAAGTTTGTATAAATTAAATGCAATATTAAAAAAAAATGCGGAAAACTTATATAGGTTTTCCGCAAATCCGGTATCCATCAAACATTATTTTCTACCGCTAGCGATTCTTGTAGCGAATTCTTTACCTGCCTTAAATTTAGGAACTTTTTTAGCTTTGATTTTGATCACAGCACCAGTCTTAGGGTTACGACCACTGCGAGCTGATCTTTCAGAAACTGAGAATGTTCCGAAACCTACTAAAGTAACACGGTCACCTTTTTTCAGTGCGCCGATTACTGTACTTGTGAAGCTGTCAATAGCAGCATTGGCCTGTGTTTTAGTAATATCTGCATCTTTAGCCAGTTGATCAATGAGTTCTGCTTTGTTCATACAGTTGATTTTTTAATGAATTAAATAAAAATATTTTTTAATAGATACGCAAATATACTTGTCTTTTTATAAGTTCCAAATAATCTGCACATTTTTTTATACACAAATACAGAATATCTTTTTTCTTCCAAAACCCTTTGTTGGTCTATATCTCAGGCCGATTGGCCTGTTTTGTTCCCAGGGTGCTGATGCGTGGTTTCTATGCTTTATTGTAACTTTGTAAAGTCATGAAATCATTTGAAGTTCCGATTCATTATCGCAGTCCGATAATCAGTGCGATCAAGCAGCAAAGAAAACAACTGGATAAGCTAAAGAAAGACTTCGCCCCTTCTGTCGTTAATCTGGGAAACAGGGTGACATTCTTATTGAGCCGTCATTTTGGTTTCTGCTATGGCGTAGAGAATGCGATAGAGATCGCTTTTCGTGCTGTCAAGGAAAATCCGGACAAGCGGATTTTCTTATTGAGCGAGATGATCCATAATCCCCAGGTCAATGCGGATCTCATCTCAGAAGGAGTTAATTTCATTATGGACACGAAAGGGAAGCAACTCGTTCCCTGGGAGGATATTACAGAAAACGATATCGTTATTATCCCTGCATTTGGTACGACATTGGAGATTGAGTCTATACTGAAAGATAAAAATATTGAACCTAAAAAATACAATACCACCTGTCCTTTTGTAGAAAAAGTATGGAACAGGTCAGAAAAAAATAGGTAATGACGGCTACGGACTGGTCGTGCACGGTAAGCCTAATCACGAGGAGACCAGGGCCACATTTTCACATGCTCAGTCTCATACGCCGACTGTCGTGGTGAAAGACCTGGAACAAACTAAAATTTTGGCATCCTTTATCAAAGGAGAAAGACCGGCTGATGAATTCTATGAAACATTCGCAGGTCAGTACAGCAATGGATTCGATATCGAAAAGGATATGAAGAAAATAGGCGTCGTGAACCAAACAACCATGCTGGCAAGTGATACACAGGAAATTTCCAATTATTTGAAGGAAGTCATCAGGGAAAAATACCAATTGGATGAGCAAAATCTGAAATTTCACTTTGCTGATACAAGAGATACCCTGTGTTACGCCACGAATGATAACCAGACTGCTGTTCAGGCCATGTTAGAAAATGAAGCAGATCTCTCTATCGTCATTGGCGGATATAATAGCAGTAATACATCTCATCTGGTGGAGCTGAGCGAAGAACACCTACCCACTTACTTTATCAACCATGAAGATTGTATCATGGACCACACTACCATCCGGCATTTCAATTTTCACGAGCATCAAGAGATCGAAACAAAAGATTTCCTGCCTCAAAAAGAACAGATCAGAATATTGATTACCTCCGGGGCCAGCTGTCCCGATGCCCTGGTGGAACGGGTAATGATTAAGCTATCAGCAGTATTGGGCGTACAGGAAGAACTGAATCACTATGCAGCATCATTGATATCTGGAGTTTGATCAGGATGAGTGGAACGGACCGGGAGGATGCCGGACCCAATCATATTTCCAATAGCTGTACTTTGCTATAGCCATGGCTAACTGCCATCCTACGCGCCCATCCAGGAATCCCAATCTCCATATATAAGATTTTATAAAAGCAAAAAATGCAGAAGTGTATTTTTTCCAAATGGGATACTGCTTTTCCAGATGCCTCATTTGCTCAGAAAAATATAAAGCATATTTTTTATTCTTATACATAACTTGTTCCAGGCTGCCGGCGGTAAGATGGTGCAGCGCACCGGGTATCTGCCTGGTCTTCATTGTATTTATTACCAAAGATTCATGGACCTGGTCCTCGCTCCACCGGGCTTTATCCTTTTCATACAGCCTGGTGATTTTCCGATCACTTCTCCCCCAGGTACCAAATCTTATTTTATCACTACCCAGGTAATTGATGCGTCTCACCCGGTATACCGTGTCCGGTTCCAGCTTTGGGTTATTGCTTAAGTATTGCCTGAGGTCATCATTGGCCAGTTCATCTGAATCCACAGACAGGATCCAGGTATTGGAAGCCAGCAGCGCCAGCTCATTTTTTGTTTTTCCATATCCCTGCCATTCGATTGAATAGACCCTGACAGCAGGCAGTTGCTGCTGAATGGCAGCCTGGCAGGCCGATGCTGCTCCATTAATACCCAGGCATACTTCATCCACTACATCTTCGAGACTTTGAATTACTTCTATCAAAGTCTGGTTAAAAATATCGGATATGATGCAAACGGAAATTTTCATGGTGCAAAACAAAGTCAAAAAAACGCTCCTATTCAATTACTTATTTCGAAAGCACCGCGACTGTCAGCCTGCTGATACAAATGAGTTTTGCCGTTTCGTCTTCAATCCTGATCTCCCACACTTGTGTCTTACCGCCGATATGAACAGGCTTTGCAGTTCCCGTCACAGTTCCTGACCGCACACTACGGATATGATTGCAATTGATCTCTAATCCTACAGTCGTTCTTTTATCAGAATCCACACATAGATAGGAACCTACGCTACCGAGTGTTTCTGCAAGAACGGCACTTGCACCGCCATGAAGCAAACCGAAAGGCTGATGTGTGCGATGGTCTACCGGCATGGTGGCTTTCAGGTAATCCTCCCCTACTTCAACGAATGTAATGCCCAGCATTTCAGCTATTGTATTTTTTGAAAGATGGTTCAATTCCGAAAGATCAGGACTACCAAAATACCAAATTTTCATATCTAAATATTAGTTTGGAAAATTAAATGCAATTTCGATATTATTATTAACTTTACGCCAACCAATTATTTAATAGTAAAATTAATTTACATTAAGAAATTTACTAATAAACCACTAAGAAAACGCTAATGAAAACCGTATTAATTGTAGGTGCCGGTAAATCCTCCACCTACCTCATTGACTACATGCTTCGGCAGGCCAAGAACAACTGGAAAGTCATCGTTTCCGATAGTTCCGCTGAAGCAGTTGCCGAAAAGATAGCAGGGCATCCCAAAGGAGAAGCTGCCATCATCAATATCCAGGATGACAAAGCCAGAAAAGAACTAGTAAAAAAAATCCGATATCGTCATCTCTTTAATGCCTCCCCACCTTCACATTTTACTTGCCAAGGATTGCCTGGAATATGAAAAAAACCTGATCACTTCTTCTTATGCTTCTAACGAACTAAAAGCTATGAACAGTGAGGTAATGAGTAAAAGTTTGCTTTTCATGTGTGAAATGGGACTGGATCCGGGAATCGATCATATGAGTGCCAACAAGATCATTCATAGTATCCAGAAGATATCGGGAGATATCGTTTCTTTTAAAAGTTACTGCGGCGGCCTGGCAGGCCCCGCCGCAGTAACTTTTAAAAGAAACGATATCTCCCGATATCTTCTGGATACTATGAATGATCTTGTTGGCACTCATATGATCGATTCCCGGATCCAGTCCCATTTCACACATGAAAAGCAAACTTTTACTCATTACCTCACTGTTCATAGCTTTTAGTTCGTTAGAAGCATAAGAAGAAGTGATCAGGTTTTTTTCATATTCCAGGCAATCCTTGGCAAGTAAAATGTGAAGGTGGGGAGGCATTAAAGAGATGACGATATCGGATTTTTTTACTAGTTCTTTTCTGGCTTTGTCATCCTGGATATTGATGATGGCAGCTTCTCCTTTGGGATGCCCTGCTATCTTTTCGGCAACTGCTTCAGCGGAACTATCGGAAACGATGACTTTCCAGTTGTTCTTGGCCTGCCGAAGCATGTAGTCAATGAGGTAGGTGGAGGATTTACCGGCACCTACAATTAATACGGTTTTCATTAGCGTTTTCTTAGTGGTTTATTAGTAAATTTCTTAATGTAAATTAATTTTACTATTAAATAATTGGTTGGCGTAAAGTTAATAATAATATCGAAATTGCATTTAATTTTCCAAACTAATATTTAGATATGAAAATTTGGTATTTTGGTAGTCCTGATCTTTCGGAATTGAACCATCTTTCAAAAAATACAATAGCTGAAATGCTGGGCATTACATTCGTTGAAGTAGGGGAGGATTACCTGAAAGCCACCATGCCGGTAGACCATCGCACACATCAGCCTTTCGGTTTGCTTCATGGCGGTGCAAGTGCCGTTCTTGCAGAAACACTCGGTAGCGTAGGTTCCTATCTATGTGTGGATTCTGATAAAAGAACGACTGTAGGATTAGAGATCAATTGCAATCATATCCGTAGTGTGCGGTCAGGAACTGTGACGGGAACTGCAAAGCCTGTTCATATCGGCGGTAAGACACAAGTGTGGGAGATCAGGATTGAAGACGAAACGGCAAAACTCATTTGTATCAGCAGGCTGACAGTCGCGGTGCTTTCGAAATAAGTAATTGAATAGGAGCGTTTTTTTGACTTTGTTTTGCACCATGAAAATTTCCGTTTGCATCATATCCGATATTTTTAACCAGACTTTGATAGAAGTAATTCAAAGTCTCGAAGATGTAGTGGATGAAGTATGCCTGGGTATTAATGGAGCAGCATCGGCCTGCCAGGCTGCCATTCAGCAGCAACTGCCTGCTGTCAGGGTCTATTCAATCGAATGGCAGGGATATGGAAAAACAAAAAATGAGCTGGCGCTGCTGGCTTCCAATACCTGGATCCTGTCTGTGGATTCAGATGAACTGGCCAATGATGACCTCAGGCAATACTTAAGCAATAACCCAAAGCTGGAACCGGACACGGTATACCGGGTGAGACGCATCAATTACCTGGGTAGTGATAAAATAAGATTTGGTACCTGGGGGAGAAGTGATCGGAAAATCACCAGGCTGTATGAAAAGGATAAAGCCCGGTGGAGCGAGGACCAGGTCCATGAATCTTTGGTAATAAATACAATGAAGACCAGGCAGATACCCGGTGCGCTGCACCATCTTACCGCCGGCAGCCTGGAACAAGTTATGTATAAGAATAAAAAATATGCTTTATATTTTTCTGAGCAAATGAGGCATCTGGAAAAGCAGTATCCCATTTGGAAAAAATACACTTCTGCATTTTTTGCTTTTATAAAATCTTATATATGGAGATTGGGATTCCTGGATGGGCGCGTAGGATGGCAGTTAGCCATGGCTATAGCAAAGTACAGCTATTGGAAATATGATTGGGTCCGGCATCCTCCCGGTCCGTTCCACTCATCCTGATCAAACTCCAGATATCAATGATGCTGCATAGTGATTCAGTTCTTCCTGTACGCCCAATACTGCTGATAGCTTAATCATTACCCGTTCCACCAGGGCATCGGGACAGCTGGCCCCGGAGGTAATCAATATTCTGATCTGTTCTTTTTGAGGCAGGAAATCTTTTGTTTCGATCTCTTGATGCTCGTGAAAATTGAAATGCCGGATGGTAGTGTGGTCCATGATACAATCTTCATGGTTGATAAAGTAAGTGGGTAGGTGTTCTTCGCTCAGCTCCACCAGATGAGATGTATTACTGCTATTATATCCGCCAATGACGATAGAGAGATCTGCTTCATTTTCTAACATGGCCTGAACAGCAGTCTGGTTATCATTCGTGGCGTAACACAGGGTATCTCTTGTATCAGCAAAGTGAAATTTCAGATTTTGCTCATCCAATTGGTATTTTTCCCTGATGACTTCCTTCAAATAATTGGAAATTTCCTGTGTATCACTTGCCAGCATGGTTGTTTGGTTCACGACGCCTATTTTCTTCATATCCTTTTCGATATCGAATCCATTGCTGTACTGACCTGCGAATGTTTCATAGAATTCATCAGCCGGTCTTTCTCCTTTGATAAAGGATGCCAAAATTTTAGTTTGTTCCAGGTCTTTCACCACGACAGTCGGCGTATGAGACTGAGCATGTGAAAATGTGGCCCTGGTCTCCTCGTGATTAGGCTTACCGTGCACGACCAGTCCGTAGCCGTCATTACCTATTTTTTCTGACCTGTTCCATACTTTTTCTACAAAAGGACAGGTGGTATTGTATTTTTTAGGTTCAATATTTTTATCTTTCAGTATAGACTCAATCTCCAATGTCGTACCAAATGCAGGGATAATAACGATATCGTTTTCTGTAATATCCTCCCAGGGAACGAGTTGCTTCCCTTTCGTGTCCATAATGAAATTAACTCCTTCTGAGATGAGATCCGCATTGACCTGGGGATTATGGATCATCTCGCTCAATAAGAAAATCCGCTTGTCCGGATTTTCCTTGACAGCACGAAAAGCGATCTCTATCGCATTCTCTACGCCATAGCAGAAACCAAAATGACGGCTCAATAAGAATGTCACCCTGTTTCCCAGATTAACGACAGAAGGGGCGAAGTCTTTCTTTAGCTTATCCAGTTGTTTTCTTTGCTGCTTGATCGCACTGATTATCGGACTGCGATAATGAATCGGAACTTCAAATGATTTCATGACTTTACAAAGTTACAATAAAGCATAGAAACCACGCATCAGCACCCTGGGAACAAAACAGGCCAATCGGCCTGAGATATAGACCAACAAAGGGTTTTGGAAGAAAAAAGATATTCTGTATTTGTGTATAAAAAAATGTGCAGATTATTTGGAACTTATAAAAAGACAAGTATATTTGCGTATCTATTAAAAAATATTTTTATTTAATTCATTAAAAAATCAACTGTATGAACAAAGCAGAACTCATTGATCAACTGGCTAAAGATGCAGATATTACTAAAACACAGGCCAATGCTGCTATTGACAGCTTCACAAGTACAGTAATCGGCGCACTGAAAAAAGGTGACCGTGTTACTTTAGTAGGTTTCGGAACATTCTCAGTTTCTGAAAGATCAGCTCGCAGTGGTCGTAACCCTAAGACTGGTGCTGTGATCAAAATCAAAGCTAAAAAAGTTCCTAAATTTAAGGCAGGTAAAGAATTCGCTACAAGAATCGCTAGCGGTAGAAAATAATGTTTGATGGATACCGGATTTGCGGAAAACCTATATAAGTTTTCCGCATTTTTTTTAATATTGCATTTAATTTATACAAACTTTCAAAATTCAATTCATTATGGGAAGAGGTGATAAGAAATCTAAAAAAGGTAAGATCTCTATAGGCAGCTATGGTGTAGCCAGAAAGAAAGCAGAGAATAAGAGGATCGGTGGTAAGGCTGAACAGGCAACCGCTGAAGAGCCTGTAAAGAAGCCAGCTGCGAAAAAAGCAAAGGCTGCTAAGAAGACTGAAGAATAAAAAAAAGCGGAGTAAACTCCGCTTTTTTTATTACCTTTTATCAAGGTGTTGCATCATCTGTAGAACGGTTTCCTGTTAAAGAGGATCCTTCAGCAACCATCTCCCCTGCTCAAACCGGGGAATATTAGAATATCAGGTATTCCCTGACTTTCTCCAGACAAAAGAACTTATATTTGTGGAATTTTCGGAAATATGGAGATCATAGCTTTAGATGGCCTTAAGGAGATATTAGCACAACCTCAAAAGATATTCATTACTACCCATACCAAACCTGATGGTGATGCCATAGGGTCATCATTGGCATTGTATCACTACCTGGTACAATGCGGGCATAACGTGAAAGTCGTGGTGCCTACAGCCATCCCGGACTTCCTGGAATGGCTTCCCGGTGCCGGGGAGATCATATCATTTGACCGGAATAAGGAGCAGGGGGTACAGGTCTTGGAACAGGCTGATTTAATGTTTTGCCTGGATTTCAATAAGTATGAACGGACCCAGGATATCCTGCCTTATTTAAGCAATGCCAGGCAGCCTAAGGTGCTGATCGACCACCACCTGTTCCCTGATCTGGAAAAATTCAATTACCTCTATTCAGCACCGGAGAAAAGTAGTACGGCGGAGATGATATATGATTTTATTCAGATGATGGGTGCAGGGGAGAAAATTAACCTGCCGGTGATGCAAGCTATATATACCGGGATGCTGACAGATACGGGAAGTTTTCCGGTTTCCTGCTACCGGAGCATCGGTACATCAGATCATCGCCGATTTTAAGATGCGTGGATTCGAACATGCTGAGATTCATGAGTTGATTTTTGATACCTGGAGTGAAAACAGGATGCGGTTGATGGGGTATTTATTTTATGAGAAGCTAAGCGTCGATCACGATAATGGATTTGGATATATCCATATCACCAAAGAAGAACTGGAGCGGTTCGCAGCCGGTCCCAATGATACCGAAGGGATGGTCAATATGATCACCAGTATCCGTCTTATAAAAGTAGGGGTACTCATTACAGAAAGAAATGATGCGCTTAAGCTTTCATTTAGGAGCAAAGGCAGCATTGATGTCAACTTATTTGCAAAATCCCATTTCAACGGGGGAGGGCACTTCAATGCCTCGGGCGGAACATCTCATCTCTCCTGGCCGGAAACCGAGCAAATTCTATTGGATAAACTACCTAAGTTTATTCATTCATCTTTAAACCTATCTTAAGCATTAAAGTCTAACCAGATTATGAAAAAAAGATTCCTAGTCATTATAAGTGCCGTTCTGGCATTAAGCGGACAAGCTGTGGCACAGCCCAAAAGCATCAAGCCGGTTAAGTCCGTAAATGCGGATAAATCCAATCCGAAGCTGAATGCCACTGTACTCAAGCAAAACCAAAAAAACCAGATGAGCACCGAAAAGCCTCCGGTTGTCCATAATGAGATCATAACGTCGGATAATATCCAGGGGTTTCTGGAGACAGAAAACGGGTTACTGTATCGTTTCGAAAGAAAGGGAAACAGCCAGCAAGCAGCTAAGGAAAATGACCTCGCATTGTTGCATGTCCAGTTCTATATGGGTGATAGTCTCATATTTGATACAAAGAAAATCAATGGTAATCAACCGGTACCTGAGCATATCAAAGCGCCTGTTCACCGGGGAGATGTAAAGGAAGGGATCATGATGATGAAACCGGGTGACGTGGCCATATTTAAGACCACACTTGAGGAATTTGCAGCACAAAATAAAAAATCCTATACCTCCTTATGTGAAAAATGGGAAATATGCAACTTGGAAGATTGAGATGACGGATATTAAAAACCAAGGAAGAAATAAAGGCTGAAGAGGAAAAAACTGATCCTTCAGGAAGAAGAAGAAATAAAGGCCTACCTGAGCAAAAATAAGCTGAAAGGGGAACGCCTTCCAAGCGGTGTTTATATCGTGACTCACCAGGAAGGAACGGGACCGAATCCAAAGGCTGGTCAGAAGGTATCGGTCAATTATACAGGCAAATTGATGGATGGAAAAGTATTTGATTCTAATATAGATCCCAAATTCAATCATGTGACGCCATTTGAATTTAAGGTAGGTAATGGAAAAGTGATCAAAGGCTGGGATGCCGGTTTCCTCAGTATGCAAAAGGGCCAGAAAGCGACATTATATATCCCTTCTTCCCTGGCATATGGAAAGAACAGCCCCACACCTGCCATTCCGGCCAATAGTATCCTGGTATTCGATGTGGAGTTACTGGATATTATAGAATAAGAAAAGGATACATTATTTTTGGACCTGTAATCATCCCGGAAGGTTACAGGTCTTTTTTATCCTTATAAATAACGATATTGATACTTCGATCATGAAACCCATCAGCTATTTTTGGTCCCAGGTGAACAGGTGGTCTTTACTGATCTCTGTGATATTTGTCATTTCTTCATGCACATCGGAGCAGGCAGGACCAGAGGAATCTATGTCTCTAAACCAGGATAGCCTGGCTATTATATCGGTATTGGACGAATTGAATCAGGCGGCAGCTGAAGCCGATTTTAACAGATATTTTGATTTGTACCGGGAGGATGCGGTTTTTACCGGAACCGAAGCAGGTGAGCGATGGCATAAAAACCAATTTATGGATTATGCCCGCCCGTACTTTGAAAAAGGAAAAGCATGGAACTTCCGGTCCATAGACCGCCATATTTATATCCATACCCGCCAGGATATTGCCTGGTTTGATGAACTGCTGCTGACACAGATGAAACTCTGCAGAGGATCAGGAGTACTGGTAAAAGAAAATGACAGATGGAAGATACAGCAATACATTCTTTCCATTACTGTGCCGAACGATGTATTAGACCAGGTGATTCCTATCAAAGCAAATGCAGAGGACAGTTTTGCCGAAAAGATACTGAAGCGGTAAAGAAATCAGGTTTTCGTAAATGTCTTAAAATTTCCATGGGCTATTTGCTGGTCATGGATATAGGATGTAAATTCGATCATGGAGATACCATTGAATTCGCTGATGATCCTGATGTGTGTGGACACTTCTTCCTCCAGCTCCGGCAGGCGAAGAAAGGTTGTTTTTTGATCTCCGCCAGGTAACCCACCGGTGGCTGCCTATCATCAAGATAGTATTCATATCCTTTGTGGAGTGCCGCTGTTTGGGCAATATGTTCCATCAATCCGTAACTATCCATCATTCCTCCATCCGTAACAAAAATATTACCGGCCTGTATCTCCCATTGTGAAGTAGCACTATCGGGAGTAAACTGAATAAGGCAGTCTACCATAAGAAACGGGTGATCATGCGGAATTAAGGAACGTACAAATTCTGTATCAAATATGGGGCACTGGATCTTCAAAACAATAATTTAAATAATTATAAATCAGGGTGTTATTATTTCCAAAATTGAAAAAAGTTAAACCACTGGTAAGGATATCTTTTCATCATGGAAGATACGCTTTCTGTATATTTTTCCAATAATGCCTGAGGGTCTCTGCTTCCGACCTGTCCCGCCAGCCTGGCATAGAAATGATAATGAAGGCCTTTTTCTTTCATTACATATACGAAGACGATAGGGACTTTCATCTTGGATGCGATGAGGAAGGGGCCGGAAGGAAATAATGCAGGAGCACCTAAAAGTTCTGCTTCCAGGCATTTATTACCTTCGAAGTACCTGTCGCCGGTCAGGCAGATGAGTTCGTTTTTTAATAAAGCACTATTGATCTCAAATATATGAACTCAGGTTTTCCCTGATGATAATATAATTCGTGGATGCAGGCCGGGTCACACTTTCCAGATAATTCTTGATAGCGGAATGCTCTAAATCCGACGTTACCAGATTGATCTTACAGTGAAGATCTATGGCATCCAGGAACCTGTCAGCTACTTCGAAATTACCTAAATGTGCAGAAATGAGGATCCCCCCTTTCTGATCCGAAAATACCTGTTTTAAATGTTCGATACCGTCAAATTCGAATGTATAGCGGTCCAAAAGACCTGCACGTATCGCTACCTTATCGATCAGTACCTGCCCGAATACGAAGTAATGCCGATATATGCTTCCTATGGATTTGAGCAAAGAGTAACCCTGCCGGTGACGAAAATAATAAAAATGATGACCTATTGCTCTTCCAGGCAGTAAGGAAATAGTAAAGGGCCACAAAGACCAGCAACCCGTAAGCAATCCGGATACCCGATTTTTTAATAAAAAATACAAAGATTCTATATCCCAGCAGATTTTCCTTTGGATTGTCCATCCCATTGAGCCATAGTGGAAATTTATGCTCTTTTTTGTTCGATAAGTTGGTAGAAATCTTGGAAAGTATCGATATTGCTAAAGTCCGCTTCTGTCAGTTTGACACCAAAATTAGATTCAATGATCACGACCAGGTCCACATAATCCAGGCTGTCCAGTTCCAGCGTGTTTTTCATATTTTTTTCTGGTGAAATGATATCTTCTTCTATTTCAAACTCTTCTACTAATATCTGGTTTATTTTATCTGCAATCACTTTGATCTGTTTTCTTAAGATGGAATATTTTTAATCACAATGGCGGAGTTGGTGCCTCCGAAGCCAAAAGAATTCGACAAAAATACTTCAAATTTTCTATAAATTGTGTCCTTCACAATATTCAATCCCCGGGAAGATTCATCAGGTGTATCAAAGTTAATATTGGGTGCTATAAACCCGTTTTTCATCATCAGGATAGAATAAATGACCTCTGATGCCCCGGCCATCCAGCATTCATGGCCGGTCATAGATTTGGTAGAACTGATGTATGGATGATGCGCTCCAAAAACTTCCTGTATCGCTTTTGCTTCATTGGCATCTCCTACCGGAGTGGAGGTAGCATGGGCATTGATATATGCAATATCCTTAGGATCAAGACCGGCTTGCATTAAGGCCCTGCGCATTGCCAACGCCGGTCCGTCCACATTGGGCGTTGAGATATGTCCGCCGTTAGAGGAAAATCCATATCCTTTTACTTCTGCTATGATGTCAGCACCCCGGGCTGTGGCTGATTCGTAACTCTCTAATACTAATGCTGCACCGCCACCGCTTGGCACCAATCCTGTACGGCCGGCATCAAAAGGCCGGCAGGCCCTGGCCGGATCTCCATTGTCCGGTGCGAAT
>JAHHDV010000026.1 GCA_019739295.1 Taibaiella sp.
AACCGGTTTTACTCAGACAGATTATGGGGAAGGCCCATATCAGATATAGTTTTTGACCGTTCGGGAAATGCGCTGATCAATACCGGCATAGATACCCTGTACTTTGTAGACCGGACCAAAAGCCAGATCATCAATGTAACCTTGGGGGAGGGCATAACCTGTGGTAACTTATTTAAGGTCAGTGATTCTCTTGGCTGGGTGATTTCTCCCAACGGATCTATATATTCTTTTAATTTTAATGAAATTGCTTTAAAACGGCTTCCCGAAGTATTCTCTGTTCCTCTGACGGATAAGCAGATCTTGAATCAGAAGCCTGCATATACAAGTAATTTTACTGTATATCAATCGGGCACGGGCAAGGGGATCATCAGCCTGGAGCAGTATACCGGATTCTGGGATATCCCTGTGTTGAACTTTACCCAATCCAATAGTATCCGGGGCATATATGAAGATGAGACATATGGTTTGTACCTGGGGACATATGGAGAAGGATTTCTTCGTGTTCCTCCCGGTTCAGGTACCAAGGATGTCATTCACCCTACTCTTTATCCATATGCATTTTTAAAATGGTCTGCTGATTCTCTTATACTGGCTGCGGAAGGCCTGGGGTTATTCTGGCTGGATATGCGTACCAGTGAGTGCCAACCTTTATTTTTAAATTTTGATCTGCAGAATAAAAGACATATCACCTCTATCCAAAGGATGGGTGAGCAGGAACTTCTGATCAGTTGTTATGAAGGCCTGTATGTCATCAATGTCTATACACATACCTACTATGATGTTCCCGTTCCCAAGATGGATAGAAGTATCAATGTACAGGTTTACAGTGCCTCTATCATCGGTAATAAAATATGGATTGCAGCATCCAATGGCTTATATTGTTTCGCATATGCATTTGAAAACGGCATATTTACACTCACCAGGAAACTCTATGTAAGTGAGCTGCAGATCCCCTTTACAGCTATCCAGCTTTACCGGGGCAGTGTATATGCTTCTTCTTTAGGACATGGCGTGTTTGTAGTAGATACTGCCGCTCTGAAAGAGCTGTATGTCATCGGGGTGAATGATAACCTGATCAGTAACTCTGTCTATTCCATGGTGATATCAGGGGATTACCTGATGGCTGGGACCAATAACGGTTTGAGTATACTGGATTTGAAAACCCGTCACCCGCTCAACTTTACAATGGGGAGTGGATTGCCACACAATGAATTTAACACTGCCTCCACTTTGGTCTCAGGTGAAGAAGTATATATGGGCACGGTCAACGGTTTGATCAAATTCAATCCCCGGGCCATTGTTCAATCCCGGGTCATCAGGAAGCCTTACCTGAAATTAACGTCGATAATGACCAAAAAGAAAGGTGAGTTGAGGTCTTTTAAGGATTTTACCGTTTTGTACCAGCAGGAAAAGCCCATCGAAATACCGGGCAATGTCGATATGTTTTCATTGAACTTCGGTATGAGCAGCACTGAAGGAATCAACCATATAGATAAGCTATATTATCGTTTGGGAGAAAATGAATCCTGGGGGGAGATGCAATCTAACCAGGAACTAAGGTTTGGAGGTATGATGCCGGGAGATTATGTTTTGCAGATTGCCACTTTAAACCCGGATAAATCTGTGAAAGAGGTGCTGTATGAAAGTGAGCTGGTGGTCAGGCCTGTCTTTACACAGTCACGCTGGTTTTATCTTTTGCTTATAGCCCTGGGTGGGGCATTGGGATGGGGAGGATTCGCTTACCGCAAATATTTAAAACATAAAGAGGCTAAACTAAGGACCAATATTGCTGAAGACCTTCATGATGAAGTAGGGGGTATCCTCACCGAATTGACGATGCAAGCAGATTATTGGCAATATATGGAGGGAACACAGAAAGATGAGATCGCAAAGAAGATCACAGAATCCGGGAGAGAAGCCATTAATTCCATGCATGATATTGTATGGGGTTTTTATGAGCAGGATGACAATACTGTTTCCCTGATTTTGCGGATTAAAGAATATGTACAGTCCATCCCGGATACTGTCAAACTCAAAATTAAGGTGAATATAGATGAGCGGAAACTGGCTCATTTAACCGGTGAAGAGCGAAGGAATATATGGCTCATATTCAAAGAAGCCATTACCAATATCATTAAGCATGCGGAAGCTACCGAAGCCACCGTATCCTTTGATGCCAGAAAGCCTGACTATCAATGGATGCTGCGGATAGAAGATAACGGAAGAGGCATAACAAACCCCGGAAGCTTGAACGGCAACGGGTTAAAAAATATCAAAAACAGGGCAGCAAGGATAAAAGCAAAATTAATGATCGAGCCTGGTCCATGGAATGGTACAAGTATCATTCTGGCAAAGGCTTAATGCTTCCCTGGTATAAAGGAACAGTATAAGAATCGTAAATAAGAAAGTAACCACACTATGTATAATATTGGCATCATCGAAGATCAAGATGAAATCAGGTACGTCCTGACCGATTATTTTAAACGACAGGAAGATATGACCATATTGGTGTCTGCAGCATCATACGAGTCCTACCTGGAAGAGACCCAAAAAGATAATCTGGAAGCATCTCTGGATTTAATCATTTGTGATATAGGACTGCCGGGCAGGTCAGGTATCGAAGCGATACTTGAGATCAAGTCCCGGGTGGCGGAAGTCAATATTATGATGTTTACGGTTTTCGAAGAACAAAACATGATATTCCAGGCACTCTGTGCAGGTGCATCCGGCTATCTGTTAAAGTCGACACCGCTGGCAAAAATAAAAGAAGCTATCGTGGAGATTATGAACGGGGGGGCCATCATCTCTCCTAAGATGGCGATTAAAGTAGCGGGATTTTTCAATCAGAACTTTCTCAAACCTTCCCAGCAGATCAAGTTTGCACAGAAAGAAAATCTTACCCACAGGGAATTGGAGATCCTTTCTTTAATTCAAAACGGACATACCAATAAGGAGATTGCCCAGAAGATTTTCGTATCGGTAGATACTGTAAAGTACCATATCAAGAATATTTATGCCAAGCTGCATATAACCTGCAGGAAAGATTTATACCTTAAATATAACATCAAGCAGTTTAAATAAATATCCTGTTCAATTATACGGACAAATACAAAGAACTCTTTCGCTATTGAAAGGGGAAACAGGCTATTCGCTGCACTGTAGCTTTCCGGCAGATAAGAGCCGGGTAGCAGCCCGCTTTCATTTGTGTATTGTATATGATATGTTTTATGGAGGAGCGTGCATATAACAATGCCTGCCAATCCGGCAGGCATTGTTATAATAATGGAAAGAAATATAATGAAATAATGACTTCTTTACCTACTTTTCATTTGTTACAGCCACTTTCTGGTCGATCATATCTGCAAGGATGTGTGCCGATTCATTGATGAACGGATCCTTCCTTATCGCTTTCAACCATTTGTTGTTATTTTCTTTAGATACATCATCAATATTGACCTGGCTGAGATCTGCTTTGAGGTTTTCTACCTCCAGGCCTACATTCAGGCTGTCAAGCTCTTCCACTTTCTTTGTCAATGCTTCATTCTCTTTCATTTTCTTCTCAAATAGCTGGAGGTTCATAGGGAATTTGGTGTTTTCCCTTCTTTCCTTGAGCTGAACGGCTGTCTGCTGTATCAACTTGAATGATGCAGAGCCGGTCACTCTTTTTTTCACTTAATGATTTTAAGGAGGAAATACCTTTCCCATTGCTGAACGTATTGTATTCAGCCGCGCTGATCTTATCCCATGGCAGTGCGTTTTTGTCTTTTTTCTCGCCGATATCATCGATCAGTTCAAAAGCATCCGGAAGGTATATATCTGGTTCGACTCCTTTTAGCTGCGTTGATCCGCCATTGACCCTGTAAAATTTCTGTACAGTGATCTTCAGTGAGCCAATACCGTCAAATTCAGCATCCTCCTTGCCTTGCTTCAACTGCTCCATAATCATCCTTCTATCCTGGCTGCTCACGAATTGGTCGAGAGATATGATCTTCTGCACAGTTCCTTTACCAAAGGAAGTGGAGCCTATCACGACACCGCGTTTGTAATCCTGGATAGCAGCTGCCAAAATCTCCGATGCAGATGCTGAACCGGAATTGATCATAACCGCAAGAGGGCCGGTGTACAGAGGTTGTGGTCTTTTGCTTCTTAGTGTCATCGTATTATTGCCGCTGGACTTCACCTGTACTACAGGACCGGATCCGATAAACAGGCCCGCGATATCAACCACATCAGATAAAGAACCTCCGCCGTTATTTCTTAAGTCCAGCACAATGCCATCCACACCCTCGTCCATAAGTTTGGCTACTTCTTTCTCTACGTCTGTAGAAGATTTGCGCTCACTGATACCATTGAAGTTGGAATAAAACTCTGGCAGTACAATGTATCCTATTTTCTTACCATCTTCCTTAATGATGGACGATTTTGCAAATACATTTTCCAAATCTACTTTCCCCCTGATGATGGGAATAACCTGTCTGGAACCATCAGGTTTCGCTACAGTTAGTTTGACCGTAGTACCTTCCTCCCCCCTGATCATCTTGATAATATCTTCGATGTCGTATCCTTCTACTTCTACAGGTGTTTGTTCATCCTGTGCTACCTTTTCGATGATGTCATCGGTTTTCAGGCTTCCCTGTTTCCATGCAGGGCTTCCGGTAACGATAGAAGTGATTTTTACCCTGCCGTCATCCTGCTGTTGAAGCGTAGCGCCAATACCTATGAAGCTTCCGCTCATCAATTCATCGAATTTCTTTTTGTCTGTCGGCTGCATAAAAGTGGTATGTGGATCATTACCTTCCGTAATGCTGTTCATAAAGATGGCAAACCGTTCGTTATCATTGAATTTTTTGAGCCTTCTGAAATAACGTTCCTGTACTTTAATGATGCTTTCTGCAGCCTGCTTTTTCAGCTCGTTGTCAGATACCACCTTATAGCTTTTATCTTCTTCTTTTTTAGTCTCCTGCTCTTTCTTCAGGTCATAGAACTTGCTCAGCACCCTGAATTTAAGATTGGTATTCCACCTGGCTTTCAATGCAGCTTCATCTTTGACAAATGATAATTTCTCAGGATCTGTCTCGTATTCATCACCTGCATTGAAGTCGAAATTCTTGTTCAATATTTCCTGATAGTACTTTTCAGTCTGGGCCAGTCTTTTAGAGAATACCTGCGATAGTTCATTGAAGAATGTAATGTCATTACTTTTCAGCTGATCATCAATCTGATACTTATACTTAGACAGTTCATCCACATCAGATTGTAAGAAGAATTTCTTCTCATAATCGAGGCTTTCAAACATCTTATTGAATACCTGGGCTGAGAATGAATCATTGATTTCTTTGGGGCTGTAATGGCCGTTTTCCAAAATTTTTATTACTGTCTTCAGGATGACCTCGTGTTGGTTTTTAGCATTCGTACCGGAGAAGGTATCCATGAACCTGAAAGAAAAGAATGCTATGATCGCTGTAACGATAATGCCGGGGATAAGAACTTTATATTTCATAAAGTGTAAAATAGAGCCTTTCAACTTGTCTTTTTTTTATTTGTAATAGAAAATATAATTGGATCTGATGCTCAAATTTCCAGACATTGGATAGAATAAGTTGTGTGTCTTATTCAAAAATTTGAGTATACAAATTAAAGTTTTTTTTAGTTAATAAAATAATAAGAATAATGCTATTCGGTTTTTAAAAATCAAAATTCATCATAAAAGGAGAAGGTTTATGAGTGCATCCTGGCGTCACGGAATGGCTAGTCCTCCGGGGAAAATATTTGATTCAGGAGCGCCACACTTTTCTTCAGCAGGACCAGCTGTTCCGGGTAAGTCAGTTGATCACCTAAGATATAGTTATGCCAGATGCCTATGAAACGACCATGACTGCTCCTGACCTGGCAGGCGATGCGTTCTATTTCGGCTAATTGTTCCTGTGGATTCTGCCTGCCGTAAAATAACTGGGTAGCATCCATATAAACGAAGGGGTGAATGAATAATTGTGTGGGTTCCTCCTTAGATAAGTCATACCAGTAAAAAGGAAGACTGGTTCCGGCCCTGAACCCATTGACTTCCGGGTAGCCCATTGTGAAATCTTCCCGGATACCTGCCTCCAGCAACTGATGATAGGTCTCTGGCAGGCTGAGCCTGATAAAATGTTGTCTGCTTTGATATATAGTACCTCCCAGCGCTTCCTGCAGCGCATTTATTTCATTCCCGATGCTCTTCCGTGCTACAGCATAATAGGAAGGGTGAATGCCGATATTGGTACCATTGGTCAAAACCCGGATTTTCTTCTGGAACCCGGGATGAACCGGTGCTGTATTCCTATCGAATCTGGTAAGCTCCGGGCTTGTAAGGATAAAATACCGGATATCCTTTCCGATACAGGAACTGATCTCATTAAAGCAATCAAACGGGTCAGGTCTGTGGTGTTTTAATACTTGTTGTCTTTCCCGAAGGCCTTTAAAGTTGAGCTTTAGAATATCTTTAATGATTCCCCACCGCTGGAGAGCAGGTTTTTTATTCAGGTACTTCCAGATCATGTCCACATCCATAGTGGCATCCCAGCCAGCCTGGTATGGGGGATGCACAGGGAATGGTAGCATTTCCCGGAAATGCAGGAGCCATAAATCTACTACAGGTTGCTGGAGAAAAGAATACTTTCCTGCAAGGGACAGGGCAGCAGGAAACCTGCCATGCCTGTCAGGTGTAAAAGGGAGGTATTCCTCGTACCTGCTTATAAAAAAAAAATACGGCACTGAAGATATCAAAAGGGATCTTTGCGCCCGGCTGATTATAGAAAATAATAAATGTTCTCTTCCACCTGTTGAGTGAAGGTTCCACATTCCCGATCCCCTGTGTGCTCAGTAAGGAATGGGGGAGGATGGTCAGGCCGGCTTCGAAGGATATATCGGAATAATTGATGGTAAAAGCTGAAGACTGTTTCACCTGATCTATGAGATCCGTTACTTCATACCGGATTCCCAGTCGATACCCGAAGATATAATCCAGGGTGTACCTGAGGCGGGGGCTCAGGTGCCGGGCATAGATAAGAACGGAGATAGAATCAGGTGCAGCCAAGGGTCGGTAATAATATTAATTAACGAAAACGGTTTTGATATTGCAGAATTCATACAGTCCCAGGTGCGATAATTCCCTGCCATACCCGCTCTGCTTCACGCCACCGAATGGAAGCCTGGGATCACTGCTGACCAAATCATTGACTGCTACAAATCCGGAATGAATCCTTTCACCGGCTATGCGCTCTGCTTTCTTTTGATTGCGGGAGAATACTGCTCCTCCTAGTCCATAAATGCTGTCGTTGGCAATACGGATGGCGTCTTCTTCATCTTTTGCTATAATGATGCTGGCCACAGGCCCGAACATCTCTTCATCGTATGCAGGCATACCTTTCCTGATATTTGTCAGAATGGTAGGGGGATATAGGGCGTGATCGCCCGGGGGAATCACACCTCCCAGGATGATCCTGGCACCTTTCTTCTTGCTTTTCAGTACCTGCTGATGAAGCTCATCCCTCAGGTCCGCTCTTGCCATCGGACCCAGATCAATACCTGCCCGGGCCGGATCCCCCATCGTTTTTGTCTCGAAAGCTTTCCTGAGTTGAAGCGTGAATTCATCTGCTACAGACTGATCTACAATAAACCTTTTGGCGGCAATACAGCTTTGTCCTGCATTGTTCAGCCTGGATTGGGTGCACTTGCGGACTGCCAGACCAATGTCTGCATCTTTTAAGATAATGTACGGATCAGAGCCACCTAATTCCAGCACCTGTTTTTTGATATGCCTGGCTGCCGCTTCAGCGACACGGGCCCCGGCCAGGCTGCTTCCCGTAAAGGTGACTGCCGCTACGGCCGGATGAGCGATAATGTCAGGCATATCTTCTCCTTTGACTTTGATAACCTGGAAATTGTTCCTTTCAGGATCGATACCATCCCACACTTTTTTCAGGGCGAGCGCACATCCTGTTACATTGCTTGCATGTTTCAGCACCATTGTATTGCCGGAGATCATAATAGGTCCCAAGGCCCTGCATACCTGCCAGTAAGGAAAGTTCCAGGGCATAATCGCCAGTACCACACCCAGGGGCTGATAGGAAATATAAGATTTTCTGGCTTCGGTACTGATAGGCAGGTCCTGTAAAAAAACGGAAGACTGGTCTACATAATATAAAATCGAGCGGGCACATTTCTCCACTTCGGCGATACTCTGGGATAAGGGCTTTCCCATCTCAGCAGTACATACCCCAGCCAGGTATTCTTTATTTTTAAGCAATGCCCGGGCAAATTTTTTCAGTATGGATTGCCGTTGCTTCAGGGTTCTGCCCTTCCATACCTGTTGCTGCGTTTCCGCCTTCATGAGCACCTGTTCTACCTGTTTAAAAGAATCGACAGGGTAGGATCCGAGGGGCTTGTTATTCCACGGGTTAACTGAAGTAAGCTTTTCCATAATGCAACCTTGAACAAAAGTTTAATGAGACAAAAAAGAATAAAGGTCGGAATAAAATTCAAATAGAGCGATCCTGTATGATCGCCCGACCCGGGAATATTCTATGGAGAAAATAATATTTATTTTTTACCTGGATAGGGTATTTGTTTAACAATTGAACTAATTTTAACATACATTCCCAAATCACTATATTATGAAAAGAACTTTACTCCTATTGATAATGCTATTGGCTTATCAAACTTATTACGCACAACCTGTATGTGTCTCAGATAAGATCCACGAGGAATTAATCAGGAACGACCAGCAATACCGGCTCCGGTTCCAGGAATCAAAGCAAAAGTGGACAGCATTTGTCAAAAGTCTGGAGCACTATGCATCCAGACCTGTAATAGAAGATGGAGATACGATCTTTGAAATACCGGTTGTGATTCACGTAGTGCATACAGGAGAAGCAGTGGGAAGTGATTACAATAAGTCTGACGAAGATATATTAGAATGGATTGCCTATACCAATGCAGTGCTGGAGGGAACGGCCCCGGGATATGTGGGCGAAGGCGAAGGCGGTGCAAGGATCCCGATCCGGCTGGTACTTGTGGAAAAGGACCCGGAATGTAACCCAACTACCGGCATCAACAGGATAGACGGTTCAGAACTGACTTCATATGAAAGCTCTGGGTTAGCGTATGGCAGCACAGGCGTAGGTACTGATGAAGCCGGTATCCGGTCGCTGATCCGGTGGAACCCTGCGCATTATTATAATATCTACCTGATGAACAAAATCAATGGAGTAGATGGCTATACCGCCGGGGAGCCTTTTATCGCAGGATACGCCTATCTTCCCTGGTCCTCATCTGATGTAGACGGCAGCTTTATGCTTTCTGCTATCGTATCCGAAAACAATACCTTTGCTCATGAGATAGGACATGCTTTCGGACTGCTGCATACTTTCCAGGGCGGTGATGATACGGATTGTCCCCCGGAAGAAACGGACTGTACAGCAGATGGGGACGGTGTATGCGATACGGAGATCAATAGCTATACCTTCGGTCCATGTCCCTCTAATGAAGATATAAACCTTTGTACCGGCGAAAATTATAATAATGTACAGTACAACGTAATGAACTATGGGAACTGCCCGAATAGATTCACTCCCGGACAAAAGGACCGGGTAAGGTTTTTTATCTATAATTACAGAATGGCTCTGGTTCATTCTCTGGCTACAGAACCGGTTCCCACGACCACCTATGAACCGGTTGAGGCCGGATGTACGCCGGGTAGTATCGAGGAACTGGAGAACGAGTTTGATGTAGGACCATGGAATATTAATTTCGGATCGCTGGCGATCGGTTCATTCGGATATACAGGAGACGGATTTCAGTATTACATCGATCATACCGCAGGTTCATGTCCTATGAACGAATACCATACCTTTGCAGTGCTTGGGGATGAAGTGCCGATAAGCGTTAGCATTATGTACAATACCCAGACGATCAAAGCATATATAGATTATAATGATGATGGTGAGTTCTCGGAGGAAGATGAGCTGGTCCTGTACCTGCCTTCTGCAGAGCCGGGAATACATACTGCGACAGTAACCATCCCGGAAACGGTGCCCGCTCTGAATACACCGCTCAGGATGCGTGTATTATCTGATGTGGCAGGACTGGAATCATGTGATAACCTCTTGTTTGGTCAGATGGAAGATATGGTGGTCACTATTCTTTCAGAGCCATTGGATATGAAGTTGCTTGAGTTTATGGCGGAGCCGGTAGCTTGTGGCAATAAATTAAGATGGGAAGTTGCAGGAAGCGAAGAGATTCTTTCTTTCAGGTTGGAAAGGAGCGGGAATGGTAAGCAATTTGAACCCTTGAAAGAAATCCCGGCTATTCACCCGGATACGCGTTATGAATATATAGATGGACCATTGCGGGCAGGTACTTATTATTACAGATTAAAATTAATGAGCACTTCCGGAGACGCACTCTATAGCCTGACCAGGAACAGCCAGGTGATCTGTTCCGAAGAATTCACGGTTTATCCGAATCCGAATGATGGATCATTCTTTGTAAAATGTACAGATCAGGCAGGCCGCCGATTGTCGGTGAAGATAATGGATATGGTAGGCAGGATCGTTCTGGAAAGGAATATCACTTTGCCGGAAGGAACTGATACCTTCCCTGTTCAGGTTGACGGGCTGGCAGATGGTATGTATGTTTTGGAGGTCAATTCAGGTGACCGGATATTTACATCAAAATTCACGAAACGGTCTTAGGCGGATTTCATCAGCCGGGCCAGTAGACAATAAGGATAAGGCGATAAGGTATTATTATTATGTTAATCATTCATAGGATTAATGATAAATGATTAATATTGTACACCTTGAATCATATTTATTAACCCATTAAATTCATAAATTATGGCTTATACATTGCCCGAATTACCTTATGCTTATGATGCCTTAGAAAGATCTATTGATAAAGAAACGATGACGATCCACCATACCAAGCATCATCAGGCCTATGTAGACAATTTGAATAAAGCGTTGGAAGGGAAGGACGCACCTGAGGACCTGGAAGAACTCATGAAGAACATCTCGAAATACGATAAGGCGGTGAGGAATAATGGCGGTGGTCATTATAACCATAGCTTATTCTGGAAAGTGTTATCTCCAAATGGCGGTGGTCAGCCTACGGGGGCATTTGCCGATTGTATTGACAAATGTTTTGGAAGTTTTGAAGAATTTAAGAAACAATTTGAAGAGAAGGCAAAAACACAGTTTGGCAGTGGATGGGCCTGGCTTGTCTGTGATGGTAATGAACACTGCCAGGTAACTTCAACGCCGAATCAGGACAATCCGTTGATGGATATTGCGGAAGTAAAGGGAATTCCTATTTTCGGTGTGGATGTGTGGGAGCATGCCTATTACCTGAAATATCAGAACAAAAGACCTGATTACTTAGCTGCGATCTGGGATGTGGTCAATTGGGACGAAGTAGCTAAGAACTGGGCCGCTGCGAACACCAAGTAATATGGCTCGCCTAAGTTGAGGAAAATTGAAAGGTACAGCGGAAGCTGTACCTTTTGTTGTTTAGGCTTTATGTTAATTATTGTCATTAAGATTTTTACCACATGCTATTTTTACATAAATGGTTGTATTCAAAATCAAATGATCGGTATAGAAGATTGAGCAGTAAACCATTGTTATAAGAACTTTTGTTTGTGATTCTTGGCAGCGTCAGCAGGATATTGTTCCTCCTCTCTTAATAAATTTACGCCTCCTTTGAATTGAAGGTTATTTCCATCATCCCTGGTTCAGGTTAACAAATAAAAATAAACTCCCGGCTCAACCCTTTTGTTATCATTTAAGCCATTCCATTTTTCTCGGACTCAAAACTCACATATACCCGTTCTGAAAATCTGCAACGGATAGTTCAATAAATTTCCGAATGTTACCGGTCCAAAACCATCATTCAGCCCATCTCCGTTGAGTGAAAAAGCAGACCGTGAAAAATAAAAACGGGAACCTGATTGTGTTTTCATGATACGGGAGAGCATACCCCTATTTGCTCTTGACTATTTTTTGGCCCAATATCCCATCGACCAGAACAAAATAAGTACCTGCAGGTAAATGAGATAAATTTATTGTGGTGTTATTTCCCTTTGATGCAGCGCGGTAAACAGTTTTACCTGACGGATCATTTATTTTTATGTCCATAGTTCGAGAATCAGTACATTTTATGGTTATCTCATCTTTAAAAGGATTAGGGTAGATTTCAAATTGATGCAGGTCTGTATTCCCTTTTAATGAAGAAGCACAATCCATTACATTGATGGTGTCAATATAGAAATTACAATCAGAGGATGAAGTGTATTTTACCCAATAAGTACCTGGTAGTGTAATGACGTTGGTATCATTGGTACTCCCATCATTCCACGAAATCAGCAACGCTGATTCGGGATAGGTCATTTTAAGAGTGTCACCGGTGCACAATACCGTGTCAATCGTGTTTTCAATAGGGGCTTCAGCGCTATTGACGCGGCCATAATTAGAGAAATAGCCGTAGCTTGTTCCGGATAGTGGCCCTCCATCCAAAGCACCAAGGTGAAAAACACCGATAGCGTTTTCCACCTTGACAATAGTACCCGCAGGATAGTCTTCACTGGACAGGTTTTTTCTGACAAATACCCATTCATCATCAGTCCCCGGTACATATTCGAAGTCTTCGCCTGTGATAACATCCGGATCGCCATTTACAGTAAAATATTCCTGGAAGCCATCCTTAGTAAAAATGTTGATCCAGAAATCAAGGTCGGTAACCCTGATATATGAGACTTCATCACTTCCGGTGCAATTGACCCTCGGGAGCTGTGTGGCTCCAAGTTCACAGCCAATCCCTGACAACTGCCATACATTAATGATTTCAGACGAACTGATATAACAGGCATCGCCATCAATCGGGAAGGATAGCGTCTCTCCTTCATCAATAGTTCCTTCTAAACTACCGTTTTTATATACATTTGTACCATTCTTTACTCCAATTATGAATAAGTAGCTGCCAGGGCCATTGAGGTCACCATTAATAGCAATATACTTATTCCCCAGATAGTCAAGAGGTACGATTTGTTCACCGCACAAGTCCGTACATCCACCCGAATAAGGATAATAGGCCCTTACTCCATCATTTTTAACTGTAACAGCTATCGGCTTATTCGATACAATCCTGGAGCCGTTTAGCTGAACTCCCGTTTCCGTGCTGGTGCCTGCTGCAGAATAAGTTTGTCCCTTGTCCAAGGTTATAGTGAATGGTATGTTTGCGGCATGTCCTATTATATTATGGGCAGGAGTGATTGTTACAGAAGTTTCATCTTCGGTAGCCACAATATCAAAAGCCGAATATGGGAGAGGAGATAAACGTTCGGCATCAAGATACAGGATATCCTGGCCCGGAATAGAAAAGACTGTTCCCAATGCATTCTTTCCTTTCAGGGTAAAAATTTCCGGATTATCCTGTCTGGGCGCATAACTGCCTGCTCCTGTAATGATTTCATAATACAATGTAATGGGTGCAGTTGACGTAATATGAAACCCCTTATCCAATACAGTATTAGCCGGTCTGTTTTCTATAACGTTAATATAATCATTCATTGATATGGTAGAAGTCGTATTGGCTGGAACGGTAACTGAAAAGGTTTCTACTCCGCCTTCTGCTGGTTGGTCAAAGGTGACAGTGGCCGCGCCTGAATAGGTAACGATTCTAAAGACTACCGGGCTGTCGAGGATAATAGGACTGGTTTTTGAGATCTCTGGAGCGACGAACCAGAACTCAGTATCTTTTTGAGCGGATGCGCGTTGTATAAAGACGATACAGATTAACGAGACAATAACGAATATATTTTTTGGCATTTTGTTTGTTTTTATCAAAGGTATAAAGATGTGCCTAAATTTTTTTAATCTACAGTTTTAAATTTTCTATTTTTACGGAATTCAACTCCTATTTCATGAGCCAACAGGTTATCAGTATCATCATTATCACTTATAATAGAGAAGAAGATACGCTTCTGCTTTTAAAAAATATGCAGCAGCAGAACGCTTATGAAGCGGTTGTGAAAGAAGTTTTATTGCTCAATAACAATTCAACAACGGATTATACCGGGGTGGAGCAATATATCAAGGATAATCCTCAGTTGAAGGTTATCTATTTTCATCATCCGGAAAATCTAGGTGTAGCGAGGGGGAGAAATTTTTTAATTCCGAAATCTACCGGAGATTACTTGCTGGTCATAGACGATGATATGGAGTTTGATGATCCTGATTCCCTATTAAAGTTATCTACCCTATTGGAAAAGCCAAAATATGTTGAGAACAAAACGGTACTGATCACATTCGGGGTTTTCTATTTTGAAAATTTAAAGAGACAAATCAATGCTTTCCCTCACAAGAAGTATGAAGAATATATAAATAAGCCCTGGTTCCTGACTTATTATTTTGCCGGGGGAGCTCATATTGTTAGAAAAGATATTTTTGATACAATAGGATTGTATACGGAAAATTTTTTCTATGGAATGGAAGAGTATGACTTAAGCTATAGGATTCTTGACCGGGGCTTTACCATAGCATATGATGATTCAGTCAGAATCCTCCACAAGGAAAGTCCTGAAGGAAGATTACACAATAGTAATAAATTACAAATGCTATGGATGAATAAATCAAAAGTTGCCTGGCGGTATTTACCCAAAAAATACTTTTATTCTACAGTATTGTTTTGGTCTTTGCAGTATTTACGCAGGACGAAATATGATTTCTCCGGCTGGGTGAAAGGGCTAAATAAGGTAATGTCTATTCCAAAATATGAATGGAGAAAGCCAGTTTCGCAAAAAACATTAAATTATCTGAAAGCGCATAAAGCCAGGCTTTATTACTAACGCATATTATCCGAACTTTAGGAATTGTAAATTCGATCGAATAATCGGATGACCAGTCTACGTTAGTGGCGCGTTTATGCTCCTTCCCGACCTGAATCATTGCTGCTGTATATTTTAATTTTCAATGTGATTTGGAATCGAATTATTGTTTAATATTGTTTTTTGAGTGACCATTGATCATACTAAAATTTTTGCGTCAAAGTTCAATAAATTCATTTGGAGAACCTTGATAGTTATTAAGACACTTTATGAAAGTATTCAGGAAAATTTTTGGAAATACCAGGATTTATAAATGGTTAGAATCAATTTATAATTATTTGAAAAGAGTAATGATATTTCATCAATTGTTTGATAAAAAAGATGCTAAAAGATTACTGCATAAACATAATGACGATTATTTAGAGTATATTGAAGTGAATCCAAAAGATTGGGAACACCCCATTAAGATCAGAAACAATACTACAGATAAAAGGGTAATTGAATATGTTCTTTATCATAAATACCATTTGCCTCCCGATCTTGCCGAAATACCGGATCATCCCATAATTTTGGATTTAGGAAGTAATATAGGACTTACTATAGCACAATTAAAAAGGGAATTTCCCAATGCTACGGTTTACGGATTTGAAATGGATGAGGAAAATTTTGAAATAGCCGGATTCAATACCAAGCAATTGAACCAGGTTTTTATTTTCAATAATGCTGTATGGTACGAGGATACTTTAGTTTCCTATGATAAATCTGATAATTTCGATGCTTTCAAAATAGCCGATGTTGAAAAATATGGGAAGAAGAGTGAAGTAATGGCTTACTCTCTGAATACAATAATAAAGGACAACCAAATTGAGAAGATAGATTATTTGAAAATGGATATCGAAGGGGCAGAACTATCGATCTTTAATAAGGGGGATTTGGAATGGTTGGATATTGTATACTCCTTTAATATTGAATTCCATTTTATATCCAAAAAAGGCTTGAATCAATATGTCGAGCTGTTAAAAAGTAAAGGATTTCATGCTTGGATTGATACGAAACATTATGCCTGTATTTTGGGTGTAAGGATATAATAATAATTCTCTCTGAAAAAAAATGATTTCTTTGGGAACAGGGTAATTTACTCTTCCTTTACTGCTTTCAGACTGAGATCCAGACTTTGAGCCTGGTGGGTTAATGCACCGATAGATATATAATCAACTCCGGTTTCTGCATACGATACGATATTATCCAGGTTTATACCTCCGGAAGCTTCAGTCTCAATTCTTCCACTGATTAATGAGATGCCTTCCTTCATTAATTCCGGCGTAAAATTATCTAACATTATTCTGTCGACATCTCCTACCTGTAGTACTTCCCTGATATCTTCGATCGTTCTGGTTTCCACCTCTATTTTCAGATCCAACTGATATTCCTCAAGATATCTTTTTGTCTTCCTGACCGCTTTCTCTATTCCACCGCAGAAATCAATATGATTGTCCTTAAGCATCACCATGTCATAAAGTCCAAACCTGTGATTGTACCCCCCGCCGATGACTACTGCATCTTTTTCCAATTGCCTGAATAGTGGCGTAGTCTTTCTGGTATCTAATATTTTTGCGTTTGTGTGTTTTATTTTCTCTACAAACATGTGCGTTAATGTAGCAATGCCACTCATTCGCTGCAGGCAGTTTAACGCCAGCCTTTCTCCTGACAGAATAGTATGAGTCTTTGCTTCCATTTCAAAAGCTATGTCCCCAGGTTGGATTTTGCTGCCATCGGCAAGAAATACATTAATCCTGACATCGGGTTGCAGGTATCTGAAAATTTCTTCCGCAACCTTTATTCCAGCCAGAATACCCTTGTCTTTCACTTTTAATACTGCTTTGCCCGCTGCATGAAGATCTATAGATGCAAGAGTAGAGTAATCCCCGGGTCCTATATCTTCTGTTAATGCGTTTTTTATAAATGAAGTGTATGACATATAATTATTGTCTTTTCGAACATCCTTAAAGATAATCATTTCTTTTGGTTATTGACCATCGCTTGTACAGAACAGATCTGTTCCCACACTTCTGCTGCAGAACGGTCCCAATCAAAGCGACGGATTTCATCTCTACAGTTTGCTGACAGCAGTTGATGCAATGCTTCATCTTTATACATTCTTCCCATTTGTTCTGCTATATCTTTGGTATCCGTGGGGTCACAGAGCAGGGCCGCAGATCCTGCTATTTCCGGCATAGAAGAAGTATTGCTGACGATCGAAGGGACACCGCATGCCATGGCTTCGATGATCGGGATGCCGAAGCCTTCGAACAAGCTCGGGTATAACAGGGTATAAGCGGCCCCGACGATCTTGCTTAATTCGGCTACTTCCTGATAGCCCAGCCAGATCACATCTTCCCTATAGGGCATTCTCCTTTTGGCTTCTTCTATCTCCCCGGTCATCCAGGCCATCCTGCCTACGATGACCAGTTTCATCCCGCTTTGCTGCCTGCGTTTGAACTGGACAAAAGCTTTGAGCATATTGATAATATTCTTACGTGGATGCAAGGCCCCTACAAAAAGGAAATATTCCCTGCCGGAGGTATACCGTTCTTTTATTTTTTGCTTTTCTTCCCGGGACAGAGGTGCATAAGCGTCGTTGGCTCCATTATAGACCACTTTGATCTTTTCATCGGGGATATGATATTGTTCTATAATATCCTGCCTGGTATATTCGGATACGGTCAGGATGCTCCTGGCTTTCCTGGCAAAAAGAGGCTGATACTTCCTATAATAAAATAAATTGGTCTTGTCGATCTGCTGCGGAAAATGAACATAAGCCAAATCGTGAATCGTGATAACTTTGGGCACTTTGGTCAGATGTGGTGTAAATCCTTCCGGAGAGAAGAAAACGTCTATCTTTCTTTTCTTTAGCTGGGGGGCTACCTTGAAATTGAACCAGATATAATACAGTAAGGGATGACGGGCCTGTGGACCTAAGACTACAGGGGTGACATTGGGACCAAAAATAAAGTCCTGGTGATAGGGGCGATCAAAGAAAAAGTAAAAATGGTCATCCGGCCGCTGCATTACCATCCTGGATAATATCTGGTAGGCAAACCAGCCGATACCTTCCAGTTTGTTGTGAAGCAACAACCGGGCATTGACTCCTACATTCATTGTTGATTATAGTCTAACTTCAGTAATACTGCGCAAAGGTATGCTAATGCCTCCTTTTAATTGACAGTAATCTTCAGTTACAGACCATACGGTAGTGTTTACTGTCCTGATTCCTTCTGTAGTATTGAAGCTGATGCTGCATTTCCCCTTAAATTCATTGCCTAGTCTTTCGAAATATTTAAGCACTTGTCTGTAATGCGCAGTTTGGACAACCTCTGCATTTGCAAATGTGATCTCCGGGATCAGCTCCTTCTCAATTAATGTTCCTGAAATCATATTTTTGTCTGTTGATATGCATATTGAAGATTTGCATAGATTTATTTCAAAGTAAATAGTTTATTTTGTCATAAACAACAATATGCTTAATAATTTTTTAATGTTGCAGTCTGTGAAATATATTATATTCCGGATGTTTAAAAATTAGTGTATGAAACAAATATCTATAGTAGAATGCCCCAGGGATGCTATGCAGGGGTGGCCCCACCTTATCCCGACAGCTACCAAGATAGCATACCTGAACCAGCTGCTTGATGTGGGATTTGATGTACTGGATTTCGGCTCTTTTGTCAGTTCTAAAGCTATTCCGCAGATGGCGGATACCAGGGAAGTGCTGGCATCTTTAAAGCCTTCTTCTACGGAACTCTTAGCCATCATTGCCAACACCAGAGGAGCAGCGGAAGCCTGCCGGTATGAACGCATTTCTTACCTCGGATTCCCTTTTTCTATCTCGGAAACTTTCCAGATGAGAAATACAAACAAGTCTATTGCTGATTCTTTCGACCAGGTCAGGGAGATACAGGAACTGGCTCAAAAGCATGGGAAACGCATGGTGATCTATATCTCCATGGGATTCGGAAATCCTTACGGGGATCCTTATTCTGCTCAGCTTGCGATAGATTATGTCGGGAAAATTACAGGCCTGGGCATTCAAATCGTGGCCATGTCGGATACCATAGGAATAGCGGATCCGGAGAATATTGATTATATCTTTTCTCAATTGATCCCTGCTTTCCCGGATACCGAGATAGGGGCACATTTTCACTCTACACCACACACAAGAATAGAAAAGCTGGCAGCGGCCTATCGGGCCGGCTGTACGAGATTCGACAGCAGTATCAATGGTATCGGGGGATGTCCTATGGCGAAAGATGAGCTGGTGGGCAATATGGCTACGGAGACCCTGGTATCTTATTTCGAGCAGCAGGGAGCATTGCCCTCGTTGAACCGTGCGGCCCTGGACCAGGCTTTGGCCCTGGCCCCGGGTGTATTCAGGTGATTGTCCATGATAGCAGGCATCAGGGCTGAGACCGTATTTTGAGGGGTAAAAGTATCGGGCTCCCTAAAAATTAACAGTAGTTATATGTTAAATACATAATAATTCCTTACAATTCATTACCTTTGCGCCCTTATACATTAAATACATGATGAATTTCAATCAATTTGGATTGAAAAATGAATTGGTGCAGGCTGTTACACAATTAGGATTCACACATCCGTCTCCCATCCAGCAGAATACAATTCCTCTTTTAATCAATAACACTACAGATATTATCGCATTGGCCCAGACAGGGACCGGTAAGACAGCGGCATTCGGCCTTCCTTTGCTGCATAAACTGGATCCGGATGCCCCAGGGGTTCAGGCATTAATACTTTCGCCTACCAGAGAGTTGTGCATGCAGATTAAGGATGAGATGGTCAAGTACAGTGCCTTTATGGAGGATGTCTCGATCGCAGCGGTATACGGGGGGGCTTCTATCTCGGAACAGATCAGGCAGATCAAGAGAGGCGTCGATATCATCGTAGCGACCCCGGGCAGATTGATAGACCTGATAGACAGAAGGGCATTGTTCCTGAATGATGTTTCCACTATTGTACTGGATGAGGCAGATGAGATGCTGAATATGGGTTTCAGGGAAGATATAGACCGTATCCTTGAAGTGACGGAATCAAGAGAGGAAGTATGGCTCTTCTCTGCAACGATGAACAATGACGTAAGGAGAATCGCTAAGAAATTTATGGACGCCCCTCAGGAGGTGGCGGTAGCTCGTGAAAATGTGGGTAATGAAAATATCTCACACCAGTATTATGTCACTCAGGGTAAATACAGATATGAAGCGCTTCAGAGAATGCTGGACATCACCCCGGATATTTACGGAATCATCTTTACAAGGACCAAGCAGGATGCTCATGATGTATCGGAGAAGTTAGTAAAGGATGGCTATCAGGTAAGTGCTTTACACGGCGATTTGGACCAGAATATGCGGAGGCAAGGTAATGGCAAAATTTAAAAACCGTCAATTGCAGGTCATTGTGGCTACTGATGTTGCTGCAAGGGGAATAGATGTAAATGATATAAGTCATGTGATCAATTATGAATTGCCTGATGACCCTGAAGTATACACCCATAGAAGCGGAAGAACGGCAAGAGCCGGTAAAACGGGGATTTGTATCAGCATATCTACTCCCCGGGAGATAGCTAAGATCCGCAGGATAGAGCGTATGGTCAATAGCAGGTTTGAAAAGAAAGAAATACCCAGCGGCGGAGAAGTAATCAAAATTAAAATATTGAGCTTCCTGGATGAGATCCGGGAAGCGCAGCCGGATAATGCCTTCGAAAAGAAATACATCTCCCTGATCCAGGAGGAGCTCCAGGATATGACACAGGAGGAATTGCTTCATAAATTACTTTGGATGCAATTGAACCCCAGCATCCTGGCATATAAGAATGCAAATGATCTAAATGTAAACGTGAAGGAAGCTGCCAAAGCTGCAAGCAAGAATGGTACTGTCCGTCTGTTCATCAATTTGGGTAAGAAGGATGGGTTAAGCAATAAAAAATTGGCTGACTTTATTGCTGATTCTGTTGATTTTGATTACAAATCCATAGACAGGGTTACAGTCACAGAATTAAGTTCTTACTTCAATGTTCCGGCAGATACAGTGGATTATATTGTGGAAAATCTCTCCAAGCAGAAATACAATGGCCGCAAGCTCAGGGTAGATGAAGCCGAAGAAAAGTCCCGCAGAAGGGACCGGGGAGAAGACAGGTCACTACGTTCAGGATCCGACAGGTTCGGTTCGGGAGGAGAACGTTCTTCGGGTAGAAGAAGCTCCGATGAGCCGGGCAGAGAGAGCAGGAAGTACGATTTCAGATCTGAGAATAGAAAGAAAGCAGAGATGAAAAATCCGGCCCCCAAAAAAAAGAAAGCAAAATAATAAAGGCCTTACAGTAAAAAGTTACTGTTGCGGCTCATCTTCCCTACATCATCGGAAACCAAGGTTTTTTATGATCGGGGAAGAATAGCTCTTTTCATAGAAGCTGCTTTCCATTGTATTTCTTCCCATTCCTGAAGTGCTGTGCTGTCGTAGGTAATAGCTCCTCCTACCTTAAAGGACAGAGACTTTTCCAGGGGACGATATACAATGGATCGAATCACGACATTGCTGTCATAGTCGCCATCGGGATTGATATAAAAGACAGTGCCGCTGTATAGTCCCCTGGCTTCCGGTTCATATTTTTGGATATGATCGATTACGGTAGCTTTAGGTGCTCCGGTCATGCTACCCATAGGGAATGTGCATTGAAGCACATCCTGAAAATGCATGCCTTCTTTTAATGTTCCCCGGATAGTAGAGATCATCTGGTATACAAACGGGAATTCATAGATACCAAAAAGTTCGGGTACTGTGACAGAACCTGTCTCGCAGCATCTCGCCAGATCATTTCTTGTCAGGTCTACGATCATGACATTTTCTGATTTGTCCTTTTCACTTTGGGACAATGCAGCTTTATTTTCTGCTTGTTCTTGCAGGGTATTGCCCCTAGGCGCTGTTCCTTTGATGGGCTGACTCAGGATCAGCTGCTTGTTTTTATAGATGAACCTTTCGGGACTGGTACAGACCAGGTATTCATTGTCGCGTTTATACAGTGCAGCCATAGGTGCGGGATTAAGCCTGTTCTGCTGATAAAATAGCACAACCGGGTCAATGGTGATATCCCGGACATGAAAAGGAATACAATAATTCAATTCATAGTACTTACCCCGGAAAATATCTTCCCGGATTTGTTCTATGCGGGCAATGTAAGTTTCCCGGTCAATGGGTGAAAGGATATGAGCATTGCGAGGCATAATATATTCAAGATCCGTTTCCTTATCAGGAATTGCAATGATGTCTTGTATGATCGAATCCGGATCACTGTAAGCTTCGACCACCAGAGAGTCCTGGCCTGCCGGTATATATATGACGATATCAGGCGTATAGAAATATCCCGCCTGATGTGCAGGTACTTCTTTATCCCTTACTTTGGGATCAAACTCAAACTGGAGGTTACCGAATATCCAATCCCCGGCAAGGTTCAAGTCCTGGTATGCATGTCCGGCCAGGCATCCTGTTCCTGCCAGGAGCTCGTACCGGTTGGGAGCTATGGCGTATCGGTTATTATCTAAAAAAGTAAAAGTATCACTCTTTGCAATATACAGTAATACTTTTACTTTAATAGTGTCTAGCTCTTGCCGGTTAAATATAAAAAAGGATTTTTGTCTGTTCAAATCCGATAGGCTGGCTTAAATAATTGTCAATGAAGTTGGAGATGAAGACATCTCAATGATTGAACAGAAGGCTGATCAATAATCGTCATCCTCTTCCTCGTCATCAAAGTCGTCATTAAAGAAGTCGAACTCTTCAAAATCTTCATCGAATTCCTCATCGATTTTTGATTTCTTGCTTTTGATTCCTTTACTGCTGCTTGTAGTTTTCTTGGGTTGAGGCATATCAAATTCATCGAAATCCTCATTGAATGAGAATTCATCCTCCTCGAAATCAAATTCTTCATCAAATTCATCAAAATGATCATCCTCGTCCTCATCTTCATCGAATTCATCTACGATGTTCTTCTTCGATGCAGATTTTTTAGGTGTAGATTTGGCTGAAGATTTCCTGGATGTACTTTCTTCCAGGTCTTCTTCATCAAGCAATTCTTTAGCACTTTTTGCTGGCGTAGAGGCCTTCTTAGCAGTCGTTTTTGCAGTTTTCGAACTGCTGCTCTTGGTACTGGTTTTTTTACTGTTGCTGGCTTTCATATACGATCACTGATGAAATGGTGCTACAATACGGTTTTTGTTTTTTAAAATTAAATATTTTGTTTTGATTTTTTGCAAACCAACTTTTCAATCTAAGACTTTATCAAAAAATTAAAAGTTGGTCACGACCTGTGCCATTGGACACAAATTTAATAGGAGTTTCCAAATATTTTTCCACAAATTGGCAGAAATGCAGGAATTCTTCCGGGAGATCCTTTGTTTCCGTCGCATCTGTTACACTTTTCTTCCAACCCGGGAAGGTCCTGTATTCCGGCTGAATGTCCGCATCGCAGATGTCGAATGGCAGGATCTCTTCTGATTGACCATTGATCCTGTATGCAGTTGCTGCCTTGATTTGTTCGAATCCGTCCAATACATCTGCTTTTGTCATAATCAGCTGGGTAACACCGCTAAGCATTACCGTATATTTCAATGCGACTAAATCTATCCAGCCACACCTCCGTGGCCGCTTGGTTACAGCGCCGTATTCATGACCTTTATCTCTCAGCATCTGTCCGTCATTATCTTCCAGTTCTGTGGGAAACGGACCGCTGCCCACACGCGTACAATATGCTTTGGTGATGCCATAGACTTCTCCTATCCGGGAGGGTGCAATGCCCAGGCCGGTACAGACTCCCGCTGATATGGTATTGCTGGATGTGACAAATGGATAAGTTCCGTAATCTACATCCAGCATGGAGCCTTGTGCTCCTTCAGCAAGGATTTTTTTGCCTTCCCTGATTTTCTGATTGATCCAGTATTCACCATCTACAATGTTGAGTCCTCTGAGGAATTCAACCGCATCGATAAAACCAGCTTCCCACTCTTCCCAGGCTATGGTTTCACTATAATTATTGAGGATGTCAATATGTTTTTGCCTAAGCTGTTCATATTTTTCTTTCCAGTTGCTGGTCAGGATATCACCGACTCTAAGACCGTTTCTCCCGGTCTTGTCCATATATGCCGGTCCGATGCCTTTTAGTGTAGACCCTATTTTGGATTTACCCTTTGCAGCTTCTGATGCAGCATCCAGTGCCCTGTGTGTAGGAAGCACAAGATGTGCTTTCTTCGCGATGAACAGGTTCTTGTCCAATAATATTCCCTGGTCCTGCAGGTTGAGTATTTCTTCTTTAAGCGTAACGGGATCAATGACTACACCATTCCCGATCAGGTTCTCGATCTGCGCATTGAAAACCCCGGAGGGGATGGTCCTGAGCACTATTTTCTGCCCGTTGACATATAAAGTGTGCCCCGCATTGGATCCGCCCTGGAACCGTGCCACTACATCATATCGGGCTGCCAGGTAATCAACGATTTTCCCTTTCCCTTCGTCGCCCCATTGCAGGCCTAAAAGTACATCTACCATTAGATACAAATAAGAATACGTCCTTTCGAAAAATTACAGAAAGAACCAATAAAAAATACCAACAATGCTTCCTGGAAACAAGGCATGGATATCAAGACCCTATTAAAAGTAGAAAATCACTGCTGATGCTGAAATTCGAAAACGAAATTATACATCCATAACAAAATAAAAAAATGTTCTTTCCTTTATTCTTAAACATTTTTTTTGTTCGCAAAAAATGTTTACAGACCATGCAGGCAGGTCTTTTAAATTCCTTTTAATGGTGCAGGCCGGGATGATATGATCATTCTTTACCTGCACAGGATCTTCCTGCCGGATATGGAAAGTAAACAGTCATGAGGAAATGTCAGGATACGGTTCGGAATTAGTAAAAACTTCAGAAAAAAATAAGTGGCCTCAAAGGCCACTTATGGAGGTTTTATTGTTGATGGCCGGCTGCGTGTTTTGCTTTTACAGATTGCAGTATCCTGATAAACCTTGGAATATCATTGACATATCCTCCCGCATTTTCGATAACATTGCCATCTCCATCTACGAATACATACAATGGTTGCATTACAGAATTGAATCTCATCAGTTCCAGATCCAGGTTTTTATCCCCCAGGGTTTTCATCAGCTTACCATCCAGCTTTGAATTATATCGTTCCCCGGCAGGAAGCGGGGATGAGTCGTCCACATACAGGCTGGCTACAATGAAGTTGTCCTTCAGGTCCCGGAGGATATCCGGGTTGTTCAGTACAGCTTTCTCCATTTTCCTACAGTTAATACAGGAATGACCTGTAAAGTCGAGGAGCACCGGCTTTCCTGTCTTCTTACCTGCAGCTAATGCCTCGTCATAATCAAAGAAAGCGGTAATCCCCGGCAATTCGGATTTGAGTTTATCCGTATATTTTTCAGGCCTCACCTCGTTCCCCGGGGAACCGGAAGATGAATGAGAAGAACCTGAATTGATTTGAATCTCTGTCAGTTGCTTCTTTAAGTTAAAGTCATGAGTCTTGGATTCCGGCATGAAGCCGCTGATCGCCTCAAGCGGAGCACCCCACAGACCAGGTACCATATACACCGCAAAGGATAGGGAAGCAATTGCAAAGAACAACCTGGTCACACCCACATAAGGCTGTCCAAATGCATTTTTGGGTAATTCTTCATCATGAGACAATTTGAGCTTTCCCAGAAGGTAAATTCCCAATAAGGCAAATAATACGATCCAGATAGAAAGGAAAACTTCTACATCCAGCAGCCCCCAGTGGTAGGCCAAATCCACATTGGACAAGAACTTCAATGCCATCGCCAGTTCAATGAAGCCCATGGTCACCTTCACGGCGTTGAGCCACCCGCCGCTTTTTGCCATCTTATTGATGATCCCGGGGAACAGGGCACCCAGGGCAAACGGCAGAGCGATAGCCAGGCCGAAGCCAAGGAAACCGATGACACCACCGAAGCTGTTGCCGGAAGTGAAGATGTAGACGATCAGGTTACTGATGAAAGCAGAAGTGCAGCTGAATGAAACGATAACGAGCACCAGTGCCATAAAAAAGATACCGCCGATATTGTTGGTATTCGCTCTTTTATCCATTGCATTGGATAAGGAGGAGGGCAAGGTGATCTCAAACGCGCCCAGTAAGGAGATACCGAAGACGACAAATACGACAAATACGAACAGGTTGAACCAGATACTGGAACTGATCTCGTACATGGTTTTCTGGGTAAACAATAAGCTGATCAATGCTCCTATGGCTACAAATATGATAATGATAGACAAGGCATATGTGATGGCATTCCTGATACCGGTAGCCTTGTCCTTGCTTCTCTTCGTGAAGAAGCTGACAGTAACCGGCAGCATCGCGTAGATACAGGGCATAATGAAGGCCACAAATCCCCAGAATAATCCCATCAGGAATAATTCCCAGCTTGATTTTTTATCCAGCCCATCTTCGTCATCGGATGCACCCTGATCCTGAGCAGATGTGGAACCAGCTATGACATTGCTTCCTGTAGTATCAGAAGCTGTCAGGGTAGTATCTGCGCCTGTGCTGTCTGCAGGCAAGGCAGACAGGGTAGTATCCGTATCCGTCTTCACGCTATCAGCAGAGGTCGTGTCTTGCCTGGGAACTACGTCAGTCAGCTTTACTTCAAAATCCACATCGGTAGGTGGCAGACAGCCACTCTCATTACACGTCTGGAAGGTAGCGACTCCTTTGACCGTTGTATTTTTATTGGCTTCGATACGCTGGGTATATCGGGCAGAGCCTTCGTAATACCTGATCGTCCCCATCATCTCATCTTTTTTTTCTTTTTGTTTGCCCTGTGGCTTCACCTTCCCGATAAGCTTGTAATCATTGCCCCTGGCTACTTTGATAGTGGTCGGGATCAGGCTGATCGGAATTTCTCCATCTTTTCCGCCCGGGTTGAACGTCCAGATATGAAAATCAGCCTGGGTAATGGTAGCAGTTCCTATGATGTCATAGGTGTAATCATTTATCTTTTTGGCTTCAAATTTCCATTTTACAATATCATTGGGTTTCTGGGAAAAACTTAAAAACGGAAGAAGTGCAAATAAAACAAAAGAAAGAATTCGTATCAAAAATTGCTTCATGAACTATTGGGTAAATAAAATGAATAAAAAAAATAAAGCACTGATATGCCCCTACTGAGGGGCAGTCTGTAAAAGTATTTAAAAATTATAGAAAAAGTGTTTACATATTCCAAATTGATCTAATGTAAATATTCCATTCGAAATATGGAGATACCATATCTTAAGGATTGATGTACTTCATAAAAAATTATAATTCTATCGAGAAAGGAATGGTCCTGGGGGGCAGGCAGGTAGACGCGTTACAAGCCTGGAAAAGGATATTCCCGGAGATCTTCGAACCGGGTTTTGCTTTTACCTTCTGTCGGAACAGGACCTGCTCGCCTTCATAATAGGATACAGGACCAAAGATTTCATCTTCCCGTTCTGTTCTCGTACCCTCAACGATCATATCACCCAACAATTCCTGGCCGGATATTATGTCAAATGTGATCCGGGTCGGTATCAGCATCTCGCTCTGCAGGTCCGTAGTCCAGAAATGCCACCCTTCCTGGAGCATATCGGCAGTGATCAGCACTTCATAATGCTCCCGGTCCCGGTTGGCATCAAAGGACCATGCTACCACGTCTCCTATCTGTGCCTTCGATGAGCAGGTAAAAAATACAAGACCGAAGCTCAATATTAATGACAAAAATCTTTTCATTCTGAGAACTGATTTAAATAAACACAACACTACCAAAAATATAGGATTATTCTCAATAGTTGTGTTAAACTAATAAGAGGGTCAGCTATAGCAAAGAATGGATTCAAACGCGAAGGATATCCATACCCGGGTCGGGGTACAAGACAGATATGTATGCAGCATTTGCATTTAAGTGTAGCTGTACAGGGCAGGGTTATTTTTTTTGAAAAAATATTTGGAGGTCTGATCTTTTTGTTATTAACTTTGTAATTCAAAGTGCTTTTTTATGAATCAAAACAGTTCGATCAACACGCTTCAGGACATCAGGGATATGATGGAGCGGAGCAGCAGGTTTATAAGCCTGAGCGGGTGGAGCGGAATCAGCGCCGGTATCTGTGCATTGATAGGCGGTGGCTGGGCATACCGGGTGATGCACCCGTCTGCAAATGATTTGGGTACCGGAGATCAGTATGGCATGGATGCCATAGACGGGATATCCGACCTGGGAGATCTGATCTTTTCAAGATTATTCCTGATCGCTGTCCTGACACTGGCAGCGGCACTTTGCTGCGCCTTATTTTTTACCTGGAGGAACGGCAGGAAGAAGGGACAGCAGATGGTGGACGGCATCGAGCAGAAGACTGGTGATCAGTATGGCCGTTCCCCTGTCGGCAGGTGGCATCTTTACGTTATATCTGTGTTTCCAGGGATTATACGGGTTAGTGGCACCTTCATTGCTGATCTTCTATGGCCTGGCCATCATCAATGCTTCAAAATATACCCTCGTAGGTACTATATGGCTGGGTTATACAATGTTGCTCACCGGCTTGCTCAATTTGTTATTTATTGGTTATGGATTGTATTTTTGGATTTTCGGATTTGGTATTTTGCACATTCTGTATGGAATCATTATGTGGTACAGATATGAAAGAATGGTAGAACACCGGGACTAAAAGAACAGCATTGAAAGAACAGCATTTCGACATATCATTACTCAATAAGGTCTTTGACAACAGGATCCGCTTAGGTATCATGAGCACGCTCATGGTCAATGATGAGATCAGCTTCAATGAGCTGAAGACCCTGATGGATGTGACGGACGGTAACCTCGCCAGCCACCTGAAAGGCCTGGAAGAGGCAGGCTTTATTAAAGTTCAGAAGGGATTTATCGGGCGCAAGACCAATACGACTTATAGTGCTACAAAGGCAGGAATGCAGGCATTTCGCCAGCACCTGTCCGGATTGGAAAAACTAATCAAAGGAATGGACTAAATTTTTTTGCTCTGAATACTTTGAAATACAAAGTGCTTTTAATAAATAAAACAAAATAAAAAATGAAAATGAAAGCTAAAAATCCCTGGCGTACATCCTTTATCTGCACGCTTCGTGCCTGGTTGATGTATCTTTTGCTGACCTTGCCCCTTCTCATTGAGCGGCCCGTTTACCTGAAGTCTTTATGTATATCCGGAGTCTCTTTTACCCTGATTTACCTGTTGTTTTCCTTTTTTCTGATAGGGTATAAAGCACATTTGCAGCATAAGAAAAAGACGGTGGATTTCCTGGTCAATATGTTGCTGGCCGTCGCCTTCCTTACACTCGGTGTGGGGACGCTGGTAAGCTATGGAATGCAGCAATTCGGATTCTGGTACCGGCATATTGGACTGCTGCTCTTTCCATTGGTCGGATTGCTCAGCTTTAGCCTGTCGGTCTGGTCCTGCCGGCGATTGCGTTTTTTTCAATTTCCGGATAAGCCTTCCGGAATATCTTCCGCGTTTTCCGCTTCTCTGTCTGATCACCTAAAATCCAAATGATGAATCCGGTATCATTGATCTTATCCATCTGGTTCAGAGGTTTTCTGTTCTACGCTTTTTTTACGCTCCCGTCTTTGTTCCTCCCGCTAATGTACCTCATGTCGATGATGCTTGCATTCTTTGGCAGTTTCCTGGCGGTCCTGATGCTGGTATTGTATATGATGCTCCTCAGGAACCGGATGAAGTATGAAGAGGAGTTGCCGGTACTCACTCATTTACTGGTATTTACCGGCATATTCACATTCCTGGCCACCATCGCTGTTTCCGTTTATTTTACTCATGAAAGCCCGTTCTCACCTGAATTCTGGAGATGCTATCTTGAATTTATCCTGTTTCCTGTTGCCGGACTATGTGCTGCCCTGATCAGTATCTGGTCCTATCGCTTTCGTCTTTTAACTTTCTTCCACCCATAATTCAATCCTATTTCTAAAACCTAATATTTTAACTATGCATTACCTCAGAAACCAACCCAATTCCATGCAGATTACACTCAAAGCATTACTCACAGGCGCATTGATACTGATAATGATGATACCCGCATTGCTGGTCAGCAATCTGGTGAGCGAAAGGCAGGAACGACAGCAAGAAGTAGTCCGGGAAATCAGTGGCAATTGGGCTAAGGAACAAACACTGGCAGCACCTTATCTGGTGATACCCTATAATTGGAAAAATGAAAAGGCGACCAGGTCAGAACTTCGTTATTATCTGCTGATGCCGGAAGAGATCCATCTGGATGGCAGTATTCAACCCTATCAAAAGAAAAGATCCATCTTTACAGTCAATCTTTATCAGGCAGATATGGAAGCTGCCGGGTTCTTTAACCTGGAGCGGATTAAGCCCTTATCCAATGAGCAGATCCTTTGGGACCAGGTTATGGTCTGCTATGGCATCTCGGACATGAAAGGGCTGGAAGGGCTCCCGAAGATCGATATCAACAACCAGCAATTGGTAATGGAGCAAGGGCTTCCTTCCCTGAATGTGCTTACCCGGGGCTCCGCGGCTTCCGTTTCCCTGGCATCAGTAAATGACAGGAAACGAATCCCGTTTAAATTCACCATTGCGTTCAAAGGAACCCAGGAGATCAGCTTTCTTCCTGTTGGCAGGACCTCAACGGTAAATATAGCGTCATCCTGGAAGCAACCCTCTTTCTTTGGTGCGCCTCTTCCGGAGCATACCCAGGCCAATGGTTTTACCGCTGAATGGAAAACGAACAGTATCAATAACGGTATCCCGCAGGTATGGGACAATGCTACGTACAAAGTCCAGGATATGGCCTTTGGTGTGCAGCTGTTTGACAGCAATAACCATTATACCAAAGTAGACCGGAGTATCAAATATGCCATATTGCTGATCGGGCTGACCTTCGGATTTTTCTTTATATTCGAATTATTGATCGGGAAGCGGGTGCATCCTGTGCAATACGTCCTGGTGGGCGTGGCGCTGATCGTGTTCTATACGCTGCTGCTTTCCCTGAGTGAATATACAGGTTTCAGCAAGGCTTATCTGGTAGCCGGCGCTGCGACAGTATTGTTGATCACACTGTACTGCCGCAATATGTTCCGGAGCTGGAGCAATGCATTGATTGTAACTTTCCTCCTGATCCTGCTGTATTCTTTTGTATATTTTATCATTCAGCTTGAGGATCTCAATCTCCTGGTCGGCAGTGTAGGATTATTTATCCTGGTAGCAGTAGCGATGTTCATCACCAGGAAGATCGACTGGTATGGCGGTAAAGCCGGAACCGGGGGTAAACCCGGCATCATACCTGGTGCGTAAGGAATTCAATATTGTCATATGCTGCAATTCAGGATCTGTCCCGGGTTGCAGCATATTTTCTTTAAGAAAATCGCAAACAGTGTGCCCCGGAGCCTAACCCTAATGAGCAAAAAGAAGTGATCGTTGATGCGATACCGGACTTTTATTTCCTGTAGGTTCAGAGATGAAGTTTCCGGGTTCCCCTGCAGATCAGGACGCAACCGGAAGATGTATGCACAGCCTTTATCCGGATCCGTAGTGTTCTGCTTACAGCTTGTATCGGATCCTGTCCGGGAACGGGACGATTTAACTTTTGACAAACAACGAACAATCCTTTACGGAATACTGTTTATGAACCTATTTTAGTTAAATTTGCAGGCTTAAAAACAGAATATGCAGATTTCGTATAATTGGCTGTCAGAATACTTGCCGGAATATATCAGTCCCGAAAATCTATCTGAGCTGCTTACTTCCATTGGCCTCGAGGTAGAATCCCTGGAGACGACGGAGCAGATCAAAGGCGGCCTGAAAGGAGTAGTGGTAGGAGAAGTAATGGAATGCAATCCGCATCCTAATGCAGATAAATTAAAACTCACTCAGGTGAATACCGGGAACGGGGACTGGCTGAATATCGTTTGTGGTGCGCCCAATGTAGCGAAAGGCCAGAAAGTACTGGTGGCTACCATTGGTGCGAAATTATACCCGGATGGGGAACATGTATTTGAAATCAAACCGGCTAAAATAAGAGGGGAGGACTCCCAGGGGATGCTTTGTGCAGAGGATGAACTGGGCATCGGCCAAAGTCATGCCGGAATTATGGTCTTGCCGGAAGATACACCTGTGGGACTTCCTGCAAGTGCGTATTTTAAACTGGGGGAGCCGGATATAATTATTGAAATCGGGCTTACGCCCAACAGGTCAGACGCGATGAGCCATCTGGGCGTAGCCAGGGATGTCTGTACCTACCTGACCCATCATAAAGGTCAGAAATATGAAGTAAGGTACCCGCATGCTACCCTGCCGCCCCAAGCCGGAAGCCTTCCTATCTCGGTGGAGATCCTGGATACAGGAAAATGTCCTCGTTATGCAGGTATGGTGATCAGTAATGTAAAAGTGCAGGAGTCGCCGGACTGGCTGAAGAAAAAATTACTTTCGATCGGACAGAAGCCCATCAATAATATTGTAGATATTACCAATTTTGTGCTCCAGGAATATGGACATCCTTTACATGCCTTTGATTATGACCAGATCAATGGAAACAAGATCATTGTCCAGACCTTACCTTCTGAGACACCGTTCACTACATTGGATAAACAGGAAAAGAAACTGGATAGTGAAGATCTGATGATCTGTGATGAAAAGGGAGGGATATGTATAGCCGGCGTAATGGGCGGATGGCAATCGGGGGTTACGGAACAAACCCGGAACGTGTTCATAGAAGCAGCATACTTTGATCCCAAATCGGTCAGAAGGACATCCCTGCGGCACAATTTAAGAACAGAAGCTGCCACGCACTTTGAGAAAACGGTCAGTGTAGATAATGTGATACCCGTTCTGCATAGGGCGGTTTCCCTCATATTGGAGATCGCAGGTGGTTCTGTGGCTTCCGGGCAGATCGATCATTACCCGCAACCTTTAGCCCATAAGGAAGTTTCCTTCAGGTATGACTATATTAATCTGCTTTGCGGCAAGGAATATGAGCCGGATGCGATAGATGGTATTCTGAATTCTATGGGATTTGAAATCCTGGACCGGGGTGATGTTCAATGCAGGGTCCGTGTGCCGTTCAGCAAATCAGATATCAGCCAGGCTGCAGATATAGCTGAAGAAATATTGAGAATAGATGGACTGAATCAAGTTCCGGTCTCCGGGCAGATCAGCTTTGCCTTGTCTTCGGGCAGCACATCATCCAAGCAACAGTGGAAAGAGAAGATATGTCAGTGGCTCAGTGACCAGGGTATGAATGAGATCCTGACCAACTCCATTGTCAATAGCAGGTATTATCCTTCGGAGCACCTGGTGCGCATGATCAACAGCCTGAGCAGCGAGCTGGATGCGATGCGTCCTGATATGGTTTTGAGTGGTCTTGACGTACTGGCTTATAATATCAACAGGGGTGAGAAGAACCTGAGCATCTATGAATGGGGCAATATCTATCATCAATATGGTCCCGGCAGATACAATCAGCAGGAGCGACTGGCGGTCTGGACGACGGGATTAAGGTCTGTGCAGCAGTGGCAGGCAGAAGCTGTACCTCATGATATTTATTACCTGAAAGGTGTCCTGAACGGATTGGCAGCACGTATCGGATTGAAAGGAATAAAGGAAAACATTCAGGAAGATAGCATAGTCTTATCCATCGGCAAAAAAAGGATAGCCGAAGTTCGCCGGCTTGATGCATCTGTGCTCCGGCAGGCCGGCATCAAGCAGGACGTGTATTACGCGGAATTGTACGTTTCGGAATGGTGGCAGCAGGCAGAAAAGGGTACAATCACCTACAAGGAGATCAATAAGTTCCCTACAGTAGAAAGGGACCTCTCCTTGGTTCTGGATCAATCTGTTACCTATGAAGAGATAGACAGGATCACGCAGACCCGGAAATTACCTGCGCTGCAGACTTACAAATTATTTGATATATTTGAAGGAGAAAAATTGGGTACAGGGAAAAGAGCCTGGGCATTGAATTATGTATTCCAGGCGGAAGACGGCACCCTGACCGATGCTGATGTTGACAGTATGATGCAGCGCCTTGTCCAGGAATATGAAGTTGCATTAAAAGCCGAGATCAGGAAATAAATTATTCATCCACCTAAAAAAGTCGGCTCGATTATGCATTCATCTAATTCTCTTCGCCTGGTCCTGGATCTGGAGGCTAAACTGGATGAGCTGGTTAAAGCCTATAAGATCCTTTCTAAGGAAAATGAAGCGTTGGCGAAAAAGCAATCCAGGAGCCAGGATAAAGTCAAGGCCTTAGAAAAGGAAAAAGAAGAATTAGAGGAGAAAATACAACAACTTTCTGTCCAAAACGTTGTGCAGCATGAACAATGGGATAATGAGCGGTTGAAGAGATATTTAGATGATGTGATCCTTCTTTTGGATAAAAATATAAAAATGTTGTAAAGCCTGTTGATTATGAGATATGCCAGGATTTTATGGATTCTTGTTCTGAGTGGAATATTGGTGGTTTCATGTAAAAAGGATGAACCGGTATGCTATGAGCCCACTACGGTAACGGCCCAGGTCAAGTATATACAGCGGAGCATTCGCGAATTCGATACGATGATCGGTTCTGTCTTACTGGATACCTATAATGTATACATCAATGATACGATTCTTCCATATCTGAATGCTATCAATCTGGAAGTAGACACAATCGGGATCTGGGGTATCCCGAACGCTCCCAATCTTTTCTTTTACCTCAATCCTAATAACCATTTTACATCCTATGCCATCAGGTATGACACCATCGGGGTGTATTATGATACGATCACTATCTTTCATCATTCCTATCCGGTATTCATATCCAATGATTGCGGTTACACACACTATTTTGGCATAGACAGTATCCGGTATAAGAGTGACTTTGTCGATTCCACTTTTATATCTAACGATCAGGTGACCCTGGATAATGCCAATAATGCCAAGATGGCGCTCTTCTATTTTTTCAAGACCTTATGATGATTTCATTTAATTTCCGCTTTTGGATGGGACTGTCCTGTGTGCTTTTTGCAATGGGTGGAATGCATACAGCACGTGCCCAGCAGGCGAAAGACACGACAATCGTTGTAGGAACAGGGGATTCGACCGAAATCGCTTCGGTTGACAGTGCCGGTCTGAAAGAGGAAAAGGAAAAGTATAAAGGGTATTACCAGTGGCGGGTAGGGATCGATCTTGCCCGGATCGGTTTTAATTTCTTCAATCCCGGGAAGATGGGCTATGATTTCCAGGTAGATTTTAAGGACCGAGACAAGATATACTGGACAGCCGAAGCCGGGTATGGAAGAGGAAAAATTGATTATGAGAAGCTGAAGTATACTACCAATACCACTTATCTGAAAGTCGGATTGGACAATGCCATGCTCAAGCCGGCAGGACAAAAGGATTTTGATATCGTCTTTCTGGGTATCCGGTATGCTGCGGCCTATGGCCACAGGTCCGATGCCACATACTCTTTTGATTCACCATTCGGTGGTGTGTATGAAGGTGTTCAGGAAGGACAGGACTTTTTTGTACATTGGGGAGAAATTACCCTGGGTATGAAGCTGGAAGTATGGAAAAGAATTTTTATGGGATGGACTGCCCGGGGTAAATTTTTATTTAACCCCGGAGCTTTCAAGGAGATCAGCCCCAGTTATATTGCAGGTTATGGATCCGCGGACAATGCTACCAGTTTTGATATCAACCTGTATTTAAGTTATGCTTTAATTAGGTACCAGAAGCAATAACAGAATACCGTTGTATATGTATGCTATTTACTTTCAATGAATTGAACACGGCCTTTCGAAGCGAACCGGAAAGCAGTGTCTTTACCTTACAGCCATATCCGCCCTGTTAGCTTATACAATTGCTTCTGATGGTGATCACAGGACAGGAGTTCATAACCGGGGAACGCTGCCGACCTTCTCCTCTATGTTGGCTCGCGCACAAAGGATCACATTTAATGCCTGTAATTTGGGCGTGGCGGCTACCTGATGAGGGTTACATCACCCTTGCGGTATTCACTCTCTCCTCTGATATTTTTGGCACTTAATTCATAGAAATAGACGCCGGCATTGGCAGGCTGACCATTATTATATGAGCCGTCCCATCCATCTGAATTTTTGTACCCGACAAAAACCAGTGCGCCCCAGCGGTCGTAGACCCTGAAATATTCGATATATGGATAGCCTACAATTTTAGGACGAAAATCATCATTCAGGCCATCACCATTTGGAGAGAATGCATTGGGCATCAGTATGCTTGGATCAGAAACGACAAGAATATTGATCGTATCGCTTCCGTCACACCCTTCTTCAGCGCCTATATGTACGGTATAGGAATACATCCCTGTATCCGGAAAGGTTACTTTGGGATTGGAGATATGCGGATCGGAAAGATAATCGCCAGGTGTCCAGGTATAGTAATCGCCGCCTGTCGCATTGAGATGAAAATCATATCCCAATACGATTATGGTATCATTCCCTGCATTAGGACGGAAATCCCGGATCTCCACGTCATTGGTTACGGTCACTTCACATCCGAGTTCGCTGATGGAGTGCATGGTGACTTCATAAATGCCCCCGGTGTCATAGGAGTGTGTGGGGTTAGATCCTGTCGTTGAATGGCCATCCCCAAAATCCCAGGTAGTAGTATGCGGAAAGTCAAAGGTTGATTTGATAGAGTCTTTGAATAATATAGGCGATCCCGGGCAGGGAATACCGTCAAAAGAGAAATCCCCGTAAAAATACGGATAGATCTTGACTAATCTTATGGTAGAGTCAGCGCAGGTCGTTCCCTGATTGATGACCAGTTTCACTTCGTACACTCCGGTATCCATATAAGTATGTGTAGGCTCGAACTCATCCGAGAGCGATGAGCCGTCACCAAAATCCCACAAATAGGACATCGCACCGGAGCTTGTATTTTCAAATTCTACGGTAAAGCCGGAACACATCACGATATAGGTATTCGGCTCAGATGATTTATTGGGAATGTCTGCTACTACCAGTTTAGAGCAATCGGTAATGATATACTGTAAATCCCTGGAATGCGTATTGATCAGTTCCCCGTCGCGGTATTCATCGATACATACTTTGACCTGGAACCGGCCGGAAGAAGTAGGTGTAAAGGTAAGCACACCGTTCTCCGGGTCCAGGTAAGCCGGCGGAAAGGCAATAACCGGGTTGTCGTAAGTTAATCCCGCAGTATACGGCACGGAAAGATAGGGAGGCGGGGTGACTTCACCTCCGGATGGAATCGGAATATCTATGCTGGCACCAAGATAGGATTCACATAGCCTGTATACTAATGAGTCCCCATCTGCGTCCATGGCCTCATAGCTGTACATAAAAGGATAATTAGAACAGATGATCTGCGGAGGCATATTGATAAATTCGGGACTGTTGTTGGGGCATTCTCCGTCAGCAAACGGCGGGATGACAGCTTCGTACGTTACGCCATAGTTCCCTGAAGAGACAATATTCAGAATGCCCTCATTCCTGCAACATCTCTGATAAGCAATGGTATAGCCGTATTCTGAAGGAGGAAGCGTTATTGTTTTTCTCCCTATGGATCTTTGCAGACAGGAGTTCGGGATATTTTCTATACACTCATTGCTGAATCCATGCGGGATGGTCTCTATGTCTATACCGAATTGTATGGAATCATAATATACCAAGGGACTTCCTGCAGAATTCTCATAAATGGAATACTGAATCGGGTAATCGAAACCTATAGCACCCTGGGCTTCATCAGTAAGGCAATTCTGGAAGAGCGTGATCTCAATCTCAAATTGATTTCCACCTAAGCATGTATACCTCACTTCGCCCCCGATCATATGCGTAGCCATTGCCGGTCGCGGCCACAGTATGACCGGAAGCAGGATCAATATTGCGGAAAATATATTTGTAGTTTTTTTCATTCTTTGCGTTTTCTTACCCGGGCATTTCTTTGAACCCTGCCAAAGTTAAATATTCATTAAGGAGAATTATTATTTCTTCCGTATATTTAACATTGAAATGATAGATATTGTTGCAGGTCCATATAAATCTTTTTTGGATATTTTTTTTCCAAAATTGTGCATCGCATGCAGGCAGAATAAAGTCGGTACAAATGCCATATGTATAGAATGCCTGGCTGCGCTTCCGCATATAGATGAAAGCCTGGTGCCGCATCCTGCAGATCAAAGATTACAGCATAGGTTTGATTATCATAAAGCTTTTTCCCTGTTTTATATGAACAAAGATGGGAAAATGCACCGTATCCTTCACCAGATTAAATACAGGTACAGAAAAGATGCAGCCTTGGAGATGGGAGAAATTTTTGCTGTATGTGTAAGCCGGTACTTTGAACATAGAATGGATGCTGTGCTCGCTGTACCCATTCATCAAAAGAAACAGATCAGGAGGGGATATAACCAGTCTCATATTTTGGCACAATCCGTGTCAGACAAGTTGAACATACCTTTTTTAAAAGATGCATTGGTGAAAACGATGCATACCCCTTCCCAAACCCGGAAAACAAGAACCGAACGCATTCAGAATATTGAAGGCTCTATTGCTCTGAATGAACAGCCGGACCTAAAAGATAAAAAAGTATTGCTGATCGATGATGTGCTCACTACCGGGAGTACCCTGGAAGTTTGCGGGAAAGTGCTCCTGGATATTCCCGGACTGGAACTGAATATAGCCACCTTAACATTGGCAACTGATGCCTGACGGTAAATGATCCAAATTTGATCATGAAAAAAACCGGGAAGATAAAACAGTAAAAAATGAATAAAAAGCTGAAATGGTTGTTGATACTGGGCTTGCTCACGGCCATAGTCATTTATCTGGATGCCTGCAAATTGGGGAGGTTTGTTTACTATAATTTTTCCGATATCACGGACTACAGGATTTTTCCTTCAAGAGCACTGAAGCAGTCAGATCATCCTTTTCATTTTCCGATAGCGGCAAATCCGGGTATTCCGGAAGTGAATAGATATTTTCCCGGAAAGGTCCTGGAAAGATTGGAGCGAGGCATTGGAGGAATCGAATACTGTTGCATTCCTGATCATCAGGAATGACAGTATCCGCCTGGAGCAATACGCCAATGAATATGAAGCATCCTCCCCCATAGCTTCATTCTCTATGGCTAAATCTTTCACCTCGGTGCTCATCGGTATGGCCATAGAGGATGGGTGGATCCAATCCGAAGAGGATCTGGTGATCCGCTATATCCCGGAGTTAAAAGACAATGGATTCGAACAGGTTACGATCAGGCATTTGTTGCAGATGACATCGGGACTGGACTTCAATGAAAGTTATTACAGCCCGTTCAGCGAAGCTGCAGATTTCTATTACGGTACCAGGCTGCGCCGGGCTATCCTTAATTTAAAGCTGAAAAATCCTCCCGGTATACAATTTGAATACACCAGCGGTAATACCCAGTTACTGGGTCTTGTCCTGGAGCGTGCACTCAGGGACAGGACCATAAACACAGTATCTTCAGGAGAAAATCTGGACACCGTTACAGATGGAGTATGATGCCAGCTGGAGCATAGACCGGAAGGAAGGAGGAATAGAGAAAACTTTTTGCTGTATCAACGCCCGGGCAAGGGATTTTGCCAAGATGGGGCCGGCTGCTGGTCCATCATGGCCTGTGGAATGAACAGGTCATTATTCCGCCTGACTGGATGAGTAAGATAGAAGGAACAGATACCCGGGAAGCTGGTGTCTGTGACCTACCAGTATCAGTTCTGGAAAGGGTCTTTAGGGCAGGATTATATGGCGAGGGGTCACCTGGGCCAGTTTATATACGTTCATCCTGAGCTAGCCCTGGTCATCGTCCGCTTAGGAAAAGACCAAGGAGATGTGGTCTGGCAGCAGGTTTTCGAGCGGATAGCTGTTTTTTATTCGAAAGCGGGTTCCTCAGGCGGCCAATAGGAAAAGTCCGGGCAGGTAATTCGTTACTCCGTATAGCTAAATGAAATATTCATCGGAATGCCATAATAGTTGATAGGTGCATATTATATTTGCACTTCCAGAATATTCTGTTCATTTTTGAAATTTATGCCCCAAGTTTCTTTTGATAATACTGAAATAGCTTTTCAATACAGAAGCAACCAGGAGCTGAAAAAGGCCCAGTTTCTTTTCAGCACTATGGCTTCTCCCAATGCGGCCTCGCTGGGAATGTCCCTGGCCAAGTGGATCGTGAAATGGAATCTGCCCTTCAAGCAGGTGATTAAAAAACACCATTTACAGCCAGTTTTTGCGGAGGCGAGACATTAGAGGAGATCGCCCGGACCACAGAAAAACTGGAGCCTTACGGTATCGGCTTTTGCCTGGATTACGGTGTGGAGGGAGCTAATGGTGAAGCTGCCTTTGATGAAGCGGTACAGGCATTTGAAGAGACGATCCTTTTTTGCAGCCGGTAAAAAGAATATCCCTTTTATCCCGATCAAGGTGACCGGATTTGCCGATTCGGTATTATTGGAAAAAATATCGGCCGGTAATACCCTTTCAGAACAAGAGACACAGGCGTGGAAACGTGTATACCGGAGAATCCATAAGATATGTGAACGGGCAGTTGCTCACCATCTTCATATCCTGGTAGATGCCGAAGAGAGCTGGTTACAGCAGGCTGTAGATGACCTGACGGACGATATGATGGCTGTCTTTAACAAAGAGAAGGTATATATCTTCAATACATATCAGTTGTACCGGCATGACCGTCTGGCCTTTATCAGGCACTCATTAGATAAGGCCAAAGCGAATCAGTATTTATTGGGCGTGAAGATCGTAAGAGGTGCCTATATGGAGAAGGAAAGAGCCAGGGCTCTGGAAAAAGGGATACCTGTCCCCTATCCAGCCGGATAAGGAAGCGACTGACAGGGATTATAATCTGGCGATCAGTTTTCTGTTTTGATCATTTAGACGCCCTGTCCTTATTTATTGGTACACACAATGAATACTCCAGCCTTAAAGGTGTGGAAGAAATGAATAAAAAACAACTGGAGCCTGCTGATCCCAGGGTGAGTTTCTCCCAACTTTACGGAATGAGCGATAATATTACATTTAATCTCGCAGCCGCAGGCTATAATGCTTCCAAATACCTGCCTTATGGTCCGCTCAGGGACGTGATTCCTTACCTGATGCGCAGGGCGCAGGAAAATACTTCTGTTGCCGGCCAGACCGGTCGCGAATTGTTTCTGATCAATAAAGAAATCAAAAGAAGGAAAAATGGCTAATGGTTAGGCAAGCCATTCCTGTCCGCCATTCCGGTCAGTATCCCCTGCCGGATTTGTTCTCTACCCAGTTGATGAAGGCTTTATTGGCTACGCGGTTTCCGCCCGGAGTCGGATAGTCGCCTGTGAAGTACCAGTCACCTGAGTTATAAGGGCAGGATTCATGAAGGCCTCCTATAGACTGGTAGATGATCTCCAGGTCCATTTTCAGGTTCTCCGGTTTTAACAATGCAGCAATTTTTGTGCTGATTTCCTCAGCGGTGAAAAGCTCATAGATGCGTTTTACAAAGTTTTCCTTGTGCAAGGCTTTATGGTTTTGAGCATTGATACAGTCCCTGTAGACCTCAGCAATGATATGTTCCTGCTGGGTATCTTTCAGCAGCCCTATAGCTGCCTGGAAGGCTATGAAATCACCCATCCTGCTCATATCTATACCATAACAGTCCGGATAGCGGATCTGTGGCGCAGATGATACGATGATGATTTTCCTGGGCTCCAGCCTGGCCAGCATATTGACAATACTCTGCTTCAGGGTGGTACCCCGCACGATACTGTCATCAGATGATGACCAGCGTATCTTCTCCCGGATTAACGGTGCCGTATGTGATGTCATATACGTGCTGTACCATCTCATCCCTGCTCGAATCCTCAGTGATGAAAGTACGGAGCTTCACATCTTTCAGTGCTTACCTTTTCGATTCTTACCCTGCGGTTGATCAGCTCCCTGATTTTCTTTGGCCGAATAGGTGTCTTTATTCTTGATGATGCGATCAGCTATGAGCACTTTCAGGTGATCTTCCAATCCTTTGATCATTCCATAGAAGGCAGTTTCAGCGGTATTGGGAATAAACGAGAAAATAGTATGCTTCAGGTCGCTGTTAATGGAATTCAGAACCTGCGGCACCAGCGCATTGCCGAGCGCCATCCTTTCTTTATAAATATCCGCATCAGAACCCCGGCTGAAATAAATCCTTTCAAAGCTGCAAGCGGTTTTAGGTGCCTCTTCCGCTACCTGCGATATACGGGCTTTTCCCTGGTTGTCCACGATAAAGGCATGTCCCGGAGGCAGTTCTTTAACATCTTCTATTCTGACATTAAAAGTAGTCATAATCGCAGGACGTTCCGAAGCTACGATAGCTACTTCCTCATCATAGTAATAGTAGGCAGGACGGATACCATGCTTATCCCGCATGACGAAGCTGTCTCCATTACCGATCAGCCCTCCGCATACGTATCCGCCATCAAAATCCGCATTGGCTTTGGAAAGAACGGATTCCAGATTGATCGTACCCGGGTGATCCGTCTCATCCTCGCAGATATAGTGATAGATAGTCTCGATCATCGCTGCCAGGTCACTGTCTTTATTGGAATCCAAAATGGATTTATCCTGATTGAACTTGGTAAATAATTCTTCTGTATTGACCAGGTTGAAGTTCCCGGCCATGGTCAATGTACGGCTCGGGTTGATGTCAGCCTTTACGAAAGGGTGGCAGAATTCCACATTGTTCTTTCCCTGTGTCCCATACCTCAGGTGACCCAGCATAGCTTCTCCCATGAACCTGAGGTAGCCTTTGAGCAGGCCAGGGTATTGGCGGATATCCGGATAGCTTTTTTCTATCTCAACTACTTCTTCATTCACTTTCTGGAAAATTTCCTTGATGGCTCCGGCCCCTGATACCCGAAGCCGGTGCATGAACTGAGAACCGGGTTCTGTATTGAGCTTCAGCGTGGCAATTCCGGCTCCGTCCTGGCCCCTGTTGTGCTGCTTTTCCATCAGGAGGTACAGTTTGTTCAGTCCGAAAAAGGCAGTACCATATTTTCTGTGGTAATAAGAGATGGGTTTGAGTAAGCGGACATAGGCGAGACCGCATTCATGCTTGATAGCTTCTGACATAGGCCTGCAAAGTTACTCCCCTTTTTATAATTTCAATTTATAGACTTAAAGATTTTTTCTAAGATGATATCGGGCATTGATGACACGGAAATGTAAAAATTACATTAAATATCCCCAAAAAGGGCAGGTTTTAATTTTTATATTACAAAATTAGTAAATACTCCTTATTTTTGCAGGGAAGAGGAAGTTATACAGAATGTAATTTCCGATTCCGCCGGTAAGAAAGACCAATGAACATTCGCCCGGTGATTTCTTTACGAATATATTACCATATGGACGCGGACCCCTTATCGGCAATGATGCTCTTGGAAGCATCTCCTTCACCAGACATTTCAGTCTATAAAATTCTCCTCACCTTATTTCTCGTTCTTTTAAACGGATTCTTTGTAGCTGCTGAGTTTGCTATTGTGAAAGTACGCATGTCCCAGGTAGAAGTTCAAAAAGGCATCAACCAGGGCCTTGCCAAAGCTGCCAAGTCCATCTTAGGACAGCTGGACGGTTACCTGGCGGCTACCCAGCTGGGAATTACCTTAGCCAGCCTTGGTCTCGGATGGATCGGAGAAAGCGTCATGGAAGCCATTATTATCAATACGCTGGGCAGCTGGATTTCCCCCGAGACCGCGCATGCCATATCCCTTCCGGTGGGTTTCGCGATCATTACGGTATTACATATTGTATTCGGTGAGCTGGCTCCTAAATCACTGGCGATCCGATATCCTACCAATACTACCTTCTTTGTGGCCTGGCCATTGAAGCTGTTCTACATCATCATGAAGCCATTCATCTTTATCTTGAATGGTTTTGCCAATATTATCCTGAGAATATTCGGCATCAAGCCGATTCACGGCTCAGAGATACACTCTGAAGAAGAGCTGAGAATGATCATCACAGAGAGCCATGAAGGTGGTGCAATTGAAGAGACAGAACGGGAATTGATCCAGAATGTATTTGATTTTGATGATCGCAGGGTATTGAATATCTATACGATGCGCAAGAACATTTCTGCCATCGATATCAGTATTTCTGTAAAAGAAGCGCTGGATTTTGCAATAAAAGAGGGTTATTCCAGGTACCCGGTATATGAAGAAGACCTGGATAATATCAAAGGATTACTGTACACCAAGGACCTGATGAAGACGCTTATGGTCTCCAAGTCCGATCAACAGAGCATTCAGCCATTGCTGCGCAAAGCTTATTACATCTCTGAAAATTCCAAGATTAAAAATGTATTGAAGGATTTTCAAAGCAAGCATATCCAGATGGCTTTGGTTACCAATGAGATCGGTGAGTTTACAGGTATCGTGACGATGGAAGATATCCTGGAAGAGCTGGTGGGTGAGATCCAGGATGAATATGACAATGAAAAGCCGATAGTGGAACAGATCGACAGCCAGACATTCGTCGTCAGCGCCCATTCCAACCTTACGGACATCAATAAATATATTCCCCACAGGCTGGAAGAAGGAGAGCATTATGATACCCTGTCCGGGTTGATAGCGGATAAGGTGGAAGATAAAGAATTGAGGGAAGGAGAGATCATCGGGCTGAACGGTTATGAGGGCCGCATATTGAAAATGTACCGAAATTCGGTAGAAACGATAGAGCTGAAGGTGAAGAATGAGGAAGGTATAGATTAGTTCTTTACCTGAACAAATATATCAGGATATAACCTGGCGGGAAGACCGCCAGGTTATATTTTTTTTTTGGGAAACAGCTTATATTATTGCGTTTTTTTAATATCAAAAGTACTGCCTGGGATTACGGGTTTCCCACATTTTTGAAGTAACTTGCAGCTTAAAAAAACAAATGAAAAGTATGTTCAGCTGGTTCAGAACCGTGGCATTCTGGGAAGGGGTTTCCTATGTGGTCTTGTTGATCAATATGATACTCATCAAGAATATCAATCCGGAATTAGGACAGTCCCTTGTGTTCCCCATTGGGATGGCACATGGCGTGCTGTTTGTAGCCTACCTGATCCTGGCTTTAATGGTAAAGATCAATTACGATCGATCATTCGGATGGATGGTGATTGCTGCTCTTGTATCTGTGGTTCCATTTGGCACTTTTATCATGGAGAAAAAATGGAAACAGGAAGAGCTGGCCTGGAATGCCTCTTCAGTAAAATAATTGGGGGTATAAAGAAAAATTTTATCTTTACCCGTACAGGAAATGCATAAAATCTTGAAAACAAATCATATCAAATAGTTATGGATAAAAAAGAATGGCCGTTGTGGGAGGTCTTTATCAGGAGCAAGACAGGATTGGATCATAAGCATGTAGGCAGTCTGCATGCTGCAGATGCCGAGATGGCAATCGAAAATGCCAGGGATGTATATACCAGGAGAATGGAAGGAGTCAGCATCTGGGTGGTGGAAAGTAAATATATTCATGCATCCAATCCGGATCAGGCGACAGAGTTCTTTGATCCCGCCAATGATAAAGTATATCGCCATCCTACATTCTACAATCTTCCTGAAGAGCTCAAGCATATGTAAAGTCTCTTCGTTATTTATCTCATCAAATCAGCCTATATGCCAACTATGATCAGCATTCCTTATATCCATTATATCCTGCAGTTTGCCGATAATGCTTTAATGAACGGGCACCGTATCAGCGAATGGTGCGGGCACGGACCTGTTTTGGAGCAGGATATAGCCCTGATCAATACAGCCCTGGATCATATAGGTCAGGCGAGAAACTTCTATCAATATGCGGCAGAACTTACCAACCAATTGCCGCAAGAAGAGAAGCTCAGGTTGTTTATGTCCAATGCGATCAACCAGAAGCTGGCATCCGGCAGTGATATAACGGAAGATGACCTGGCATATCTCCGTGATGCCTGGGATTACAGAAATATATTGCTGCTGGAGCAACCCAATGTGGACTGGGCATATACTGTTATCCGGTCGTTTTTCTATGATCAGTTTACCAATCTTGTCTATGCGCAGCTGATCCATGCGAAAGACGAAAGACTGGCTGCTATTGCTGAAAAATCTTTGAAAGAGAGTAAATACCACAAGAAGTGGAGCAGTGAATGGGTGATCCGGCTGGGTGATGGTACTGAAGAAAGCCATCAGCGCATCATCACTGCATTAGAAGAAAGATGGAACTATTCCGGTGAGTGCTTTATAGATTCCGAAGCGGACAGGTATGCCACTACATTAAACCAGGTAGGACTTCCTTCCGGGCTCAGGGCAGAATGGAACAACAATGTCTTTGAAATTTTTAACGAAGCGACCATCGATCTCCCGGATACAAAAGTCTGGATGCATGAAGGTGGGAAAACCGGGACACATTCGGAACACCTCGGTTATATCCTTGCCGATCTTCAATTTATGCAGCGTGCTTACCCTGGCATGGAATGGTAAGGAAACAGGGAGGGCAAACGTCAGGAGGAAGTAAAGCGCCGGTAGCTGGAAAGAGTATTTTGCTGCGAGATCCGGGAGACAGGCATGCGTACCTATAATCCTATCTCTTACTTTACAGGTTTTATCTGGTATGATGTGGACTGTACCTGTTCAGGTATTCTTCCCTGATTAATCCTGCCAGGTACTGATCTTTCAGTATCCCGTGGAGCATAAAGGACTTCCGGATATAACCTTCTATCTTGAACCCTAATTTATCTGCAATACGTTCACTGGCTGTATTTTCAGGAAGAAAATACAATTGTACCTTTTCCATTTCCAATTCACTGAATGCATAGCTGAGCAAGACCTCCGCACATCGGGTAGTCATACCTTTATTGCTGTGTGCCTGACTGATCCAGTACCCCATATGAATACATTTGGTCTCGTGGATCCAATCATACAAAGCGATGCTTCCTATTATTTTCCCCTTAAGGAAGATAACGAAAGTAATTCCTTTCAGGTCTGCAGTTCGCTGATGGCAGGTTTGGATGAACTTCCGGGCGTCATCTATTTGCTTCATCTGATCTACCCAATTGAGGTAGCGCCTGAGATGGTCCCGGTTCTGCTCAATCTGTTCGAAAAGGACGGCTGCATCATTGTCCCCGATCTGCCTGAGCCAGAGCTCATCGTTGACTTCCAGTCGTACGGCTGTACTCATTAAGGAAATGGTTTAAGCGGTTTTATTTGAACAGACTTTTTAGTCCTTTTTCCAATACACCGAAAATAGTCCTGGTCATGGAACGTTGTAGCTGCTTTCCTGCCGAGCTGGTCAGTACTGTTTCGAGCATGGACTTTTCTTTTTTAGGTTTATCTTCAGCTTTGGTTTTTTCTGTTCCCTGCTTCGGTCCCGTGCTGATTCTTCGCTCAAGCATTTCATAAGCTGATTCCTTGTCGATGGGCTGGCTGTATTTCGGATAGAGTGAACTTTTGCCGATAATCTGATCAATTTCTTCCTGATCCAGGATGTCCATCCTGGATTTTGGCGAGATCATCATCGTATGTACCAGAGGGGTGGGGACCCCTTTTTCATTCAGTAACGTCACTACTGCTTCCCCGATACCGATATTCGTCAGTAACTGATCTGTTTGGTAATAAGGACTCATGGGGTAGTTATCCGCAGTTCTCTGAATATTCTTGCGGTCATTGGCAGTAAATGCACGCAACGCGTGCTGGACTTTCATGCCTAGTTGACCCAGGATATCCGCAGGCACATCCTGGGGATTCTGGGTACAGAAGAAAATGCCCACACCTTTGCTCCTGATCAGCTTAATGGTCGATTCAAGCTGGTTCATCAGTTCCTTGCTGGCTTCATTGAAGATCAGGTGCGCTTCATCTATGAAGATGATGAGCTTGGGCATGTCCAGGTCTCCTTCTTCCGGAAGTGTCTGATATAACTCGGTCAATAACTGAAGCATAAATGTGCTGAAGACAGCAGGGCGATCCTGCATATTGATTAAGCGCAGGATGCTGATGATACCTTTTCCTGAAGGATCTGTCCTTACCAGGTCCCGGATATCGAAAGACAATTCACCGAAGATGCCATCCGCTCCTTGCTGTTGTAGTGCAATGATCTTGCGCAGTATCGTACTTAATGAACTGCTGCTGATACTCCCGTAATCTTTCTGAATTTCTTCCTTTCCCTCATCCCCGGCATATTGAAGAAGCCTGGTCAGGTCTTTAAGATCAATAAGCAATAATCCATGATCGTCTGCATATTTGAAGAGTATGCTCAGTAATCCTTGCTGCGTGCTGTTCAGATCGAGGACTTTACTCAGCAGGATAGGTCCGAATTCTGAAACTGTTGCCCTCATTTGTGAACCGGGATCCCCGCCCAGGGTAAGCAATTCTACCGGAAAAGGCTCAGGATGATAAGCCATGTTCATTTTTCCATACCGCTCTTCAATAAACGGATTGGCGCTCCCGGGAGCGGCCAGTCCGCTCAGGTCTCCCTTGATATCCATCATCATCAAGGGAATACCGGAGAGGCTGAGCTGTTCTGCAATCAGCTGTAAGGTTTTGGTTTTGCCGGTACCGGTTGCTCCCGCGATTAATCCGTGCCGGTTGAGCATCTTGAGGGGGACAAGAACCTGGGCATCTGCATATACATTTCCTTCCCATACGCCGGTGCCCAATACAAATGATTTTCCCTTGACCGAATATCCTTTTTGTATATCCTGTACGAACTGGTTACTTTCCATACTGATTTTTTTCGTGCGTTGAATTATATAGAGATATCCAAATGTAATTCAATTTTGATAAAATGTGATGGCCCTGGCGGGCAATATGACCAGGTCCCGGAAAATTTTACGATTCCGGGGATGAGGGAACAGCACACAATATGATACGGGTTCATGAAGCTGTATTCCCGTCTCTTGCTTATCCTCACTTTTGACTTTTTTATTGCAAAAAACAAAGGTTACCTTTTTATCAGTAACCTTTATACATATCGGGTTGTACGATCATCGTACCAGTGTGACATTTCCTTGTTTTCGTATCCTGTAGCCATCACTACAGAATGCATCGATCTCCCATATATATACGCCCAACGGGCAATCTTTACCTTCATGTGTACCATTCCATCCCTTGCTCAGGTCAGTCGTATAGAATACCTGATTTCCCCACCTGTCATAGATGGTGAATGAATTCAACTTTTCAAATTGTAAATTCATAAGGCCGAAAATAGCGGTTTTCTCTGATTTTCCTTCCGGAACAAAAGCATTGGGCAGCGTAATATCGTCACAATTCATCGTGATGATGACGGAGTCAATGGCATAACAGCCATCGGTATTTCTTACCTCAAGATAATAAGTGATGCTTTTTCCCGGCTTGGCAGAAGTGATATTATTAAATGCGGAGCCCGTGAAGTAATCTGTCGGGAACCAGTTGTAGTTATATTCCTCTCCTAAGGATGTCATAGGACCACCCAGGATCACTGAAGAGCCGTCGGTTATTGACCTGTCAGCACCTGCATCTGCTGCAATCTGACTCACTTCAACCACAAAATCTCTGACTAATGTACAATTCTCATAGAATGGAACGGTAGAAGTATAGGTTGCGCTAAAGTCCGGCCATACATATACTACCTTTTCATCCGTAGCGGAAATGTTATAATCCGGAGTCCAGGTAACCGGCACATCTTCGGAATACAATGTCTGTAACATAATCGTGTCTCCGACACAGATCAATGTGTCGTTGCTGTACTGCACATCAGGTGGCGCCACTACAACGATAGGCTTACAGTAGGAACGAACTGTGGGCATCCCCTGGTCTATGGTCAGGTATACATTATAAGTACCCGGAGTATAATAAGTAAACGGTTCCGGATTCATTTCTCCCGAACCTGCATAGTTGGCAGATCCGCAGTTTTCGAATTTCAATCTGGTCAGCGTGCTGTCTCCATTGGTAACAAAAAGATATAATCTTCCGCTATCTTCCACAAAATGTGACATAGCCGTTGGTTGGTAAATATCCCCGATGTTACCGTTGTTCCAGGCTACAGGTGTATCAGCTACAGCTTCATCCCAGTATAAAGTGTTCAGGTGACTACCGATATTATTGATGACATAACCGTAGTATTCCATGCAATCAGGCACAATCGCCACACCTGAAGGATAATTGAGATTACCTTCGATCGACCCATAATCCACGGCAAAAGGTACATTGTGGAGGCTGGTGCCGAAAGTGAGTTTGACCAATGCATTGGACAGCCTGTCTGTAACGTGCAGGTGCCAGTTATCTCCCTCCTTGATACCGGTAATAGCCGTTACGCGGGTGAAGACGTTGCCGATATTTCCTAAATCCGTACAGACAGGAGTAGAAGTAATGTCCGTACCAAAATCCAGCTTAATCAGGTTCCTGCCGTTATTGAACGTATACCCAATATAATCATCGCCATCCTTTCCTATAAATAATTTTTGAGGTTCGTTCAGCATACCTCCTAAGTTCCCGAGATTCACGGAATCTTCCATTTCCAGGTGCATTGCATTGTCAAAAGTATACCTTGCCAGGGTAGAATTGGAACCGTCAGTGCCGCCTATAACGAATAGATACCATTTGCCATCATCCTTTATCAATTCCAGTCCTGAAGGGTTGACAGGCAGGGTCCCATCCAGGTCCCCATAAGCTCGCATTTCCGGTATTTCCTCTATCCCATTCCGGAAATTCCATCTTACCAATCCTTCCCCATCTCTTCTATTGACCATCCAGCCCACAAAAAAGGCCTCATCTCTTACGACCACAACGTCAGCGGGGCTTAGTACGCCGAGTTCTTCTTCTATATTTACACCTGTTGGAGGAAGCGATAATGGGGGCGAACAGAATTTCCAGTTGTAGTTCTGGCCATCCCTTACTAAAACTTCAGGAGTTACAAGGTTGCCGGCACAAATGGTATCAGGGATAGTAAATAAAGTGTCGGGAGCAGCAACTGCATCTTTTCCAAATATGGAGGCTAATGTTATAGCAGCAATGGATAAATGTTTTTTCATATAAATATATAAGATGGATCACTTTTGCAAAAAGTGATGAAATCCCACGAAATTAACTTTATTTTTAAAAATCTTGGCTAATGTAACAATAAAATTGCAAATTATCCAAACTCTTCTTACTTTTATTTTCTAAATTCATTAGCATTTTTTTAATAATTTGCTTCTTGGCATAAAACACTATATTATTGTAGCAAATTTTAATCATTCAATAATTTTATATCTGACAATTTTTCCGATTTATGAAATTACGTTTATTAAGCAGCATCCTGATTATTCAGTTTATTTTTCCTGGAAACGGCTGGTCTCAGGGTGGAATGTGGCCGGTTTATGACCTCCCGTCGCGTGAAGCCGATATGCAAAATATGGGTCTTCAGCTCCCCATAGACCAATTATACAATGAAGCCAACCCGGCCCTGAATCAGGCAGTCGTTTTGTTTGGCGGTGGCTGCACAGGGGAGATCATTTCCAAGAATGGTTTGCTCTTTACCAATCACCATTGTGGTTACAGCTACGGACAGAAATTAAGCACTTCCGACCAGAATATCCTTACAGAAGGATTTTGGGCTATGAATATGGAAGAAGAGCTGCCCTGTCCCGGGTTGGAAGTGGGTATTGTCAGGAAAACCATAGATGTGACGGAATCCGTGCTCTCAGGGGTAGATGCAAAAATGACTGCAGAGCAGAGAAATAAAAAAATAGAGCAAAACATTGCCAATTATGAGAAGGCATACCTGAAGCTCAACAAGAATAAAGTTATTGTAAAGCCGTATTTTGATGGTCATCAATATTACGCAAATGAAATGGAAACGTTTACAGACGTTCGCCTGGTGGGCTTCCCTCCTAACGGTATCGGTAAATTCGGGGGTGATACGGATAACTGGATGTGGCCGAGACATACCGGTGATTTTGCCGTTTTCCGGATATATGCGGATAAAAATAACCAACCTGCAAAATACAGCAAGGAGAATATACCTTACCAACCCAAAAAATATTTTTCCATTTCGACCCAGGGAGTGGAAGAGGGTAACTTCTCTATGGTGTATGGTTTCCCTTACAGGACGACCCAGTTCATCTCCAGCTACCAGGTCAGATTGATCCAGGAAGTAACGGACCCGATCCGTGTGAATGCCAGGGGCGCAAAATTGGCTGCCTGGGATAAGACGATGAGAAAAGACCAGGGTGTGTTCCTGAAATATGCTGCAAAGCAATCTTCGATCAGCAATGGCTGGAAGAAGTGGCAGGGCGAGATCAGGGGACTGGAGCTCAATGACGTCATCGGTAAAAAAGAAGCGCTGGAAATAGAATTTCAAAGGTATGTGGACAACGGGTATCCTGAATATAAAGGGCTGCTTGCAGAGATCCAGGCCCTTATCCTGGCCAATCAGCATGCCATCGCTGCGAATGAAATCATCAGGGAAACTGTTCTGGGCATCGAAATAGTCACAGCCGGCGTATATCTGGACAGGCTGATGGATATCTATAGAGCGGATACATTCACAGAAGAAGGGCGAAAACAGGCCATAGCTAAACTGGAGCAATCCATGGCGGGTTTTTATAAGAATTACGATCTCGCTACAGATCAGAATGCCTTCGATACATTGATGCCTGTTTATTTCAACGCACGGGAATATGAGGCTGTTCCTGCAGAGCTGGAAAAGCTGTATTATACCAATGCCGGAGATTTTAAAACCTGGAGAAAAGTTATTTACGATAATACATTCCTGAATAGCTATGAAAAAATGAAAATTCTCTTCTCTTCAGGCTTACGGCATGATACTATGCTGATTCAAAAAGATCCTGCGTACCAGATTTATCATCTGGTAACCGGCTACAGGGACCAGAACATCAAGCCAAAGATAGATGCATATGAGGTTAAACTCTCCGAACTCAACAGGTTGTATACGGAAGCCCAATTGAAAACCAACGTCTATGGTAAGCAATTGTATCCTGATGCGAATCAGACTTTAAGACTGACATACGGCCCTGTTCAGGGCATCCGGCCTTATGGAAGCAATACCTATTCTTACCTGACTACCCTGGATGAAGTGATGGTCAAGACCAATCCCGATGTCGAAGAATTCAATACGCCACAGAAATTGATCCGGCTTTATCTGGACAAAGACTATGGGAGATGGGAATCCAACGGGACCGTGCCCGTTTGTTTCCTTGCGCAGAATCACACCAGCGGTGGAAATAGCGGAAGTCCCGTATTGAATGCAAAAGGTGAATTGATCGGGGTTAATTTTGACAGGATATGGGATGGTACGATGTCAGATATATACTATGATCCGAGGCTGTGCCGCAATATTTCCGTAGACATTCGCTATGTGATGTTCATCATTGAGAAATTTGGTAATGCCAGCTGGCTGTTCAAGGAGATGGATATAAAATAAGTTTTATATATAGTGATAGATACAATAATGGTCGGATCAGGTATCCGACCATTATTTTTAATTGACAACCGGTTATTTTCTCGATAATCTGGGAAGTCAATTCCAATGGATGGGAAATGAAATTTTTAAACGAATGTTCAGGTGATCAGGCTATTGATGCGTAGCAGTTCAATAAGAAACTTGCTTATCCGTATGAATTGTGCTCCCTTCCATTCTCAAAAAAATTCTATCTTTGGACCAACACTAACGTATACATTTTGAAATCAGGCTTTGTCAATATTTTCGGCCCTCCCAATGCGGGAAAATCCACCTTGCTCAATGCATTATTGGGCCAGGAGCTTGCGATCACTTCTCCCAAAGTCCAGACGACCAGGCACCGGATTCTGGGTATACTGACAGAAGATGATTACCAGATCATATTCTCTGATACCCCCGGTATCATACAGCCTAAATATAAGCTTCATGAGAAGATGATGAAGCAACTGGACAACGCACTTGAGGATACGGATGTGGCATTGCTGATGGTGGATATCAATGAGGATCCGAAGGAATTTGCCGCATTGATTGCAGACCTGAAGATCAAAGGCAAGCGCTTGCTTTTGGTCAATAAGATCGATACGCTGCCGCACATTGATCAGTTGCAGGAAAGGCTTCTGGCATTTAAGGATGCGGTGAAGGCAGAACATGTGATGGGTATCTCCGCATTGCAGAAGATCAATATCCAGCCCATTATAGACCTTATCTTGGAATATCTCCCGGAAGGGATGCCGTTTTATTCAGAGGAAGATATATCGGATCGCCCAGTACGATTCTTTGTATCAGAACTCATCCGCCAGCAGATTTATAACCTGTACGACAAAGAGTTGCCGTATCATACGGCTGTATTGATCCAGTCATTTGAAGAGAAAAAGACACTGACAAAAATCAGGGCGGATATTATCTGCACCAGGGAAACCCAGAAAATGATCATCATCGGTAAGAATGGGGAGATGATCCGGAAATTGGGGACGCGGGCCAGGGAAAAGATTGAAGATTTTTTGGAACGTAAAGTCTTCCTGGAATTATTCGTCAAGGTCAGGCCCAAATGGAGAGAGAACAATACTTTCCTTAAAGAATATGGATATTAGTCCGATCCCGGTAGACCTGATCCATCATTCATTATGGAACAACCGCGATATCACCCTGGGTATATTGAGATTAGACCAGATACACCCGTTTGTCTCGGGTAACAAATGGTTTAAGCTGCATCAGAATGCGGTACAGTTTCAGTCAGGTGATTTCAGCCACCTGCTGACTTTCGGTGGCGCATTTTCCAACCATCTCCATGCCACGGCTCATTACTGTAATCAGCATAAGATACCCTGTATCGGGATCGTCAGGGGCGAAGAGTTAAAGGTGGATAGCAATCCCACACTTCAGGACTGTGCTGCATTGGGAATGGCGTTATACTTTGTACCGAGGGCGGAATACAGGCTGAAGGAGCATGGAGCTACCGCCAGAAGCCTGGCCAGCCGGCACCAGATCTGTTTTGTTCCTGAAGGCGGTGATAATCCAGCCGGCAGGGCAGGTGCTGCCGGTATTATGGAACATATACCGGGTAGCTGGGGCCATATTGCGGTAAGCATCGGCACAGGCACCACGATCAAGGGAATGATGGATGCAGCGCCACCGGATATGGTGTTCCTTGGATGTACATCTGTACGAAATGATAAAAATGTCTTTTTGGCCTGTGAAGCTGCTGCCCGGCAAAGAAATTTTCAATGGATAGACCAGTACCACTTTGGAGGTTTTGGTCGCTATAATAATGAATTGATTACGTTTGTTAAAGCGTTCCATGAGCAGTTCCGGATTCCTTTGGATATCGTTTATACGGCTAAAATGATGTATGGAATTCTGGACATGCTGGGTAAGGGAATGCTTTCTCCGGGATCAAGAATACTATGTGTTCATACCGGAGGGCTACAAGGGAACAGGTCCGTTCCGGGATTGAAGGAAGGAGAGAAAAAATAGGTCCCTGGATTTTATGTTTTCTTGTCTCGCGCTAATCTGCTTTTCAAGCTTTCATTCGCTTTAAAAGGCTTATACCAAAGCCGCAATATTCCGTTCTCCAGGGATATAATGCAGGTAGTAATGGTACAGATCACGACAAATCTCAAATACGGTGTGCTGTTTTCAATTCATTGAGGAGATCTGTGGCCGACACGTTCCCAATCCTGATTTTTCCTTTAAACCTTGAAATGTGCAAGAGAGCCTTATACGGGAACATTAGAAATAAGCGGGATAACTTCGCAGTCAGTAAAATCTTTGAAATAGTGTCTTGCGCCCAACTGAAGCAATTCTGCATTGCCGATGCCAATAAAGACAAGCCCGAGATTTTGCGCTGCTTCGTAATCCCATCTGCCATCACCGAAGGAAAAGATCCTGTTATAGTGTGATGTGCCGTAATGATCTTGTGCCGCCCTTATCGCCTGGCCAACCACATCCTCTCTGGAAAAATACTTATTAGAGGCAATGATTAGTGCTTCGTCGATCATCAGTCCTGATTGCATCAGTTTGAGTAAGGCAGGCTGAAACAGTGAACCTGTAGCAAAGGCAATATCGAAATGATCATAGCAGAGTGTATGAAAAAAAGCACTCGCTCCTTGTATTTCGGTAATAGGATTCTGCGCTGTATCATCCTCCAGTAGTTTTGTCAGACACTGCTCGAATGCTTCAATATCAGCGATAGAAATTACCTGTCCGGTTTCCTTTTCGAAGATTGTTTTAAAGATAAAGCTATCAGTATGATGCTGATAACTGCTCCAGTTATCATTGAAATTTGCAAAGCCCATTTTTATCAACGCTGCTTTAAACGTCTTCTGGTGAACAGAGACACTCTCTGTAAGCGTACCGTCAATATCAAATATAAGTAAGTTCTTGTGTTTCATTTTTTAATTTTTGTGCAATTTATGAATTCAATGGACACCTTTTTGCTTCACTTTGGCTGATGGCCCACGATCGTCTTTAGGAAAGAATAGGCTTTGATCTTGAGTTTGTTGCATTTTCTTGATTCAACAGCGGACCGACTAGGTTGTATTATTGGTCTGGGCCTGCAGTTACTTTCTGCTACCGGGTGTGGATTGAATTCCGGTTGTACAGTTGCCGGTAAATATAAGTTATATATTATGTTGATTTAGTGTTAATTGCGTTTTTTGCTTTCTTTTACCGTTTACTCGCTTCTTCATTGAAAGACAATATATTGACCAAGCCGGGCATGGTCAATACCGGAGATGTTTTTCTGTTTTTTTATCAAAATTTCAATGATTTAATAGCAACGAATTCTGTAAGTTTGGCAGATGAAAAAATTTCTTTTAGCAGCCCTGGTATTTTTGCTGAGTGGGTGGAATGTTTTTTGCACAACCGGATCTGCCCAATATGGTTACCCTATCACAGGGTGGTATCAACGTGCTGAGTTGGAATAATCCTTATACGACAGGCATCACTTCAGTCACGATAGAAAGAGCACCCGTATCTGATTCGGGATATGTGACCATTGGCGCTATCCAGGACTTGAAGAAGCCCTCTCAGTATTTTACGGATGCGAACCCGTTGCCGGGAGATAATTACTACAGGGTAAAGATCTTATTCAACAGCAACCTGGAATGGTTCGGTAATGAATTTCTGATCCATGTAGATAGCTCGTTAATAACAGAAAGAAAATTAGTACCGTCCAAGGACAGCGTAGAGCATCTGGTATCCCAGCTGGGCGTAAAGGCGGATGTGCCTCCTCAGCCGAATTACCAGATCTCCCAGTATATATATACCAATCCTTATAATGGAAATATTAATATTGAACTTCGCAGTGCTTTGGACATAGCTTATAAAGTGGTTTTCTATGATGATAAGGGACAGGAGGTCCTGGAAATCCCGAGAGTGAATGATGTATTCCTGGTACTGGATAAAAGGAATTTTCAGAAAAACGGCCTGTACCGTTTTGTCGTATTTGAAGGCGAGAAGAAGTATACAGACGGTTACGTGTCTGTATACTAGATCTGAGTTACAGAGGTATTTCTGCCCGTTTGCTCATTTCATTCAACTGTTTTCCATGAAGCATTGCCAACTTTTAAGTTGGCAATGCTTGTTTAAGGCAATTAATGCAGCGGAGCCTGCAAATGCAAAAATGAAATTACCTGATTGCTTACAGTGAATAAGGACGTATCATTCCTGTGGAAGGTCAACAAATGTGCAGGCATGTGCACAGTGTATTTTGATTCGTTTCACTTTCAGGTTATCTTTAAAATATTTAATTTTAGGAAAATAATCGGGCAACGGGCGAAATGAAAGCTTATCCCAATAAATTCAGATTTATGAAATACGCTATAGCCATTCATGGTGGTGCCGGGACCATTTTAAAATCGATGATGTCAGAGAGCAGGCAAAAGCATTATGAACAGGAGCTTCGAATCGCATTAAGAGCAGGTTCCGAAATCCTGAAGCAGGGAGGCACAGCGTTGGATGCAGTGACGGCCGCGGTAATTGCGCTGGAAGACTGTCCGCTTTTTAATGCCGGCCGGGGCGCAGTATTCAGTCATGACGGAAAGCATGAAATGGATGCTTCGGTTATGGACGGGAAGTCGGCGGATGCGGGAGCGGTGGCGGGTGTGCAGGGTATACGCAATCCGGTCTTATTAGCCCGTAAGGTAATGGAGGTTTCGGAACATTTGATGCTGGCAGGACGCGGTGCCGAAGCGTTTGCCAGGATAAACGGAATTGCATTTGAACCTGAAGACTATTTTTATGACGGGTTCAGGTACGAGCAATACCAGCAAGCACTAAAAGCGGACAGGGTTCAATTGGACCATACTGCAGGTGATGGCAAGAAGATGGGAACTGTAGGTGCGGTAGCATGGGACAGCAAAGGACACCTGGCATCGGCTACAAGTACCGGTGGTTTGACCAATAAGAAATTCGGCAGGGTAGGGGATTCTCCTATCATTGGTGCGGGGACTTATGCCAATGACAGGACTTGTGCCGTGTCTTGTACCGGTGTAGGGGAATTGTTCATTAAGGAATCCGTTGCATTCCAGATTCATCTCCTGATACAGGACGCAGGAAGATCACTAAAAGAAGCTTGTGATCTTGTCGTTAAGGACAGACTGGTCAAAATCAACGGTGAGGGGGGATTGATCGCCATTGACCATAAGGGCAATATAGAATTGAGTTTTAATAGTGAAGGGATGTACAGGGCATGGAGTACACCGGATACAGAAGAGGTGGCTATCTATGGTTAAAAACCGAAAATAATACAGCGTATGCAACAGCTTGATCTCAGGGTACTGGAAAGAGAACTGAGGAAAAGATGTGCTTTTCCGTACCACTGGCATGTGAAGCAGGATGATGAGAAAGACAGGATCACCAGGTTTGTATATGAATGTAGAAGCTGGAATCAGCTCAATGAAGGTTTGTCAGCATTAACTTCCGGGTTGAAGGATTATGCCCGGAATCGCTGACTTAATTTTTGGTCTGCTATGGCAGTAGAACAAATTTTCAGGCAACACCATAAGGTAAGACCATTTGAACATCGAAAGGACAGGTTTGTCGATTTTTATCTTTCAAAGATTCCTTTTGATGTGAAGACGACTATTTTTCCCGGCCAGTATCCTCATTCTTTAGTGGATGCCTGGGCCCGTCCGGAATCATTGATAGAATGGCTCTACCGCAATCAGAGCCGGGAAGGAAGAATGCATTTCTGCAATCGGTTGTTCCTGATATTATATGACAGGAATCACCATGAGCACTGGAAGCTAAAAGCAGAAATTCAATTTTTGAAAACCAAAATTGAATCTTACCTTCATGGCTTTCATCCACAAAATGTTTATGACATTTGTATCGATACCCATCGAGTGAAATCAGATATCATCTGGTGTATTAAAGAGTAAATTGCTGTCAAGTTGAATTATATAGGATCAAAATACAAATTGCTTCCATTCCTGGAAGAAAGTATCAGGTATGTCACAGGTGATAAGCTTAAGCATAAGGTATTCTGTGATCTTTTTGCCGGGACAGGTGTCGTAGGGAGATATTTTAAAAATAAGACGCAGCAGGTAATTGCCAATGATTGGGAGTATTATAGCTATATTCTGAACCGAAACTATATCGGTAATGCACAGTTATTCGAAGCATCCGAATGGATATCAAAGCTCAACCGGCTTCCTGGCGTCAGGGGTTTTATATACCAGCAATTCTCTGAAGGAGGAAGTGCCGGCAGACTTTATTTTTCCGGACAAAACGGGCAAAAAATAGATGCGGTAAGAGCGCAGATTCAGAAGTGGTATCTTGCTGAAGAAATCAATGACGATTTATATTTCTTTTTGCTGGCCTCATTGATAGAATCTGCAGATAAAGTGGCCAATACAGCATCGGTATATGGTGCATTTTTAAAGAAAATCAAGCCTTCAGCTGCTAAAGAGCTGATGATCAGAGAAGCTGCATTCGAAGCAAGTACGCAACAGCACAGGGTATATCAGGAAGACAGCAATGAACTGATCAAAAGGATAAAAGGTGACATCCTTTACCTCGATCCGCCATATAATTCCCGTCATTACGGGGCTAATTATCATTTGCTGAATACGATAGCCAGGTATATCCCTTTTCACCCGAAGGGGAAAACCGGATTGGATGCATATCTGAAGTCGGACTTCTGCAGTGCGACACAAGTGACCGATGCCCTGCGAACGTTGTTAGAGCATGCAGATTTTCAATACATCTTCCTGAGCTATAACAATGAAGGCCTGATACCGGAAAGTGAAATCCGGAAGATCATGTCTTCATTAGGGACCTACCGGTTATTCAGGAAAGATTACCAAAGATTCAAAGCCGACAGAACGGAACGAAGGAATCATAAGGCAGATCGTGTAGAAGAGCACCTGCATGTCCTGACGAAAAGCTGAAAGGATAAGAAGTTTTTAAAAGAAGGTAAGAGCGGGATAGGCTGAAGCAAGTCATTACATCCGGTGAGCAAGATCCGGCTCTGTTTCCTTGGAGTAAAGGAAAGGCACATTAGCCTGATTGCTTTCTATCCGGTACAAAACCCAGTCAGCCAGTTGCTGCAACATTTTCATTTCCCCGTACATAAAATGAATATCGCCGCCTGCGGTCTGGAAAGTAATGTGGCCCAGGCCCAGGCTCCGGTGCCAGGCATATTGCTGGATACGGACACTCTGGATATCCTTTATACGTAAAATCGTTTTTTTCTCTGTCCACATTTTATATTCCAGCATCAGGTATTCATCTTGCAGATACAGGCAATAGGTCCGTACATATCTCCTGATCAAAAAGCCCATCAATATTAGGAATGCGGCGGCTGCGGCATACAGATACACCGGCAGGATCTGCCAGTAGCCGATAGTTGCTGTAATGAGGATGGGTAGCAGTATATACAACAGGACAGGGAGTATGGCTAACCTGTTATCTGCAGTAAACCTTTGGCGGAAGCCGGGGAAAGATTCCTGATAGATCTGTTCAAACAACTGTTGCACCTGTTCTTTTTTTAAACCGACAATGTTGACTTTGGCCTTTTTGTCCGCCTGGATGTCAGAAGAAATCTGGGTAACACGGACTTTGTATAATCCCAGTATTTTCTGGATCCATTGCGTCGTAATACTGAAAGTCTGGATCCTGTTATTCTGCAGTAAAGTATTGTGCCTGGAGATCAAACCGTAAGAGATCCATGATGAACTTTTTTCCGGTTTGATCTGCAGGCCATAATAAGTAATGATATTCCGAATGGCATTTACCAGAATAGAGAGCATGAATAAGAGACCGATCGCAAGCGGAATAGAATGTGTCTCAAAATAGCTTAATGCAGCATTTTCCCATTCATCTACAGATTGACGGAAATTTTCAAAGTATTCCCTGATCCTTGAATAGAAAGAGAAAATAATGCCCATCATGACAAGAAAGCTACGGATATAATCGGCTGTAAAAGCATATAAGATGATCTGCCCGGACGATATTTTAATTTTCTCATTGACGATTTCCCGGGATCTGTCTTCCCCTTGTTCCGCCATATCTATGCCCGATTCCGGATTGGATGATGTGCGCTCCAGCAAAGCATTTTTTAACGAGAATGCAATATCCTGGTTTAACGCCTTGATTTTTGCTTCCGTCTTCTTACTGCCGGCAGTTTCTATTTCTACTGCATATACATCAAATATGCGCTGCCAGAAATTTTGATTGATATTGACCTGCAGAATTTTGTCAAGCTGGATGACATGTTTTTCCTTATTGATAATACCTCTCTGCAATACGAATTCCTGATGAAGCTTGTCGATATAAAATAAAGTATTGCGGAAAGACAAGTAAGCAAAAAAGCCTGTTACACCGATCAGAAACAGCATCCCCAGCCCGATGTATACATAGTATTGCCACTCCAGTTTAAGCAAAAGATAAATCACCAGTACAGAAGATGTCCTGAAAAATTTCCTCATCAGAAAGAAAAACTCAATGAACATCCCTGTCGGGGACTGGTGTTGCTCCTGGTTAAAATCGATATCTTTCGGTTGGCTCATGATTCTTTCGGTGGTATGTCTTCCGGTGCTGTCGGTTGATGGTCAGGGGGATTGCCGGCAAAGTTGGTCCCGGACAATTCCCCGATCTTGTTTAAGATCAACTGCTGCATCTTTTGTGCAATTTCCTTAGGGATTCCCGGTATCTCGAGGTCATCACCCGTTGTATACAGTTTGATATTGGCCAGCTGGTATTTTCTCGCCAGCCATCCTTCGTGCAATGAGATATGCTGGATACGGTTGTATGGAACTACGGTGGTGGTCCTGAACAGCCAGCCGCTCTGATAGATAATATCTGACTGCCTTAATGCATATTGCTTTCTTTTAAAAGTGAGGTTAAAGGTCAGTATCCTGGTCATCAGCCATATTACGGGTGGTATCAGGAGCAGCCAGGCGTGCCAGCTGACATTAAAGACCATCCATCCGATAAAGACCATAAATATAGAAATGAAAAAGGTGCCCGTAAGGAGGTTCCACCAAATGATTTTTTTTATAGTCCTTACTCAGCCCGTTCATGGGAATACCCGTAAATGACGGCAAGGAGGATAAAGCAAGGATTTCGTTGGTAAAAATATCCTTGCTGTTTTTTGTATCATGGACTTGTTCGGGATTCATAGTGTTGGGTTTTCCTAAAGGATAACATCCGATGTGATATTCGATTTTTGAGGATAATCTGTATTATAATGCAATCCCCTGCTTTCTTTCCGGAATTGTGCACTCTTAACGATGAGGTAACCTATTGTGATCAGGTTGCGCAACTCGCAGAGCTGGGGAGATATCTTGGAAGAACGGTAGAGCTGCTCAGTCTCTTCATGCAGCAGGTCAAGCCTGCGCATAGCACGATCCAGACGGATGTTATTCCGGACAATCCCTATATAATCGCTCATAATGCTCTCCAGTTCTTTCCTGCTTTGGGTAATGAGGATCATTTCATTGGGTTCGGTCGTTCCCAAAGCATTCCATTCGGGGATTTCTGTTTTCAATTCATGCTGATCTATACTGGCTGAAGCGTGCATAGCACAGCGGTGTGCAAAAACCAAAGCTTCCAGAAGGGAATTCGAAGCTAACCGGTTGGCACCATGAAGCCCCGTACTCGAACATTCACCGCAGGCATAAAGACCCAGGATCGAGGATTGTCCCTGCACATCTGTCAGGATCCCACCGCAACAGTAATGTGCAGCAGGCGATACAGGGATCCATTGTTTGAAAATATCAATACCTATGCTTTTGCACTTCTCATAGATATTGGGAAAATGAAGAAGAAATTTCTCTTCGTCCAGGTGGGTACAATCCAGATAAACATATTCGGTACCATTGACCTTCATTTCGTTATCTATCGCTCTTGCTACCACATCCCTCGGTGCCAGATCTTTGCGGGAGTCATAATATTCCATAAAAGCCTCGCCTTTCTTATTCCGCAGGATTCCGCCGTCGCCCCTTACAGCCTCGGTAATAAGAAAGGAAGGACTTACCCCTGCTTCATAAAGCGCGGTAGGGTGGAATTGAATAAACTCCATATTCCGTATCCTGCCCTTTGCGCGATAGACCATAGCCATACCATCTCCTGTAGCTATAACGGGATTAGTGGTGCTTCTATATACCTGTCCGCAGCCGCCTGTTGCCAGTAAAGTCACACGGCTGATGATCTTCACGATATCTTTTGTTTCCGTGTCAAGTGCATATACACCGAAGCACCGGATGTTCTGTGTGGACTTCAATACCAGGTATCCGAGATGGTGCTGGGTGATGATATCAATGACAAAGTATTTTTGGAGAACCGTGATATTCGGATATTTCCTGGCTTCCTCAAGCAAGGCTCTTTCGATCTCGTACCCTGTGATGTCTTTATGGTGCAATATCCTGAATTCTGAATGACCTCCTTCCTTACCCCTAAGGTACTCCCCTGAGGCATCTTTGTCGAAGTTGGTCCCCCAGTCGATCATTTCCTGCACACGTTCAGGACCTTCTTCAATCACAATTTTTACAATCTCTTCATCACACAATCCGTCACCGCTGATTAACGTGTCTTCTATGTGTTTGTGAAAGGAATCGGGGTCATCTCCCACTACTGCTATGCCACCTTGTGCATACTTCGTATTGGTCTCGTCCGGTTGCGCTTTGGTGAGCACAATGATTTTCTTATCCGGATGCATCCTCGCGGATTTTACAGCAAAACTAAGACCGGCTATTCCGGAACCGATTACTAAAAAGTCTGTTTGGATCATATCGTTTTTCTTTCAGGCATCAACTGGTAACGAATGTACAAAACAATTTTTAGTAAAGGGAAATCGGCAGGTATTCGCCTGTAAGAATCAGCTCGTTTGGGTAAATAATAAATGCAGGGACGGCATAATTGCGGATCCGTAAAAAGATGCTAACTTGCTGGAGATTTTATATATCGGGAACGTTTAATTTTATCAGGTGAATAGACTTTTTTTATGGTTGTGCTGCCTTTTATTACCTGTTTCGCACCTGTTCGGGGCTAATCATTCGGGAAAGGGCGCTCATTTTTTATCTTTAACCCATCCGGATGCTTCTATTGCACCCACGCTTAAAGTAGGGTATACGGCATTTTTTAACCGGAATTACGGGCACCTTTTAGAGCTGGGCTATTATCATATGGTTGACCATTCCCTGGTTTCGTATGGACCATCCGTATCATTGGTCGGTAAAATTCAAAACGGGGAAATGGTGTTCGGTCCGAAGTTAGGATTTGAGACCAACCTGATTATGTTTGACGGGAAGCTGGATGTAATGTACCTGCATCCCGGGTTCTATATACATCCGTCGGTAGGGGTTTCCCTTTTGGGAAAAGCAGGGCTGATGCTGGGTTATAACATATGTGTCAACCAGAAAAATGCTTCGGGATTTACCATTGGTCTGTATTATCATATCTCTCCCACAAGAAAGAATGGACTGAATAGGTGGAGATAAGATCCTGTACGAAGGGGTGATCATATGGAAGAAACAGGAAGAAGGAAATTACTTATCTTTCTTTGCGGATCCTATTAAGATAATCAGTGGCCCGAGGAAGGGTATGATCCACAATAATATAAGGTTCGGGTTCCATCCTATTGTTCTTAGTCTGCGCATACGAAGCGAAAGAAAGGGAACAAAAAATACCATCATTATAAATATCCCTATACTCAATAGCAAAGTACCAAGAGGTTCCGAACGGCTCAGTGACTCAGAATAGATACCGGATCTTAATTCCCGGCCGATCTGGCAGAGTAGCAAATAAGCACCGGGGATCATAAAGGAATAAATACACAGGACCCTGAAAATGTAGAAATGCCAGAATTCCTTACGACCTGATTTCCCCTTGAAATCGTTGAAATGAAGAAATGTACTTCGAATACTTTTAAGTAGGCTCATAGAGTTGTAATACAGTTGATGATAAGAAATTCTTTACCTGGTTCCGAATTCTACAGACTTTGTGTTCTTTCTTGTTTTCTGATAAAGATCTTCTAAATAATAATTTAAGTAAAATCTTAGGATTTCCGGGTGACGGGGATTGACTAAGGCTATGATTCTTTTCTTGTTCATGTTTCAAAAGATTTTTGGGTTGAACACCTCTCTGTTTTAAATAGAAAAAGAACTAAAATTACAAAGATTTTTAATGCCGCTTTTACCTATTCCCTATATATTTATATGTACCTGAAATGTGAAAATATACTGTCCCATGTGTATAAAAACCACGGTATTTTTTTACTCCAAAATTGTTACTTTGTACTTTCTCCCAACTATTAGATTTTGAAGCGTATGCAGTTTTCCCATTTACACAATCATTCACAATTTTCCTTGCTTGATGGTGCGACACCGATCGCCTCCATGTTCCAGAAAGCTGCCAGGGACAATATGCCCGGAGTAGCGATAACCGACCATGGTAATATGTTCGGTGTATTCCAGTTTGTGGCACAGGCCTGGAAGGATACGAAAGTAGTAGGGACCACAGCGGAAGGGAAAGAGATCAAGGAGCCTGTAGTGAAGCCGATAGTGGGTTGTGAGTTTTATCTGGTAGAGGACAGGAACATCCGGGTTTTCAGCAAGGACATGGGAAGAAAAGACAAGCGATACCACCAGCTTTTCCTGGCCAAGGATGAAACAGGCTACAGGAACCTGGTGAAGCTGTGTTCATTGGGATTTACCGAAGGGCTTTATGGGAAATACCCCAGGATAGATAAAGAACTGGTGAAGCAGTATCATGAAGGGCTCATTGCCACTACTTGCTGCCTGGGAGCTTCGGTCCCTCAGGCTATCTTATCCAAAACTGTGGCAGAGGCCGAAGAAGAATTCAAATGGTGGCTGGATTTGTTTGGAGATGATTATTATGTAGAATTCCAAAGACATGGAATCCCGGAGCAGCAGCAGGTCAACAAGGTTCTGGTCGAGTTTGCCAGGAAATACAATGTTCCTATTATTGCTTCCAATGACTCCCATTATCTGGACCGGGAGGATGCCAACGCCCACGATATCCTGTTATGTATTAATACAGGTGAGAAGCAGTCTACACCTACTGCGAAAGAATTTGCTGATGATGATACCCAACGGCCCAAGAATACCAGGTTCGCATTTTATAATGATGAGTTTTATTTCAAAACAACAGATGAAATGGCCGAGCTTTTCGAAGACCTGCCGGAAGCCATTGAGAATACACAGCTTATAGTGGATAAGGTTAGACCGCTCAAGCTGGAGAAAGATATTTTATTGCCACATTTTAAGGTCCCGGAATCTTTTAATAATGACCAGGATGCATACCTGTACCACCTGACCTGGAAGGGTGCCAAAGAGCGGTATCAGGAGATCACTCCCGAGATAGAAGAGCGGATCAATTTTGAATTGTTCACCATCAAGACAATGGGTTTTGCCGGATACTTCCTGATCGTATCTGACTTCATCAGGGCGGGCAGAGAGCTGGGCGTTTTTGTAGGACCGGGCAGGGGATCTGCCGCAGGTTCTGTGGTAGCTTATTGTATCGGGATTACAAATATTGACCCGGTTAAATACCAGCTGCTGTTCGAGCGTTTTCTGAACCCGGATCGTAAATCGATGCCGGATATAGATACGGATTTTGATGATATCGGGCGTCAGAAAGTAATCGATTATGTGGTGGATCAATATGGCAAAGAGCAGGTAGCGCATATCGTGACTTACGGTACAATGGCCGCCAAGATGAGCATCAAGGATGTGGCGCGGGTACTGGACCTGCCGCTCTCCCAGGCTAATGCCCTGGCTAAGCTGGTACCGGACAAGCCCGGCATATCCCTCAGAAGAGTCCTTACCGCACCGATTGAAAAAGGGGAAAACGGGGTAAAATCTTTAAAGGAAAAAGAAGATCTTCGGGAAGATGACCTGATCAATGTTCGTAAACTCAGGGAAATCTTAGACAGTAACCAGCAGGAAGCGGATGTGCTTAAGGAAGCTTTGAAACTGGAAGGTTCTGTGAGGAATACCGGCATCCACGCGGCAGGTATTATCATTGCCCCTAAGCCTTTGTCAGAATTGATCCCCGTGGCTGCGAATAAAGATGTCAACTTATTGATCACCCAGTATGAAGGAACTGTGATCGAGAATGCAGGGGTGATCAAAATGGACTTCCTGGGATTAAAGACCCTTACCATTATCAAGGATGCATTGGCATTGATCAAAAGAAATCATGGGGTAGATATCATTATAGATGATGTGCCGCTTGATGACAAGAAGACATTTGAGCTTTACCAGCGTGGTGATACCAATGGTACCTTCCAATTTGAAAGCCCCGGTATGCAAAAGCATCTCAGGGATCTGAAACCCGACGTCTTTGCTGACCTGATTGCGATGAACGCTTTGTACAGACCGGGTCCGCTTCAATATATTCCTAACTTTATCCGAAGGAAGCACGGTCAGGAGGAGATCGTGTATGATCTGCCTGAGATGGAGGAATATCTCGCGGATACTTATGGGATCACGGTGTATCAGGAGCAGGTAATGCTGCTGTCCCAGAAGCTGGCAGGGTTTTCAAAAGGTGATGCCGATGTTCTCAGGAAAGCAATGGGTAAGAAGCAGATTGAGGTATTGAATAAGATGAAGAAGCAGTTCATAGACGGTGCTATTGCCAAAGGTCATCCTGCTGCCAAGCTGGAGAAGATATGGACTGACTGGGAGGCTTTTGCCCAGTATGCATTCAATAAATCACATTCGACCTGTTATGCATTTGTAGCATTCCAGACCGCGTATCTGAAAGCGCATTATCCTGCGGAATATATGGCCGCGGTCCTGAATAATACCAAGGCTACGGAGAAGATTACTTTCTTTATGGAGGAATGTAAGCGGATGGGACTGGAAGTGCTGGGGCCGGATATCAATGAGAGCCTGAAAGAGTTTTCTGTAAGTAAGGACAGGGTCATCCGTTTCGGGTTGTCGGCTATCAAAGGTGTGGGTGATGCTGCTATGGAGGAATTGGTTACTGAGCGGGAACAAAATGGCCCTTATCAGAATATTTTTGATATCGTTATGCGCAATTCCCGTGCTGTAAATAAAAAGTCGCTGGAGGCGCTGGTGATGGGGGGCGCCATGGACAGCTTTAAAGGTGTGCACCGGGGACAACTCTTATCACCTATTCCAGATGGTAATTATAGCAATGCATTAGAGATGATCTCCAAGTTCGGGGCCCAGTACCAGGAGCAGAAGAGCAGTATGACGAACAGCCTCTTTGGAGATGTAGAGATGCCGGAAGTAAGCTTTCCGCCGTTGCCCAAAGTTCCGGAATGGACATTGCATGAATTATTGCAAAAAGAAAAGGAGGTCCTCGGCTTCTATTTGAGTGCGCATCCTTTGGATGAATATAAGTTTGAAATGACCCATTATGGTCTTATACCCTGTACCCGGATCACAGAATCGGTAGGAAAGAAGATCCGTATAGGGGGTTTTGTGACTGAAGGATACCATGGACTTACGAAGAAAGGCGACGGGTGGGGCAGGTTTCATCCTCAATGATTATTCTGGGAATTTCCAGTTGAGCTTCTGGCGGGATGACTATATCCGGTACAAGGATTTTATAGAGAATGACAGTAAGATCGTTGTAGAAGGGGTATATAAGGAACATGCTTACAGGCCCGGGGAATTTGAATTTAAAGTGTCCAATATTTTTTCTTTTGTCCAAGGTGCCGGAATTACTCACCGTTTTCTCTCAATATCGAGATCAATCTTCAGCAGTTGAAAACGGAAGAGCTCATTACCTTGTTGGAGTTAAACAGGCAATACAGCGGAAAGGTGAAGCTGAACATTGCGATCAATGACAGGGAGCAATCGAATAGATTGGTACTGGCCCAGGATAATAGCGGGTCGGGTATACTGATCAATGATGAAGTGATCCAGGCGCTGCACAGGTTGGAGCATCTGGATTTTCATATCAATTATAAGCAGGTGTAAGCTGATTTGAAGGCTACATATGTCCGGTAAAATTAGCCCATAGGAGCAAGCGCTACCCTCATTTTTTGCGGGTTTCGTTTTTATACCTAAGATCTTTCAATTCCTGGTGTGATCGTATAGTAGACACAGGTAGTTACAAAATTTCTGAAGAAAGGTATAGAAGAAACAAATCCCGATTGCTTTCTTCCTTTCCAACCGAACTTCCAGTAATAGATCGGGTTCAGGAGATAGTGTCTTTTATTCTGGATCTGATAGCCTGTTTTTTTTACAGATTTTCTCAAATCTTTCGATACTGATCCCCGTATCTACAACTTCCATCAGTTCCTTTACCTTTTCTTTATTCTTGGTCAGGATCCATTGGTAAAGACCTCTGGGTAGTAAGTGTAAATAAGGTAATTTGCTGATCCTGGATCTGCACATCTGCTGGTGACCACCGAATGGCATATACCAGGGCGGAAAACCAAAGAATATGATCCCATTCTCTTTGAGGAATGTTTTCATCCATGCTACCAACCGTTCCTGGTCATAGATATGTTCGATAACATCCTTTAAGACAATAATGTCGAAATGTCCTCCCAGCTCTTCTTCTATGTCTACCTGATAGATATCCCTGATAATAAATTTTATTTTCCCTGCTTCTATCTCTTCTTTCAGAAATTCCCGGGCATCTTCTATTCTGGGGGCGTCGAGCTCTACACCTACACCTTCACATCCTTTTTGAAGGAAAGCTTTGAGTACCCCTCCTTCCCCACAGCCGATTTCCAATACGCGCATTCCCGGAGTGATCGTATATTTCTCTTCTATAAATGGAATCACATATTGTGCTGCATTTTCCGTCTGTATATCGAAATATCTTTTTCTGTCTCCGTGAAATTCGTACATGTTTTAAATCGGATTTTCTGGTATGGAACGAATGCAAATGTATGAAAAGTATTGGTTTGTTATTTTATTGTATCCAATTAGATGTCTGCATGAACGGTGCCCGCCAGAATGAAATGATCCAAATAAGAAACACCTGCTGTACAGCAGGTGTTTCTCTTGTTAATGTTCTGGAATTATCTTCTTGTTCTTTGTTTTTTGAAATCGTTACCTCCGGAATGGTAATTACCGCTCATACTACCTAACCTGTCCATGACACAGCGGAAACCGACTGTAGCGCTGGAGTGGTTCGCCTGCATTCCTCTTCTTGTACCGGGAGACAGGTAATATGCCCTGTCAGCCCAGGAAGCTCCTTTGATGACCATTGTTTCATTATTGATCAATGAGGTATAACCGAAATTGTAGGAATAACCGCTTTGATCATCTCCGTCACCCAGATCTCTGGCATCAAAGCTGCTATAATCGCGATTCCATTTTTGAGCGATCAGAGAATCAGATACGGGAACTTTGAACATAGAACCCAGAGAATCTTTTTTCAGCTATTACGCCTTCTTCCAGGGAATCCGTATAGTATGTATTTCCCCTGTATGGATTCAGTTCATTGTAATCACCGTAATCATCACGGTACACATCCAGGGTCCATTCGCTCACATTACCGGCCATATTATAAAGACCTAATGCATTCGGATAATAAGCATCGATAGGTGCCGTTCTTACGGCTCCGTCGTTCAGTCCACCCGGTACACCAGCTCCGTCGCCGTTTCCTTTTTGGTAGTTTTCGTAATACTGGCCGTTATCATCGCCTTTGCCGGAATACCTTGTAGACCGAGGATTACCCCAGGGGTAGTTTTTCCTGTTTACAAGAGCTTCTTCACCTCTTCTTCTTTTATTGGAAGGATCGGGGTTCTCGGAAATTTCTGCCCTGGCGGCAAATTCCCATTCAGCTTCTGTAGGAAGCCTGTAATCAGGAAGCAGGATACCGTCAGAGTAAGTGGTATTTCTTCTGTCTGTACCTGTAGGGTTCAGGTCTCTTTGTTTTCTTTTACCGGGAAGACCTACATATTGCTCATACATATATGCTTCTGTCTCGAATACGTCCTCGTTCACCTGATAAGGATTTTTCTTCAGGATGCCTTTTTTGATCAAGATTTGCTCGTTGACACGAGAGCTTCTCCACTCACAATATTTATTAGCCTGATGCCAGGTTACACCGACCACAGGATAGAAGTTGTAGGCAGCATGTCTGAAGTAATATTTAACCATTGGCTCACTATAGGTAAGACCGCTTCTCCAAGCTGTAGAATCGGGATAGGCCATAGCCACCAGCTCCGGGTAGTCAGAAGCATATGCTCTTTCCAACCAGTAAGTGTACTCCCTGTAGTGCACATTCGCCACTTCAGTCTCATCTATATAAAAAGAACTTACTGAAACTGTCTTAGGAATATTATTTCTGAACTGAACGATTTCGTCATCAGTCTGTCCCATTGTAAACCTTCCGCCTTCTACCAATACTAATCCGGGACCGGTAACCTGTCCATTATAATCTCTAACTTCAAACCCGCCCAGGTTCTTATCATTATAAGCCCAGCCCGTTTTCTCAGACATCCCGTTAGCTTTACGATTACCGCAGGAAGAAAGTACAGTAAGGGCACCAATTCCTAAACATAATGCACCCAGACCTAATGTTGTTCTTTTCATATTTTTGAATATAACCGTGGTTAAAATACTAATAATAGTTTTTCTTGAACTGTGAGTAACAAGGCAATAAAATTACATCATTTTCACAAAATATTATACAATGATAAAAGGATTTTTTAGAAAATACAAAGTTTCTATCAAAATTTTTCTAAAAATCTGAAATTTTACTTTTTTCTCTTATTGATTTCATCCCTGATTTTGATGGCCCTGGTATAGTCCTCCTGTTCCAGGACATCATTCAGGAGGTTTTCCAGCTCTTCGAGACTCAAGCCGGACAGCTCGCCGGATTGTTCGTCTTCCGGTATATTTTCGGGCATATTTTCAAATGTTTCCTCCGTCAACCCCTGGTCTTCCTCCATTTCTATCGAAGCGGCATCCAGGATCTGGGCGTATGCGAAAATGGGGCATCCGGACCTGATCGCCAATGATAATGCATCCGAGGTGCGGCAATCTATCTCGTATTGATTATTGTCTTGCTGACAGATTAATTTAGCATAGAATATTCCTTCTTCCAATCTATAAATCAGCACTTCACTGAGTGCAACACCAAAGGTTTCTAAAATGATCGCCATCAGGTCATGGGTTAATGGACGCTTGGGTTGCAGGTTCTCCAGGGCCACAGCTATGGACTGTGCTTCAAACCCCCCGATGACGATCGGGATCCTCCTTGGACCATTGATTTCGCCAAGAACTACTGCATAAGAATGCATATGTGTTACACTACTTTGTAAAGCTATTATTTCTAACTCTATTTTGTTCATCCTGTTATCGCAATGTTACCTTTTTCAATCAGCAATTTAATTGATTTTGTTGAATCAGTGTGTGAAGTTATCAACTTAAAAGCATAAAAATTATTAATTATCAAATAATGTAGGCGCAGGTGGATTTTCCTTATCAGGATCAGCCGGATCCCCCTCATGCTTCTTTTCTTCCTGGTGATTTTGTTTGGTTGAAATCAGCTCCCATTGGGTAATCGGCTCCGTTTCCAGTTTATTGCCTGCTGCTTTCCACCCGCTGATCCCTACTTTCTCATCCAGCCTTACAGTGTACGTTTGTGCGTCGGCCTTTTTCTTTCCGGATGTGTATTTCAGTTCAGGCTCTTCATGGTGCGTTACCAGGAGCAACTTGTTTTTGCTGCCTTCCTTGATGAAGGGAAACTTGTTTTTCAATGTCTGTGTTTTCGACCAGGAATCTTTTGACATTATATTGCTGTTTGTCCGCATCATAATATACCGCTGTGAATACTTCCGCGGGATCGAATTTACTAATGAGTACCACATCATCCGCCTGGTACCTGTTCGTCAGGTCGTAATCGGTCATTTCATAACTGCCGTCCTTTGTAGAACACAATGATCTTATCTTCAGGCTGGAACTTGCCTAAGCTGAAGCCATAGCTGTCTATGTTCAGTCTTCCTACTTGGGGATCATAATAGATCTCGGGAGCATCCAGCGTAGATTTGCCATGTTCTTTGAACTTAATGGAGCGGACAGGATACTTGGTTACCTGATTTCCTTTGGAGCCTCTTCCCTTGATTTGTAATTCTTCGAAGTAATAGTCAAATGTTTTATTCCGGGCAGCACAACCAGGAGTCAGGGTAAGCGTGATGACCTCTGCCTCCCCATTCGGATTAGAGGTGAGGTACAATATTTTGGAGCCCTTGTTGCCACCTGTAAGGTCATATTCCTTATCGCGGGTTACACCTCCCGGATTGAAACGCTTAGCATATACCATTCCCGATTTTCCGTCCAGGTAGAGCATATTATAACGTAGTCCTGCTATCATTCTTCTTGTAGACCTCGGCATGGATAATGTCTTTCCCTACGAATACCTTGTCGGATACTTTTACCACCATCATCTTACCATCTTTTCTGAACACGATGATATTGTCCATATCCGAGCATTCCGTCACGAACTCATCTTTCTTCAGGCCGGTACCCGATAAATCCTTCCTTGGCATTCATATACAGCTTGGCATTGGCAATCGCTACCTGTGTGGCCTGGATGGTATCAAATGTCTTGATTTCGGTTTTTCTTTCTTTTCCCTTACCGTATTTCTTCAGAAGCTGTTCGTAATACTGAACGGTATACGTCACCATATTGTCCAGGTGATGTTGTGTTTCGACAAGGGCTTCTTTCCACACTTCTGATGTGTTCGTCGGCTTTGAACGTGTCCGTATTTGGATATTCTTTTGATCCTGATTTCTGTCAGCCTGACGATATCTTCTTCCGTGATTTCCCTTTTGAATAATTTCTTATACGGGGCCAGTCCCTTGTCAATGGCTGCGATCACCCCTTCCCAGGTCGTCTCTTCTTCTATGTCCCGGTATATTCTCTTCTCAATGAATATTTTTTTCCAGGGAAGAATAATGCCAGTCATTGTTCAGTTCACCGAGTTTGATATGAAGATCTTGTTCCAATAATGATTTGGTATGATCTACGGATAATTTCAGGACATCGGATACCCCGATGAAATGTGGTTTGTCATCGATGATGATACAGGCATTCGGGGAAATGGAAATTTCGCAGTCCGTAAAGGCATAGAGTGCATCTATGGTCTGATCGGATGATACTCCCGGAGCTAAAGTCCACTGCGATCTCTACATCTTTGGCAGTATTATCGACCACATTTTTAATCTTGATCTTACCATTGTCATTGGCTTTGAGGATACTGTCGATCAGCTGGGAAGTCGTCACGCTATACGGTACAGACTTAATGAGCAGTGTCTTCTTGTCTTCTTCTACGATCGGCACCCTCACCCTTACCTTTCCACCCCGCATGCCGTCATTATAGTTGCTCACATCTATCTGCCCGCCGGTGCTGAAGTCCGGATAGAGTTCGAAAGGTTTTTTCTTCAAATATTTGATCGCAGTTTCCAGCAGTTCGCAGAAATTGTGGGGCAGTATCTTCGTAGATAGTCCCACGGCAATCCCGTCTGCTCCCTGAGCCAGTAATAAAGGGAATTTCATCGGTAGGCTTACCGGTTCATTCTTTCTTCCATCATAACTGAGCTGCCATTCCGTAATCTTAGGATTGAAGGCCACTTCCAGTGCGAATTTGGACAGTCTTGCTTCGATATACCTGGGTGCTGCTGCACTGTCGCCGGTGCGGACATCACCCCAGTTGCCCTGAGTCTCTATCAGCAGGTCTTTCTGGCCCAGATGGATCATCGCCGCCCCGATAGATTGGTCACCATGCGGATGGTACTGCATTGTCTGCCCGATGACATTAGCCGCCTTGTTGAATCTTCCGTCATCCATTTCCTTAAGTGCATGAAGTATCCTGCGCTGTACCGGTTTCAGCCCGTCTCTGATCTCCGGAACCGCACGTTCCAGGATAACATAGCTGGCATATTCCAAAAACCAGTTCTCGTACATTTTCTGAATGGTCGGACTACTCTGTTGCAAATGTTCTTCCATGTTTTTCTCCCTAATTTTCTGAATTCTACTATTTTATTTGTATTCCTTCCGCCGGTTCAGGCTTTGAAAGTGACGCAAATTTAAAGAACTCGATATTTTTTAGCATAAAGATTTTGCACATACTACCGGAATTCATCCGTAAGCCATATCCTCTTTTCAGCATAACGGGGCTTTTCTGCGCGCCTTCCGGCCGGCGGAACCCGCATTTGCAGGATTGTGTGCTGATCCTGCAAAAAGCTTGATCCATCCATAATATACGGGTTATTTATTCGTTTTTGGTCTGTAACATCAGATTTTACATTATCTGAGCGACTTTAATTATTATCTTTGCGGTCTATGACGAAGAAAGTATTGTTATTTATTATATTTATATTGCTGTCGGCGATGGTTTCCGGCCAGCAAAACCTGCATAATCTTCCTGCTGATAAAATTGTAGCTACCATAGGATCCCGGTACATCGCTATGTCGGATATCGATAATGTCTTTTTCCAAAGGAAAGAAAGAAACGATACCCTGGGTCCTGATAGCAAATGTGATATAATGATGGAATTTATTACCCAGAAAGTACTCTGTGAAATGGCTGCCCGGGATAGTGTGATCATACCGGAAGAAGAAGTGGACAGGGAACTGGGACGACCGGATCCGGAGCAATATCCAAAATTTCGGCTCCAAAGAGCAAATGGAAGCGGTGCTGGGCAAAATCTATCTATCAGATCAAAGAAGAATACCGCGAAGAGATCAGGGAGCAGCTTACCGCCATGCAGATGCAGCAAATGCTGACAAGTGAAATCGTAGTGACACCGGAGGAGGTGAAAAAAGCGTACGAGGAACTGGGACCGGAGCAGCTTCCCTATATCAGTGCAACCGTTGAGATCGGGCAGATCATTATCAATCCTGAAGCCAGTGATGAGGTAGAACAATATACCAAGGAAAAACTGGAAGATGTCAGACAACAGATCGTCACCGGTGAGAAAGACTTCAGCATTATGGCCGGGATACTCAGTGAAGACCCGGGTTCCAGGGATAATGGAGGACTGGTAGAGATCGAAAACAAGGAAAACTTCGATGCCACCTTCGCATCCGTGGCATTCAGGCTGAATGAAGGCGATGTCTCTCCTGTATTCCGTTCTTCTTTTGGTTACCATATCATCAAGATGGAGCGTAAAGGAAACAGTACTGCTACAGTGAGGCATATCTTAATGGTACCTGCTGTTACATCCGTAGATATTCAGGAGAAAATGGACTACCTGGATTCTGTGAAGAAAGAACTGGAGGCGGGGAAGATCACATACGGTCAGGCGGTGGCCAAACTATCCAATGACGAACTGGCAAAAGGCAGAAGCGGGATGATGTTTGACTTCAATACCGGCAGTACCCAGCTTACATTGGATCAATTGGATGAGCAATACAGCATCCACGATAAAGGACATGAAAATAGGGGAATACTCCAGCCCCCATGTGTTCTCGAATCCTTATAAGAACGGGAACAGGGGTATCAGGCTCTTATACTTAAAGAGCAGGATTGATCCCCATACTGCCAATTTTGATACCGATTATACCTTGTTTCAAAATTATGCACTGAGGGAAAAGAAGAACAAATATATGAGGGATTATATCTATGACCGTTCCAAAACCTTGCATATCAGGATAGACCCGGTTTACAAAACCTGTCCCACGTTAGTACCCCTGTATCCTATATCCACCTCTTCAAATTAAAATCTGTTTTTGCAGCTGATGACCTGCATTTTGTCCTGACGAACAAGGCGAAAAGCTACTCGATTGGCTTTATCCGGATCAAAATTTAAAAATTTAACATTATATTATTAATTGTAAAAAGTCTTCGATTGTTCCCGGGATTCAAGGAATGTTTGATTTTATAATTTATTGATTTTTATCTATTTATAAGATTGACTATTATTCTGATTGTCAGCAGATCGTCATTAGACCCATCGGAATCGGGGATATTGCATCCATTTTAGATAATTTAAACAATTGTTTTAATTGTTTATATAAAATTAACGACCCCGGATTCATTTATGAGCATAAATTTTAATAATTTTGCTCCCGGAATTGAAATAGACAACACCTCGTATTATTAAATATTTAATTATGAAAAATTCAACTAATGTGGTTGACACATTAATCGAAACACAAAAAAAAGCTGCCCATAAGGTAGCCGAGACCACGAAAAAGATATACGGTGAAAATCCTGTCACCGAGGCTGTAGAAAAAGGCTCTGAAATGTACAATGAATGGTTGAACAAACAAAAGGCGACTTTTGACAATGTACAATCCAAAACTGAAAAGGCACAAGCTAAATCCAAAGAATCATTTACCAATTCCCAGGCTTATTTCAACAACTGGCTGGAAGGTCAGATGAATGCTACAAGAAATATGTGGGAAATGAACCAGAACTTCATGAAAGGATTTACGCCGAATGCTGAGACCGTTAAAAACCCGATGGATTGGTTCAATAATAATAATCCATATTATAATATGTGGACTGAAGGATTGAAAAATTATAACAATTTCATCAACCAGGCTGATGCGAGTAAAAAATGGTTTGACCTGATGAACCAATACAATCCTTTCTCTATCGCTGAGAAGAATAAAGACTGGTTCAGCTCTATGCCTAATTTGTTCTCTTCTTATTATGAAGTACTGAACAATAGCCTGACTGAATTCCAGAAGAATTTCAATCATGCGAACACGCAGGATATCTACTCTAATATTGCGAACAATGCGGTGAGCTTCGGCAAGTTTGTAGAGATCTGGGCTCCGTTCTGGAAATCCATTCAGGAGAAAACGTTCAATGCTGAAGCCTTTAAAGCAAACTTCAATTTTGATTCCCTGAAAGAGATGACCGATAAAATGTTCAGCATTCTTCCCGAGTCCGTTCATACGCATTTTAACCAAATGGTTGCGCAATATAAGGACAGCTTCAAATCATTGGCAGGTTTGGGTAAAGAGCAATGGGGCCAGGCTAAGGATTTCTACAATAGCAATAACTTTTTTGCCCAGTTCAATCCATTCGTAAATGGAGTGGAAAATTATGATCAGTTCTCTCAGTGGTTCAAAGGAGCGGTTTCTCCGATTGCAAAAATGGTGACGCCGAACCAATATACTAAAAGTGCTGCTGCCTGGTCTGCAATCTATGACAAGATGGCGGTATTCTCCGTTAAGAATGCAGAGCTTCAGTACCTGATGTACCAGCAAAGCGCTAAAGTAATGGAAGCACTGGTAGACAGGGTGATCGAGAAAATCGGGAATGATGAGCAGATCGATAGCCTTACTGCATTGTATCAGGAATGGCTGAATACGGGAGATGCTATCTATGTACAACTTTTCGAAAGTGACGAGTACAGCAAATTGATGGCGGAAGTAAGCTCCCTTCAGTTGAAATTGAAAAAAGATATTGATACACAATTAGAGCAATATATCAGCCAGTATCCGGTAGCGACCAAATCTGAATTGGATGAATTGTACAAGATCATTTATGACTTGAAGAAAGAGGTTCGTCAATTGGAGAAAATGTTAGAGCTGGATGCAGAGGAAGATAAAGCTGAAGCTGAAGTGAAAACTACCACTAAAAGAGCTGCTAAAAAATAAGCGCTATTATCCCAATTTTATGATGAATGCTGTGAATCTGTTTCACAGCATTTTTTTTGTCGAAATTTCCAGAGAGTATATCGAAAATATCATGTAATTTATCCACATATTTCCAGCCAAATCTCTGTTTTCAGTAAATTTGTGCATTGTTTCATTTTAAAATAAAACCATGATAAAGAAGATTTTGAAATCTGCGGTTTTGTCTTTGTCTGTGCTGGGCGCTTTGGCCCCAGTATCGGTACAGGCACAGGATCTCAATCAAAAATTGGCCAATGATCCTAAGGTCAGGGTCGGTAAGCTCGATAACGGATTGACCTACTATATCCGCCCGAACCAGAAACCAGCAGATAAAGTAGAGTTGCGGCTCATTATCAATACTGGTTCTGTCCTTGAAGATGACGATCAGCAAGGCCTGGCCCACTTCACAGAGCATATGCTCTTCAACGGGACAGAAAGCTTTCCAAAGAACGAATTGGTAAGCACCCTTCAGAATATGGGTGTGAAGTTCGGTGCGGACCTGAATGCATATACCAGCTTTGATGAGACCGTATATATGCTGCCGATCCCTACGGACAATCCCCAGAACATCGAGACAGGTTTCCAGATCCTCAAAGAATGGGCCCAGTTTGCTACACTTACGGATAAGGATATAGATGAGGAAAGGAAAATCGTACTGGAAGAGGAAAGAACAGGGAAGGGTGCTTCTGACAGGATGCAGAAAAAATTCCTTCCGAAATTACTGGCAGGTTCCAGATATGCCAACCGGTTACCCATCGGGAAGACTGAGTTATTAAAAACCTTCCCATATGAAGCTATCAGAAGGTATTATAAAGACTGGTACAGGCCGAACCTGATGGCCGTGACCGTGGTCGGTGATATCACTACGGAGAAAGCTGAAGAGCTGATCAGGAAATATTTTTCCGGTTTGAAAAATCCGTCCGGAGAGCGTTCCCGTACGATGTATGGAATCGATCCTTACAAAGATAGTGAAGCGATGTTCCTGACAGATCCCGAGCAGAACAATACCATTATGTATTTCTCTTTCTCTGCCCAGAAAGACAATCCTGCTGTTACTGTAGGGGATTACAGGGATCAACTGGTAGAAAGCATTGTATTTGCCGCATTGAACAAAAGGTATTCCGATCTTGCCTCTTCTTCCAATCCTCCTTTTATCTTCGCCGGTATTGATAACTCCAGCTTTGTAAGAGGATATAAAGCATTAGGAGGTGCCGTGATGCCAAGCGCAGACCTGACTACGGCGATCAATGCAATCGTAGCTGAACTGCTGAGTGCACAGGAATATGGGTTCACCGCATCTGAGATCGACCTCGTGAAGAAAGATATGCTGAGCGGGATAGAGAAAATGTACAATGAAAGGAACACGACCAACTCAGATGCATACCTGCAGGAGTATCAAAGCCACTTCCTGGAAGGTGAGGCATTCCCCGGTATCGAAGCAGAATTTGATTTATACAAAAAGTTCTTACCTGGCATTACTGCATCTGAAGTTTCTGAAAAACTGAATGAACTCTACAGTAAAGACAACAGGGATAATTATTTCGCAGTCGTGATGAGCCCGGAGCAGACTGATGATAAAATCAATTCAGATGCAGCCCTGAAAGCTGCATTCGACCAGGCCTTCACACAAAAAGCAGAACAGAAAGAAGATATAGTCATCTCCGAAAACCTGCTGGACCAGGAGCCTAAGGCAGGGAAAATCGTTAAAACGACGAAAGACGAAAAATTGGGAACTACTACTTATGAATTGAGCAATGGTGTATTGGTTACGACCAAAGCTACGGACTTCAAATCAGATGAGATCCTGTTCAAAGGGGTCAAAAACGGTGGTACCGGCAACTATGGTGCAAAAGACAAAATGGTATTGAACCAGCTGCCTTCTGTTATCGAGTCCATGGGTTATGGTAAATATACGCCTACAGACCTGACCAAAGCGCTGACAGGTAAGAATGTGGGATTGCTTCCGAGTATCAACGAAGCTTTCAATATAGTAGAAGGGAATTCAGATGTGAAAAGCCTCGAAACCTTACTTCAGCTGAACTACCTGCAGCTGACCAGTCCGAGGATGGACCAGGAATTATTCGATGCATACATCAAGAAGATGAAGACACAACTGAAATTTGCAGCTGCAAATCCGCAATTTGCTTTCCTGACGGCGATGATCGATGATATGTACAACAAAGATCCTTTGCGTCCCGTGATCCTGCCTACAGAAGCAGAGCTGGAACAGGTGAATGCTGCCAGGGCCATCGAGATTTACAAGAATGAATTCTCTAATGCCAAAGGTTTCCATTTCTTCATCGTTGGTAATATCGATGAAGCAGCTCTGAAACCATTATTGGAGAAATATATAGCTTCCCTTCCTGCAAGTGGGAAAACCCCTGCCTTCAAGGATAACGGACTGAGACCGAAACCAGGTACCCATACATTTGAAATGAAGAAAGGTAAAGAACCTAAGAGCCTGATCATCTCCCAATATTTCGGGGAATTGCCATTCTCGGAAGATAAAAGCCTCAAAGCAACGATGATTGCAGATATCCTGACCATCAGGGTCATCGAGAAGCTGAGGGAGGAAATGGGAGCAGTATATGGTGCAGGCTTTTACGGACAGTTCTCTAAATACCCGGTAGCAGAATATTCCATTACGACCCAGATCCCTACAGGCCCGGAGAGTGTGGATGAGATTATGAAGGCGATCGGACAGGAGATCCAGGTCCTGAAGACAAAAGGACCGGAAGCCCAGGATCTGGAAAAGGTAAAGATCGCTTTATTGGAAAAACGTAAAGAAAGCCTGAAAACCAACAATTACTGGCTGGCTAAACTGGATCAGTTGAAGTTCCAGGGTTTCAGCACTGACCGTTTCTTAAGCACCGATAAAGAGATCGAAAAAGTAACTGTTGACGATATCAAAGAAGCTGCTAACCTGTTCTTCAATGGTAAGAACCAGTACACGGCAATCCTGAATCCTGAAGCAGGTGCCGGTGAAGAGAAAAAATAAGTATGATCTTTTGGATTTTGAAATAAAGGCTGCCGATTCCGGCAGCCTTTATTTCTTTAATATAATCCCGGAATGATCGCTGTGCTGCAAATGAAAATACCCTTATCCATTCAGAAATAGTTAGCCTATCTTTGTTCCTGCCATTAAAAGAAAATGAACAATCTCGTCATTACAGGAGGTACCAAAGGCATAGGAAGAGCCATTATTACCTATTTTGCAGCACAGGGCTGGAACATTACCTTTTGTGCCAGGAGCGCAGATGAGGTACAGGCGTTAGCGGATGATCTGAAGCGGAAATACCCGCGGCAGTCTTTCAAAGGTACCCCGGTGGATTGTGCTGTCCGTTCGGAAGTCTTATCCTGGTCGGAGCAGGTGCTCAGGGAATTGGATGCTATCGATATTCTTGTCAATAATGCAGGTATCTATTGTCCCGGTGAGGTCAGCACCGAGGCGGACGGCGTACTGGAAGCCCAGCTTCAAGTCAATCTGATGAGCGCATATTACCTGACGAGGGCATTGCTTCCCGTGATGATCAGACGGCAATCTGCGCATATCTTCAATATGTGCAGCATAGCATCCCTGGCTGCCTATCCCGGTGGGGGATCCTATAGCATCAGCAAGTACGCATTGCTTGGGTTCTCTGATAATCTCAGGCTGGAGCTCAAGGACAAAGGTATTAAAGTAACGGCTGTCCTTCCCGGAGCTACGTATAGTGACAGCTGGTCAGGGAGCGGTATCGATCCGGAGCGTATTATGGAAGCGGAGGATATCGCGAAGCTTGTATATCAATGCAGCATGCTTTCCCCGCAGGCAGTAGTGGAGCGCCTGGTCGTCCGTCCTCAGCTGGGTGACCTGTAGCCTGATCAAAGCCATACGCGGAAGACAGGCCCATACCGGGCCTTGCTTATGCTTGATTACAGGTTGCAATATTGGGCTTGCACGTCAGGTTTATTTTTAGTAAGCCTTTTGATGTGGAACTTTACATAATTCTAACCTGCAAGCTATATGTCAAATCGTTACCTTTGGCACATTAAGTATTTTACTCCTATTTTTATAGAATGAACAGCATCGAACAAGAGATAAAATCGGCAAGCCTGCAAGGTTTTCAGGCCTTATTTCCCGGCCAGACTTTTACAGAGGAACAGATCGTCATCAATGAGACCAAGCCGGAATTCGAAGGTGACTATACTTTGGTATTGTTTCCCTTTGTCAAATCCCTGAGGGTGAAGCCTGATGAACTGGGCAATGCTATAGGCCGGTACATGCTCAGCGAACACGGCGGCCTGGTTCAGGATTATACCATCGTAGCCGGCTTCCTGAATATCACTGTCCGGGATCATATATTGCTTTCCGTTTTGCAGCAGCATCAAGGAGCTGTACATACAGCGGACCGGACCAGAGGAAAGCAGAAAATAATGATCGAATACTCCTCTCCCAATACCAATAAACCCATACATTTCGGCCATCTGAGAAACAACTTTCTGGGATGGTCCGTAGCTGAGATCCTGAAGACTACGGGCAATGAGGTCATCAAGGCTAACCTGATCAATGACAGGGGCATTCATATTTGTAAGTCAATGATCGCCTGGAAGCGTTATGCAAATGATGCTACACCGGAGCTTACCGGAGTGAAAGGAGATCACCTGGTTGGTGATTACTATGTCCGGTATAATGATGTGTATAAAGAAGAGATCCAGCAGCTTGTAGAAAAAGGAATGGAGGAAAAGGAAGCGGAAAGAGAGGCTCCCATTTTCAAAGAAGCCCAGGACCTGCTCCTGAAATGGGAACAGGGTGATCCGGAAGTGTACGGACTCTGGAAGATGATGAATGGCTGGGTATACGAGGGTTTTGATATTACCTATAAGAAGCTGGGACTGGACTTTGACAAGATTTATTATGAAAGTGATACTTACCTGCTGGGCAAGGAAATGGTGCAGCAGGGATTGGAAAAGGGCATCCTGTTCAAAAAAGAAAACGGTTCGGTCTGGATCGACCTGACGGAAGACGGCCTGGATGAGAAATTACTCCTGAGAGCAGACGGAACATCCGTTTACATGACACAGGATTTAGGTACTGCCAAGAAAAAGTATGATGATTTCAACCTGGACCAGTCTGTATATGTCATCGCAGATGAGCAGAACTATCATATGCAGGTACTGAAACTGATTCTGAAAAAACTGGGGGAACCCTGTGCCGATGGTATCTATCATCTGAGCTACGGAATGGTAGAACTGCCGAGCGGCAGAATGAAAAGCAGGGAAGGGACTGTAGTCGATGCAGATGATATGATCGCTGAAATGATCGCTATCGCCAGGGAACAGACGGAAGCTGCCGGTAAGACGGAAGGTTGGTCTGAAGAAGAACTGCAGTCGCTATATGAAACCATAGGGTTGGGGGCCTTGAAATTCTATCTCCTCAGGGTGGATCCCAGGAAGAAAATGATCTTTAACCCGGCAGAATCTATCGATCTTCATGGATTTACCGCGGCATACATCCAGTATGCGCATGCCAGGATCTGCTCTATCCTGAGAAAGGTGGGACCGGATTTTACTGTTCCCGGCACGGTAGGACTGGAACCATTGGAGCGCAGGCTGCTGATCCTGATCGAGCAATATCCTGCCGAGGTACAGAAGGCTGCATCCGAATTCAACCCCAGTGTACTGTGCAATTATGTGTTTAAACTGGCCCAGACCTTCAATTCTTTCTTCGACAGGCACTCTGTAGCCAATGCTGAATCAGAGGATAAGAAGCAATTGAGGACCGGGCTGAGTAAATGGACTGCGGCAACGATCAGGCATGCGATGAGCCTGCTGGGTATAAATGTCCCTGAAAAAATGTAACTTTAACTCATTCAAAAGAATTGAAACAATAATTTTATTTCTGACAGTAAACCCATTGATGACCCTAAATGCTATTCAACTATGAATCAGGAAACATCTAGTCCAAGGGAATCCATTCACGATTCCTGGAATACCTTTGAAGTGCCATTCAAGGATCAATTACAGGTCAATGACCAAAATGAGCTTATCTTACTTTCTAATGAGTTCCGGAAAGAGAAGAAACTGGGCATATTTCAGCCGGAACAGTGGGAACAGGAAGTTCAGAAACTTCATGCCGGCTTTGAAGAATTAATGGAGTCGGCACGGGCGCTGAAAGAGAAATGGGAGACCAGTGAAGATAAGCTGGCACTAAAAATGATGGTCCATCAGTTCGAAAAGAAGCTTCAATCTACGGATGCGATCGGTGATTATCATCCGATCAGGGAGCAGATGGCATTGTACCAGGGAGAGATAGACAGGTTACTGGAACAGAATGCCGAAGAACGGCAGAAAATCGTAGACACCGCCAGGCAATTGTCGCAGAGCGAAGATTGGCATGAAGCTACGGAGCATTTCAAGCAATTGATAGAGATATGGCGGGTGGCCCCTGAGGTCAGGAAGCAGGCAAATGAGAAAATGTGGCAGGAGATCTCTGATGCAAAAGATGTATTCTTTGAGCGGAAGAGAAAGCATTATGAAGACCTGGAGAAAGAACAGATGGTCAACCTGGATCGCAAGATCGAGCTATGTGAGAAAGCTGAGGTCATCAGGGATTCAGAAGACTGGAAGAACACTACGGAACAGCTGAATGCATTGATGGAAGAATGGAAGACCATAGGTCCATTGCCGAGTGTAGAGAAAAATGATGAGATGTGGGAAAGGTTCAACAGCGCCAGGAAAGCATTCTTTGACCGCAAGCATGACCACAGTGAGCAGATCAGGCAGGAGCAGGAACATAACTATAAAGAAAAGCTGGCGCTGGTAGAAGAAGCCGAGCAGCTCAGCACTTCCACACAGTGGAAAGCCACATCAGACAGGCTGGATGAGATGCAGCAGCAATGGAACAGCCTGGGCAGGGCCCCCAAAGAGTTCAACGATATGCTCTGGGAAAGATGGAAATCCGCCAGGAATTCATTCTATGAAGCCAAACGCAGCCAGGCCAAGGAGTTTCTTCATAATCTGAATGAGAACTATGAAAAGAAAAAAGCGCTGACGGAGCGTGCCGAACACCTGGCACAGTCGGAGAACTGGAAGCTGGCTACGGATGAGCTGATGCAGATGATGACCGAATGGAAGATCATTGGCCCTATTCCCAAAGAATATGGTGATGAACTGTGGGACCGGTTCAATATCGCCCGGAGAACTTTTTTCAAAAGAAAAGACGAAGACAGGGAACGGCGCAGGAGCAGGTATGAACAGAAGAATAAAGACAGGCTGAGCCAGACCGAAAAGTTCCTGCGTACCTTGCAGCAGGAGCTGAAGGATGATGAAGACCAGCTGGCAGAGTTTACGGAATCCATAGAGGGTTTGGACGAAGAGAATAAAAAGGACAAGGAGCTGAAGGATCACCTGGGCCACCTGATCTCCAAGCTGGAAAAGAACATAGCCAAGCGCAAAACCAAGATCGATGATGTGCAAAAGCAATTGGAAGAACTGAACAACCCGGATAAATAATCATACTAAAGCGACCATTTCGGTCGCTTTAGTATTTCTGTACCATCAATATATTATTAAGCACTACACAGCAGTTTAATTTCTATAGTTCTTCCAATATCCGACAGAAACCCAATTGTTCCCAATGGTGCGGTATGGGAAGCGATTTTTTATTCAGCCTTTCTACCAGGTTTTTTCTTTAAAGAAAGTGAAAATGTTTTTTTCTGTTTTTTGTAATTGCCGCTCGTTTTTAAAGAACAGAAATGTAGCTGCTTTACACTCACATATATCATTGTCCTCCTTGCAGCGTACAAAATAGTCCGTATTTTCTTCGAGTATCTTAAAATAGCGGATATCACTGTTTTTATTTTTCCGGTAAATGAAATAACCCTTTTCATCTGCTCTGAAGGTAAAGTAGTTTTGTTACCCGAATGTTGCATCAATCGTTCCAGCCGGTCTTTAAGATCGGGTTCATCGTCACAAAGCCGCACGTTCATCATATTCATATAGATGAAGGGATCAACGAGGAAGGAATACATCCATTGGTTGATATAGTATGCATTCCCATTCATGATGGGCTGTGCTTTCGCAGAGATAAAAAATGAATACAAACAGAGTAAAGAAGATGCTTTTCATAGTACTTTGCTTTTAACGAGTGAACAAGAAATTACTACATTCCCAAACCCAGGTAAGCCTTAAAAGAAATGCTGACATAGCTTTTCGGGTTCCTTTGATATAACTTCACAGGGAACAGTTGCCCGCCTACATCAATGCTGACACCCATATTGTGTGCAATGGGATAGTTCAGACCGACTGCCAGGTAGTAAGGCTGATCCGTATACATATGCTCCAGCTCATGTGCATTTCCTATTTGCATGATACCCACTCCCATGGAATATTTATTATACAGCAGGTGATACGGCCCGAAGTTGGATTTCATCATTCCCCATTCCAGCATGTGGAATTGAGCTCCAAGATATATACCATCGTACCGGGCAGTATTTCCTTTGAAGTTATACCCGATAAAGGGGGTGTAGCCATTGTATTTCCGGCCTGTCTGGTAGATCAGTCCCACATCCATATGCATGCCTACCGGTGCGTCAGGATTGATGGCAATACCTGCACCGAAATATACCCCCAGCCTTTGGATCACATTTGTCAGGTTCCTATACCGTTCTCTTTTTTCCTGCCGGTACTCATGTACATCCAATAAATTTTTGGTAATTTTTGTTTCCCCGGCCCGGCTCAGGTCCTTGCTTAAGATTTCGTATACGATACAATAGTGAATGGTGTCTCCCATGCTGAGCTTTTCGAAATGCTCATAAACCCTGATGGTATCCGGCCGGTGCTTGATATACCGGGTCTGTCCGTCAACTATGGCGATATCGGTAGACCCGGCGGGATATGAAGCGTACCTGTAAAATGTATGCTCCTGGTCTTTGGTAACGGCGACCTCGAGCAGATGAGCCCGGGTAGCGTCATAAAGAGAGTCCTGGAACAGGGCGATCCCTTTATCGATCCGGTTCATCACATAATGGATATCGCCTTTCCTGTAATCTTTAAGATAATCAAGGTAAATGGTCATTTGCTCTCCATTGGGCGCTACATCCCGGATACGCACCAGCTGGCTGTTCGGTTCGAAATGATCGAATGAAATGTCATTCTGATGCTGGGCAGCAACTGCAAAGGAAGTCATAATGAATGATCCGAGAATGAATAATCTGAACATAGCTTATCGATTGAAAATTTTGAATGGTGAAGATTGAGGTTTAGATGCTGTTTGAGGGTCTGCAGGTTGTGATATTCTTTCTGTAAAGGTCATCGATGAAGAAACCGGTGCAATATCTGAAACAGGAATAGCGGTTTTTTTCTTTGGAAGGGTTACCGCAATTTGCTGCTCCGGTTCCTCTGACACAGGTTCTGTCCCGGGCTTGTTATCACCGGCCAGTGGGATTGCCGGGTTCGGACCTTCATCTTTGCTGACCATAGCCTGTTGTTCCTTTTGGCGAAGCGGGGGATGGGATACCACATCCGTCTTTATGTCATTTTCTCTAGAGGCTGGTTTCCGGATACTTTTTACTACTGTTTCTTCCGCGGCAGAACCTTTTTTTTCACCTGCAGGCGCTATATCCCTCACACGGATATCGTTGGGCCGGGTATCCTGCGATACTATGTTTCCTCCGGTAGGGCGCGTTTCATTGCTGTCGGTAACCATAAACCAGGCAGCCAGTATCCCCAGGAGCAAAGCGGCAGCGTGGGAGAATGCAATTTTCCACCAAAGGATACTCCTGGACGGGAATAATTTTTTTTCGATCCTGCTCTTTACATCCTTCGGGATGAAATCCTGAAATACTGCGGGATCATCCGTTTGTTGTTTCCAGTTATTTTCAAAGGGCTCTTTCATAGCTTAAACCTTTTTTATATGGGATTGCAATAATTTTCTTGCTTTATGCAATTGCGATTTGGAGGTCTGCTCCGAGATATCCAGCAATGCTGCGATTTCCTTATGACTCATAGACTCCAGGACATAAAGATTAAAAACAGTCCGGTATCCCGGTGGTAGTTTTTCAATCATTTCAATGATTTCCCGGATGCTCCAGGATTTCCACTGATCATCTCCGGAGCTTTCTTCTATGACTTGCTCATCCAGCTCATCATAACTTATTTTTTGCCTCCTGAGCTGCATCAGGCATTGGTTGACGGTTATCTTTTTCATCCAGTACCAGAAGCTCCCGGTGCCGGTATCTGTGAATTGATCCATACTCCCGAATACTTTCAGGAATACATCACTGGTGATCTCCTCGGCATCCATTTCTGTGACATACCTTCTCGCTGTAGCATATACGGCACCTGCATACCTGTGGTATGCCGTTTTCTGAGCAGTTGTACTGTTTTGCTTCAGCGAGGTAATGAGCTCCTGCTCTAACATAGATGCCTTAGTGAATTACTTTAAGAATATCTGGTACAATATACAGAATGCAGCAATGGCCAAAAAGGTTGCCTGCATCAAAAAATAAATTATGAACAGATAAGTATTAACGGGCAGCTATCCGGTAAAGTAAACATGGATATGCCTGTTCCGCTATTCAGAACAGCCGGGCATGATGTCTTTGATATTACATTTTCTGATCCCAGAGATAGACAAATGCAGCCATGGTCCATGCACCGATCTTAAGCTCGCGGTGGCTTACCGCTTCGAAGACATCCTGAGCATTGTGGTGATAATCGAAATACCGCTGCTGGTCCGGCATGAGCCCGGCCAGTGGCACACCCTGGCGACCCAAAGGACTGATATCCACACCCCCTTCTTCCTGGCTGAAATCATATACCCCATAAGGGAGAAATAAGCCTGACCAGGACTGTACCTTTTGCCTGAGTTCTTCCGGCATCACCAGCCCGATCCCGCGCGGAGAGAAGCCGCCTGCATCACTTTCTATGGCCACCAGATGCCGTTCGTTATTGACCCGGGCACTGTCGGCATAAGCCAGCCCGCCTTTTACACCATTTTCCTCATTCATAAAAAGGACGATCCGGATGGTATGCCGGGGCCTTATATTGAGCGCCCTGAAGGTACGGATGATCTCGATACTTTGTACACAGCCTGCACCATCATCGTGTGCCCCTTCGCCTACATCCCAGCTGTCCAGATGCGCACCGGCAAGAATGAACCGGTCCGGGTGTTCGCTTCCCCGGATCTCCCCAATGACATTGTAAGAAAGTACCGCATCCTTCATGGTACATTCGGACCGGAGCCGGACCGTCACACTTCCTTCCCGGCAGGCTGCAGCCAGCTGGTCTGCGCTCCGGAGCCCAAGTGCCAGGGAAGGGATCTTCCTGACCCCTTCTTCATAGCGGACCATGCCCGTATGCGGCGCATCGTGCATCCCTGTTCCTACGGACCGGATGATGACACCATCAGCTCCTTTCCGGGCGGCCTTGTTGAGCGCTACGCTTCTGTACTTCACCGCATCCCCGTATCCCCTGAATGTAGCATACCAATCCTGGTGGAACTGATAATTGAAAAATACGATCTTGCCTTCTATATCCTTCCGGTCAGCAAGATCAAATTCATCCAGGTTATTGAAACAGATAATTTCTCTTTCCAGTATTTTGCCATTGGTGCCTTCCGAATTTCCCAGTGAGATCATATTTAATGGCAGGAATTGCGAATTACCGGATGATTTGAATTGTAAGGACTCCTGTCCTCTATACCAATCGGGGACCAATACCGGCTGTTTCCATACGGAATCTGCTCCCGCCCGGACCAATGCTTCGTATCCCCAGTCCACAGCTTTGCCTGATGCTTCCGACCCGGAGATCCTGTGACCAATATTTTTCGTCAGGTACTTCAGGTTATCATAGCAGGTCCCGTTATTCATGATCTCTGCAAACATCTGCTGCAGCCTGACAGAATCATTTTGCTGCGCTGATACCCGGCCCGAAAGAATGAGCAGGAGCAGTATTCCTATTTTTTTCATCCTTCCAAAATTAACAAAGTTGTTTTTGAAATTCAATTATCTTAGACGAAATAAAATCAAAGTAAAAACAAGTACAGATGAGGAAAACCTGTTTTGGAGTAGGGGCTGTTCTATGGATTGTCATTCTATTGGGCCTGGGTTCCTGTCATAATCCCGGGAAGGATGTGAATGTAGTAGAGGACGAAATCAGATTGTTTATTCCGACCGGAGCCGTATACCGGCAGGTCCTGGATTCCCTTAGGCCATTGGTAAAGGACATTATTTCCTTCGAAGAAGCAGCTGCAAAAATGGAATATGAAAGAATATATCCCGGGCGTTATACTTTCAGGAAGGGAATGACCAATGAAGAAATGCTGAACCGCCTGATGCTCGGGCAACAGGATGAGATCAAGATCACCATAGGCAATTACAGCAGTGTGTATGAGCTCGGATACAAAATGGAGCCACTGCTCAGGCTGAAGACAGAAGATATCATCGCCGCTTTGTCACAGACAGATGAGGTAGCGGGAATGGATACGTTGAAATGGATCTATTGCCTGGCTCCCGATACGTACAATTTTTTCTGGAATGTGACAGGCGCTGAATTTGTAGGAAAGCTGCTGGGTCAATATAAAAAATTCTGGACCGAAGAAAGAAAAAAGCAATTGCAAAGCAGCGGAATGACAGAACTGCAGGTCATCTCCCTGGCATCCGTAGTGCAGCTGGAGTCCTATAAAGCTGATGAGCAGCCTAAAGTAGCAGGACTTTATCTCAACCGTATGAGAAAAGGTATGAAGCTCGACGCTGACCCTACGGTTATCTTTGCTATCAAGCAGGAGAAAGGCTGGGATCATAAAGTGCAAAGGGTATATCATAAGGACCTGTTGCGCAATTCTCCCTATAATACTTATCTCTATAAAGGCATACCTCCGGGACCTATATGTATGCCCAATCCTTCGGCCATAGATGCGGTACTGAATCCGGAACATTCTGATTATATCTATTTCGTGGCTGACCCGGAACGTCCCGGGTATCATAGCTATGCCAGGACACCGCAGGAGCATGAAGGTAATGCGAAGAAATACCGGGATTGGGCCAATAAGAACAATATCAAATAGTGCGGCTATGAACAAGCGTGAGTTTCTGAAGTTAATGGGCGGAATAAGCTTAGGCATGTTGCCTTTGATAGGATGCTATGATGAGCAAAAGAAAAGTACACAAAAAGCACAGCAAGGGCCTGCATCCGACAGTACGGAAGGGCCGGATCTCCCGGATATCACCGATGAAGATATCCTGCTGTTCCAAAAAAATGACGAGCGCTATCAAACGTATGTTCATTTATACAACAAGCGCATTGCCAGATCCCCGAAATATATTGCTGTCTGCAAGACGGTAAAAGGTGTGCAGTATGCGGTAAGCCTTGCCGGTAAAGAACAGATCCCTGTGGCGATCCGGAGCGGGGGTCACAGTTTCGAAGGCTTTTCCTCTAATGACGGTGGTATGATGATCCACCTGGGCCTGATGAAAACGATCCGTAAAAATGAGGAGGGCAGCATCACTATAGGTTCCGGGATTACACTGAGCGAGCTGCATGACCAGGTATATGCTGCCGGCAGGATGATACCGGCAGGGTCCTGCGGGGGAGTAGGTATTGCCGGTCTGACCCTGGGTGGCGGATATGGTTTCTTCAGCAGGAAGTATGGTCTGACATGTGATAGCCTGACAGATGCTGCCATCGTGACTGCAGATGGTACTGTGAAGTCCGCAAAAGATGACCCGGAATTGCTTTGGGCGCTGAAGGGTGGCGGAAATGGCAGCTTCGGGGTAGTCACCGACCTTACTTTTAAGACATACCCGCTTCCGAAAACTTTCAGCAGCTATACGCTTAAATTCAGAAATCTTGCTGCCGGTAAATTTATGGATTTGCTATCCCTATGGATGAAAGCAACCGGGGACTTGCCGAAAGAAGGATTTGGCGCCTTTGTGTTGAACGGGCCAACGCTGACTATTCTGTTTACTACCTATAATAATGCTGATATTCATGCATCCATAGCAGCCTTGCTGGATGCGGCAGATCATCAGTCCAGATCCCTGGATAAGCCTCTGGTACAGGCGATCAGGCGTTTTTATGGCCGGAAAGATCCTTTGTATTTCAAGAACGCATCCTGTGGATATTACAACGATTTTTCAGAATTTGAAGACATTGGTGAAAGTATATTTGATAAAGTCGTACAACATCCCGGTATGATTTTTCAGCTGAACACACTGGGAGCAGCCATCAATGAAATCGGGAATGACGCCACCGCATACCCGCACCGGGATAAACTATACCTGAGCGAATTGCAGGCTTACTATGACCGGCCGGACCAGGAAGGGCGACTGCTGAAAGCTTTTGAAGATATCCAGCAGATGGTCCGCAACAAAGGCATTACCGCACAATATGCCAATTACCCGGATGTCCATTTCAGGAATTGGGAACAGGCTTATTTTGGTCTGAATTATCCGAAACTTCAAGGTATAAAAAACAGGTTGGATCCCCGGAACCTGTTCAGGTATGAGCAGTCCATAAGGATATCACAGGAGACCTGATAAAAGTTGCCTTCCGGCAGTGAACAGGAAGGCAACCTCTGCATTTTTATAGTGGAATATTGTTGTGCTTTTTCTGGGGCATTTTGACCACTTTGTTTTCCAGCATCCTGTAAGCTTTGATCAGCTTCTCCCGGGTTACCTCCGGAAGGATGACCTCATCTATAAATCCCCGGGCCGCAGCCAGGTAAGGCGTGGCAAATTTCTCGGTGTATTCCATTTCTTTTTCTTTCCATTTTGCTTCAGGATCTTCCGCAGCTTTGATTTCATTTTTGAAAATGATCTCAGCAGCACCTTTTGCACCCATCACTGCAATTTCTGCCGTAGGCCAGGCATAATTCATATCTGCCCCGATATGTTTGCTGTTCATCACATCATATGCACCGCCGTAAGCTTTACGGGTGATAACGGTGACTTTGGGAACAGTAGCTTCACTCAGGGCAAAAAGCAATTTGGCGCCATTGGTGATGATACCATTCCACTCCTGGTCGGTACCCGGCAGGAAACCCGGGACATCCACAAGGACCAAAAGGGGAATATTAAAAGCATCACAAAAACGTACAAATCTGGCCCCTTTGACAGAGCTGTCGCTGTCCAGTACGCCTGCCATAGCAGCAGGCTGGTTCGCCACGATGCCGATGCTTCTTCCGGCCATCCTTGCAAAACCCACTACAATATTTTCAGCATAATTTTTATGCACTTCCAGGAACGAGCCACTATCGGTGATGTGCCCGATCACTTCTTTCATATCATAAGGCTGATTGGGATTTTCCGGGATGATGCTGTTCAGTTCAGTCCTGATTTCATCACCAGCTTCATAAGGGATCTTCGGCGCTTCCTCTTCACAATTCTGCGGCATATAGCTGAGCAGGGATTTCAGGTATTCGATACATTCTACTTCATTGGCACAGGCAAAATGCGTTACGCCTGATTTGGAGGCATGGGTCATGGCCCCTCCCAGTTCTTCGCTGCTCACTTCTTCGTGGGTAACAGTTTTCACTACATTCGGTCCTGTCACAAACATATAGGAAGTATGCTCTACCATCAGTATAAAATCTGTAATTGCGGGGGAATACACCGCCCCACCTGCACAGGGTCCCATAATGGCGCTCAACTGTGGGATCACACCTGAAGCCTGGGTATTGCGAAGGAAGATATCAGCATAACCGCCGAGCGATACCACGCCTTCCTGGATCCGGGCGCCGCCACTGTCATTGAGCCCGATAACAGGTGCGCCGTTCTGCATAGCCAGGTCCATAATTTTGCAGATCTTCTCTGCATGAGTTTCGGAAAGGGAACCGCCGAATACAGTAAAGTCCTGGGAGAATACATATACGAGCCTGCCATTCACCGCGCCATACCCGGTGATGACGCCGTCACCCAGGTATCTTTCCTTTTCCATACCGAAATCCGTGCTTCGATGTGTCACCAGCATTCCTATTTCTTCGAAGCTGCCTTTATCCAGCAGCAACTCGATCCTTTCGCGGGCCGTGAGCTTCCCCTTGGCATGCTGGCTGTCTATTCTTTTCTGGCCACCGCCTAAAAGGGCAGCAGCTTTCTTTTCATTAAGGATTTGTATCTTGTCCATTATGATTTGTGCTATTCTTTATGATAAAATGAGTACAAATATACTGGATGAAGACCCAAATTCAGAAAATAAGAAGAATAGATGGAAAAGTTATTTTGGTAAATGAATGCAGATGTATTTATCCGAACAGTTTAGTATTTGAACAGGGTAAGACCTGAATGTACATTAAAGGTATGGATTCTTCAAATGCTGACAATTTATTCAGGCAGCAGGCACTGATGCCCTATATTCTTACGGGACGTATATGTAATATACTTTAGAAAACGACCCCTGGATACAACGGGCTGGCCTTCTTTCAGGAGCGTATTTATCATTCCGATGTTGCTACCCATCTATATTTGTCCATTTGTGATTGACCTGCAGTCCTAATCCGCTAAACATTTTCCTGGAATAAGCAATTCCTGCAGTATAGCCTATATCAGCTTTAAATTCTGTATTGGGCCTATCCAGTTTATAAGGTGGTCTTTATCTTTACCTCCGATGACCTGCAGGCCAAGATTTCCAAAACAAAATATTTGGTTCCAGCCAATATCGCCCATTGCCCTTAGATACAGATTGCGTTAATATATGAAAGTGTCAGAGTATTCATTTTTGAGAAGTTGGGCAAGGAAGGTTCGGACATTAAGGACATCAATACAGGCAAGGCTTTGGACAGAGCATTAAAAAGCATCGAGCTGTAGAGGCGAAATCCATACAAGTAGAGCTGTGACTGGTTCGATATTCCCCGAAAAATTGGGATCTGGCGGAAAAAACGTATCAAACCGCCCTAATGAACGTTATCGCAAACCATATCTTTCAGACACACAACGGATTACCCCGAAATAAAAACAGGAGAAGCGATAATTTTAATCACTTCTCCTGTGTAGTAGCGGAGACGGGAATTGAACCCGTGACCTCAGGGTTATGAATCCTGCGCTCTAACCACCTGAGCTACCCCGCCGTGGTTTTAGGGGGGCGAAGTTAGCATAACTCTTTTAATTTTCCGAATTTTTTTAGAAATCCGAGATTTTTATTGGGCCGACTCGGAAGGCCTGACTTCTTCAAGCTCTTTCTGTTTCCAATATTTCACCCTGTCCAGTGCGTTGGGTATCACATCACTGATAATGGTGATGAAGTCCCCGTTCCGGGCATGTGATATAGCATAATCAATGGCTTCGGTCTCATCCAGGATCACCGTTATTTTCTTCTCCTTTGAGACGCTTTCTATACCTTGTCTCAATAAGTCTACGATCTCTTCGCTTGTCCTGCCCCGGAGGTGTTTGTCCTGGCGGATGATGATCTCATCAAAGCTGCGGGCAGCCTCTTCGCCCAGGTCTATCGTATCCTCATCTCTCCTGTCGCCGACACCGGCAATGATCCCGATCTTCTTATCTGCGGGCGTCTGGCTTACGAATTTACCGATGGCTTTCATGCCATGGGTGTTGTGCGCATAATCCAGCATCACTTTGAAGTTGGCAAAATTGAACATATTCATTCTTCCCGGGGTCATGGCAGGAGAGGGTATGAATGTCTGCAGCGCTACCCTGATATTATCAATGGTCACCTCGCTGACATAGGCTGCCAGTACGGCCCCTAATACATTATAGATGTTGAATTCTGCAGCACCATTGAAGGTAATCGGCACATCCGATACTTTGAGCAGCCTGATCTTCCAGCTGCCTTTCATGATGGTAATGAACCCGTTTTCATATACTGCCGAGAGCCTGTTCTTCTGGATATGCTTCCTGATCCGCGGGTTGTTTTCGTCCAGTGAAAAGAGCGCGATATTGCATTCCAGCTCCTCCTTCATCTCATAAGAATGATCATCATCTGCATTTAATATCGCGTAGCCGTTCTTAAATACCGTTTTCGGAACTACTGATTTTACCTTGGCTAATTTCTCGATGGTGTCGATACCTCCTAATCCCAGGTGGTCTCCTCCTACATTGGTCACGACTGCTACATCACAATTGTGGAACCCTAATCCCGAACGCAGCAACCCGCCTCTGGCACATTCCAGGACAGCAATGTCCACGGTGGGGTCTTTCAGGATAAATTCTGCTGAGAAAGGCCCGGTGCAGTCTCCGGTCATCATGAGTTCATTCTGGATATAAATACCATCTGTCGTATTGAATCCCACAGTAGCCCCTGTCTGCTTCATAATATGGGCCAGCAACCGTGTTGTCGTGGTCTTTCCATTGGTACCGGTTACTGCGAGGATCGGTATCCTGGCGGTGCTTCCGGGAGGATAGAGCATGTCGATGACAGGTTCTGCGACATTACGGGGAAGCCCTTCTGCAGGATCCAGGTGCATCCTGAATCCAGGTCCGGCATTGACTTCGATCACCCCGCCACCGTTTTCTACCAAGGGGGTGCTGAGGTCCTGTGCTATGACATCGATACCGCAGATATCCAGCCCGATCAGCCTGGCGATTCTCTCAAAGAGGATGACATTGCTCGGATGCACATAATCCGTTACATCTGTGCTGGTACCTCCGGTGCTCAGGTTGGCCGTGGGTTTAAGCCAGACTTCTTCTCCTTCTGCAGGAACAGACTGGGGTGTCAGGTTCCTGGCAGACAGATAATTGACGGTAGCAGGATCTATATCAATCCGGGTCAGGACATTTTCATGGCCGTAGCCGCGTTTGGGGTTTTGATTTTCGATGGCTATCAGTTCTTCTATAGTGCTTTTCCCGTCACCGGTTACTGCTGCCGGGGTTCTGCGCGCTGCTGCTACAAATTTGTAATTGATGACCAGTGCACGGAAGTCATATCCTACCAGAAATCTCTCGATGATAACAGAACGGGAATGCTTCTGTGCTGCCCTGAACCCTTCTATAACCTCTTCCAGGTTCTGAAGATTGGTAGTCGCTCCTCTGCCGTGGTTGCCATTAAGAGGTTTGGTCACTAAAGGGAACCTAAGGCTACGGATAGCTGATTCTATATCTTCTTCCTGACGAACGATGACCCCTTTGGGGGTGGGGACATTGGCCTGTTCGAGCAGCTGTTTGGTGTCTTCTTTATCGCAGGCGATTTCTACGGCGATATTGCTTGTCGTGCTGGCTACGGTAGCCTGGATTCTTTTCTGATTCTTGCCGTATCCCAGCTGGACCAGTGAACGCCTGTTGAGCCTGATCCAGGGAATTTTTCTTTTGACCGCTTCTTCCACTATGGATCCCGTGCTGGGTCCAAGACGTTCTTCTTCCCTGATTTCTCTCAATCTCTGGATAGTCGCATCTACATCATATGCTTCTCCTTTGATCAGGGCTTCTACAAAAGCAACAGCTTCCTTGCCTGCATAGATCCCCGCTTTTGCTTCATAATACGTGAACACTACGTTATATACCCCTGCCCGCTCTGCCTGCCTGGTCCTGCCGAATCCCACTTCCATCCCTGCCAGGGATTGTAACTCTAAAGCTACATGCTCTACGATATGTCCCATCCAGGTACCCTTTTCCACACGGCTGAAGAATCCCCCCTCCACACCTTCACTGCATCTGTGTGCATACAGAGAGGGCATCAGCTGCTTCATATGCTCCAGAAAGCCGGGAATGGTATTGCTGGGCCTCTCCTCCATCTCACCGATGTCCAGGAGCATCACGATCAGGTTATGCCTTCTTACGGACCAATAGTTTGGCCCTTTCATTACTTTTATTTCCAGGATCTCCATATAGAAAAATTTATTAGGTCAAAAATGAATGCAGTAATTTATGTCAACTTTGTTGAAAATCAAAAAAAGCCTAAACAAATAATTAAATATTTTATTAATTTTTCTGAAAATGTACTTTCCTAATGGATCATAGGGCAAGAGGAAGAGGATTAAAAATGGAAAAGACCGGTAATTTACCGGTCTTTAAAACGTTATTATAAGCTGAATTGACTATTTTTTCTTTTTCGGTGAGAAGATGGCCAGCATTCTTTTTCCTTCCATCTTCGGCATACTTTCCAGGACACCATAATCTGCCAGTTTCTCTGCAAATTTCAATAACAATAATTCACCGCGATCCTGGAACAGGATACCCCTGCCTTTGAACTGTACAAAGCACTTCACTTTATCGCCATCCTGCAGGAATTTAATCGCGTGTTTTGCTTTAAATTCAAAATCGTGATCATCCGTATTCGGTGTGAACCGGATTTCTTTGACCTCCGATTGTTTGGATTTTGCTTTTTGCTCTTTATCTTTTTTCTTCTTTTCGTAAAGAAATTTATTGTAATCCACCAATCTCACTACGGGCGGATCTGCATTAGGCGAAATCTCTACAAGGTCTACACCCCGCTCTTCAGCCATCTTGAGGGCTTCCTGCAGTGAGTATACGTCTGCTTCAATATCCTCTGCTCCCACTACCCGGACTTTTGGGGCCGTTATTTCATTATTGGTTCTGTGCTCGTTTTGTTTTCTTACGAAAGGACCTCTTTTGTTGGATCTGTTTTTTTTTCTGCATTCAGTTATTAAGTATGTAAAATATTATTTCGGCGCAAAGGTAAGTATATTCAATTTATATAATGAATCCGTCTATTTATTTTTTTTACAAGAATTTGTCAAAATTAAAAACAGCTGATCAGAGCCTGAAGTCCTGATCAGCTGAAGAATTACGGATAAATAAATTGGATTTTACTCAATTTACAGATGTTGTTGAATTTTCTTTTCAAATGCAGATTTGGGAGCTGTGCCTACCTGCTTGTCTACTACCTGGCCATTTTTAATGAATAATACACAGGGAATGCTGGTAATGCCGTAATCCATAGATACATTAGGATTCTCATCTACGTTCAGCTTACCTATATTTACTTTACCTGCGTACTCATCTGCAAGCGCTTCGATGGTCGGGCCTAAAGCCAGGCAAGGACCACACCACGGAGCCCAGAAATCCACTACGCTCAATTTGTCAGAGTTCAGTACTTCGTCTTGGAAGTTTGCATCATTATATACTGCTGCCATTTTTAAAAATTTAGATGTCAAAAGTATCTAATTTTTACTGAATAAAAAACTATTTCCCCCTCTATACGCTTTATAAGTATATAAGCAATGGTGATAAACTCTTTGGGGAATTTACTTTTTTAAATAAACATAATTAAAGCAATCGGCACAATCCTTAGCTTGCAATAAGAGTGAGTCTGCCCGGATAGCCATAAAGTAGGGAATAGCGTCATCACCGAGCCTGAGAACGTATGCAGCGCCTATACTATTGGCTTCTGTTGTTTCCCGGAGATCGAATCCGGACCTGGATACCAGGTCTTCATTTTTGAATCTTTGAAAAGTATGGTTGGCATAAAAGTGAATTTCTTCCCTGTAGCCTATTTCCTCTGCTCCAACCTGGTACAAACCGCCAAAACCCCCGGAAAGAATATGAAGCTGCCAGGGCTGGTCGTCCAGCTGTTCCAATGTTGAGGGAAAGGTCTTGCTCTTGGAGCATGAAAATGATGATAGCAATAAGATGCTCACCGATAAAATCCCGAGGACTGTTTGTGTTTTCATTCAGCAAATAAGATAAAAGTCATTGTATCCAAAGACGAAAACCAAAACCAAAAAATTGGGGGTGAATGTAATTGTTTTTGTTCATACAGAACTTACCGGACACTCATTATGCTGGTTGAAAGCAGCTCAGCTGAATGGAAAGGGAAGAAAAATAACTGGGAGACCCCCCTTTATCGCACCCATTCCGCGTAAGATGAACTGGTCTCATAGATGCGCATGTTATGAATGTAAATATCTTCCGGCATTACCTTGTTGAGCTTTTCCAGGATGAACAGCAGGATGTTTTCTGCGCTGGGCTCGTAGGGCCAGATCTCAAGGTTGTCCAACCCTTCGAGATGAGGATGCACCTTTACATAATCATCGGACAGAAAGAGCCTGTGATCAAAATAGTCTACGACTTCTGTTTTGACTATTCTTTTCAGGTCTTTGAAATCCACCAGGAATCCCGGTTTCGACAGGAATCCCTCCTGCACTTTTTGAGAGCGGACCGTTACATGGAGCTCGTATGAATGTCCATGGATATTTTTGCATAGTCCTTCGTAGCCGTGGATGGCATGTGCGGTTTCGAATTTGAAAATCTTGGTTAATTGTATCATATCTCTTTCTGCGACGGGATCCGGTGATGTCCTGTAACCCGGCAAAATTACTCCAATTTCTACAGGAAACGGAAATATATTGAAGGCTGAAGAAAGAAAGAAGTAGAATAGGTTTCTCCCGGCTCATTTGTCAGCCGGGAGCAGGAGAATGAAAGGCAACAGGCAAATGGGATTTTTTAATTACATTTGATAAAACTTTATGGTTATGAATGCTTCTATTGTAGAATTTATTGAAAACCAGACGGTAGCGACCATCTGCTGTGTGGACGAAACCGGTAGTCCATATTGTTTTAACAGCTTTTATTCCTTTGACAGCAATAAGTCCTGCCTTTATATCAAATCCTCGGCTATAGGTACGCACCATGGACCGATCATTCAGAAAAACCCGGATATTGCAGGTACCATTGTCATGGACGAACTGCATAAGATTCAGGTGAAAGGCATCCAGTTTACCGGGAAGATTACTAAAAATGACCTCTTCAATGTAGCCGCCGCCATGCACTATCATACCCGTCATCCGATGGCGATGGCAGTACCGGGAGAACTTTGGACCATTCAGATGCAGTCCGTCAAATACACGGACAATTCTATGGGATTCGGATCCAAGGTGCATTGGGAAGCTGAACACAAGGAGGATGAAAGCTAAAACGGGACGGGCGGGATAGCTTATTGGTCATTAAACCTTACATTTGTATCATGAGAACAAAGCTGATATCTGTTTTTCTTTCAAAAAAGAGCTATTGGATTTTATTGATCACGTTCGCCTGGACGGGACGGATGCATGCGCAGTCCGGGGACTCGGCGGTCAACGTTACTGATCCTTTCAGGGAAATCGTGAAACTCGAAGATTCCATGATCATCTATGCGGATTCCCTTCGTTTTGGTGTCATCATGGAAGAAAAGGCCCGGTTGAATGAGAAGTTTGTCCGGGCATTGCGCAAGGCACTGGATTATCCGAACTCCTATGAGTATCCCTTTGAAAGGCTGAAAGAATATATCCGCATCATCGTACCGGAAGATAATTCTTTCCGTATATTTAACTGGGTCGTCCTGATCAATGAGTTCAGCAGAAGGTACTATGGCGCCATACAAATGAACAGCCCTGAACTGAAATTGTATCCTTTACTGGACTATTCAGAAGAGCTGGAATCCAATGGAAGAGCTTTGGATAAGCTAACCCACAAAGAATGGTATGGCGGTGAAATCTATAATATTTACAAGCTGCCCAATGTACTGGAAAACGGGCTGCCGGTGTATGCCGTATTCAGTTATAATAATAATGCCGTTTACAGCAAGAAGAAGATCTTCGATCATATGGTTGTTACAGAACAGGGGCCCGTATTCGGGCTGCCGATCATTGTAACTCCGGAGGCTACCATTAACCGGCTGATCGTGGAATATAAGAAAGAAGCATTTGTCAACCTGAACTTCAATAAGGATGAACAAAAAGTAATCTTTGATCGGGTCTCTTCCGAAATAGGCGATCCTACCAAGCGGTTTACTTATGTGCCAACAGGACATATGGACGGCTTCCAGCTGAAGGAAGGAAAATGGCGTTTTGTACCGGATGCGATTCCTATTATGAAGCTGCAAGACGGACAGGCACCTATTGACGGCGTATTCCCCAATCGATAACCTGACTATTGTTTTTCAATTTTGAAATCAGTACAGCATACCACTCCTTATTGGATCACAGCTGACCGGGTTCACAACGGGCTGGAATTCTATGAAGGTGAGGTTTTCCTTCAGATAGCACCGGACGGGACGATCCTGGATATTTCTTTTGTATCTCCTGAAGCTGATGTTCAGCAATACCAGGGATGGATTGTTCCGGGATGGGTCAATGTACATTGCCACCTGGAATTGTCCCATCTGAAAGAAAGCATTCCCAGGAGAACCGGATTGCCGGATTTTTTGCTTCAGGTTATCAGCAAGCGGAACCTCATCCCGGAATCGAGGAAAAAAGAGGAACTTGTTTCATCTTTTCAAAAAGCAATAGAGAAGGGCATCGTAGCATTTGGAGATATATGTAATTCCGGGGATACGATCGCCCTCAAAGCACATTCGGGTCTTTACTTCCATTCTTTTGTAGAAGCTTTGGGCAAGGTGCCGGCACGGGCTGAACAAAGCTTTACATCTGCACATTCCGTTTACCGGGAGTTTTCGAAACTGGATGGTGGAAGTCATCAGACTTCTATTGTGCCTCATGCGCCTTACTCGATTTCCGATGAGCTCTATCAGCGGATTGATGATTTCCAGGATGAAAGCCTGCTGAGCATTCATTCGCAGGAGAGCGCGGCAGAAACAGATTTGTTTCAGGTAGGAAAAGGGGATTTCCTGGATTTCTACCGGCAGATCGGCATTCCATCGGAAATGGCAGCAGCAAAAGGCCGGAGCTCCCTGGCCTGGATTTTGCAGCAAACCCGGGATACCCATCCTTTGATCCTGGTCCACAATACATTTATAGGGCTTTCGGATATTACAGCTATTCAGAACCGGGGCGCACCCACTTATCTCTGTCTTTGCCCCAATGCCAACCTCTATATCGAAGATAGGCTTCCTCCCATAGATTTATTGGCAGACCATTCCCTGAACCTGTGTATCGGTACGGACAGCCTTGCCAGTAATGATGACCTGTGCATATGGTCTGAGTTGAAAACCATCAGGCGGCATTTTCCTTCATTATCCTGGAGGCAGCTCATTTCCTGGGGAAGCTACGGCGGTGCACGGGCTTTGGGGATTTCGGACAGGTACGGCCAGATCAGGAAGGGCACAAAGCCCGGGTTGGTCCGGATAGATCCCGGATTGCTGTCGGCTACGAGGATTGCATAAATTACAGATGCTGTAAGGACTTTGTCATATATTCTGATTACTTTTGAAGCCATTATGGATAGCGCCAATTTTGTAGATTATATCAGAATCTTTTGTAGAAGCGGTCATGGCGGTGCAGGGAATATGCACTTCGCACGTACCAAGTACAATCCCCATGCAGGACCCGATGGAGGTGACGGAGGAAGAGGGGGTCATATCATCCTCAGGGGGAACCGGAATATGTGGACACTGCTTCCCTTAAGATATTACAAACACGTACATGCCGAAAATGGCGAACGCGGAGGGGATAATAATAAGACAGGACGCAGCGGCAAAGATATCATTATAGATGTACCCCTCGGCACAATAGCCCGTGATGAGGAGACCGGGGAACAGGAAGCAGAGATACTCTATCATGGAGAAGAAGTCATCTGGCTTCCCGGTGGAAGGGGCGGCCTGGGCAACAATAATTTTAAGACGGCTACCAACCAGGCTCCAGAATATGCACAACCCGGAGAACCCGGTATAGAAGGATATAAGCTGATAGAGCTGAAAGTATTAGCTGATGTGGGTTTGGTAGGTTTCCCCAATGCCGGTAAATCAACCCTGCTTTCCACCATATCGGCAGCGAAGCCCAAAATAGCCAATTATGCGTTTACAACACTGACACCACAGCTGGGAATGGTGAGTTACAAGGGTGAGCACACTTTCTGTGTGGCAGATCTGCCCGGCATCATTGAAGGTGCCGCTGAAGGTAAAGGCTTGGGGTACCGGTTCCTGAGGCACATCGAGCGCAATTCCATCCTGCTGTTTTTAATACCTGCAGATAGTGAAGATCACCGCAGAGAATTTGAGATCCTGAGAAATGAGCTGGAACAGTTCAATCCTGAATTGCTGCATAAGAAATTTATTATCGCCGTCAGTAAATCTGATATGCTGGATGAAGAGTTGAAAAAAGAGATATCCCAGCAGCTTCCTGATGATATTCCACATCTGTTTATTTGCAGCCTTACCCACGAAGGTATTGAAGCATTAAAAGCAGCACTTTGGAAAGCACTTGAAGAAGAAAATAAAGAATCAGTCTGAATGAAACATATTCCATTCCCCCGGTCTAATGATTATGCGATGTATTATGATCAATATCTGGAAAAGATAGACCGGAATATACCGCTTTTGAAGCAGCTGAAAGATACAGCAAAGGAAGTAGTCGCTATGTATAAATCCTGGGATAAGGATCAGCTGCTCTACCGTTATGCAGCAGGGAAGTGGAGCAGGAAGGACGTGCTTCAGCATTTAGTAGACGTTGAAAGCGTATTTTCTTACCGGGCTATGCGCTTTTCCCGGGGAGACCAGACACCCTTATCTTTCTTTGATGAGAATGAATATGCGAGGTCAGCGCAAGCCGACAAAAAAAGTTTGCCTAAGCTTGTCCGTGAATATATGACAACACGTAATGCGACGATTGCCTTCTTTGACGGTCTCAGTAAACATAATATGCACCTCAAAGGGGTTGCCAGCCAATTTCCGATGAGCGTATCTGCCTGTGGTTGGATTATCCTTGCCCACGAGCGGCATCATATCCGTGTGCTGCAAGAAAGATACGGATTATGAGCAATAGGTGAGCGTCCCCCGTTCATTCTTACACTTAATGACCGATGCGACGGTTTGTTCGGCCGGCCGGTTTGTCTTTAATCCTGTCATTGTACGAACGTACAGTCTTATTATACCTTTTTGCATGAATGACTGGCAGCATGAGATGCCTCCGGTCATTTTTTTCAAAAAATCTACGAAATATTTGTATTATTACGAAATAATCGTAGTTTTTACAAAAAAATCGTAATTGATATGGAGAAATTAACCCAGCAGGAAGAAGAGGTAATGCAGGCTGTATGGAAAAATAACGGGGGCTTTGTCCGTGATTTCATGGAGCACATGCAGGATCCCCCGCCTTATACAACGGTGGCTTCTACCGTCAGGAATCTGGAAAAGAAAGGCTTCCTTTCTAACCGGAAAATGGCCAATAGTTACCTCTACATACCACTCATCAGGGAAGAGGATTATGCGAGAACGCATCTTTCCGGGTTTGTCCAGGATTATTTCAGGAATTCTTACAAGGAGTTGGTTGCTTTTTTCGTAAAAGATAAAAAGCTTTCACAAAAGGAACTGAAAGAAATTATTTCACTGATCGAAAAAGGAAAGAAATAAAGCTTATGGAACTACTGAGCATATTATTCAAAATCAATGTTTCCCTGCTGATCTTTTACCTGGCTTACAGATGGGTACTGAGGAGGCTTACTTTCTATAATTTTAACAGGATATACCTGTTATCCGGTATCATGATATCTGCATTATTACCCTTTCTTCAGGGCAATGTTACGGTACGTACAGGAATCAGTAAGATGCAACAGGCAGTAGGTATGAATCCCGATGACCTGTTCATGTCTATGAAAGCATATCATTTTTGGGACCTGGAGACCATAGCCCTCTTTGTGTATTGGTCGGGCGTGTGCCTGATGAGCCTGATTTTTTTGATCCAGCTGGTATCACTGCTGTTGTTGTTTCTTCGAAGCAGGAAGGAAAGGCTCTTCGGATACAGTGTAAGAATCCTTCAGGAGCAATCTCAGCCTTTTTCATTCTTCAGGGGCATATTCATTAATCCTTCAAGGCACAGCCGGGAGGAGATGGTGTCCATACTTCAGCATGAAGAAATCCATGTACGCCAGTGGCATTCCGTTGATGTCCTCCTTGGGGAGATCAAGCGGATCCTTTGCTGGTTCAATCCCGCTGCCTGGCTGATGCTTTCGGCGATCAGGGAAAACCTGGAATTCATTGCAGACAGGAAAGTACTGCAGAATGGAATGGATGTCAAAGCCTACCAATACACTCTGCTTTCCGTACAGCAATCGGTATCCCCGCAGTTGATTACCAATAATTTTAATTTTTCACATTTAAAACTCAGAATTACCATGATGAACAAACGTAAATCATCGGATCTGCACCTAATGAAATACTTACTGGCAGTTCCCGTAATCGCAATGGCAAGCATGCTGACCAATTATGCAAGTGCCCAGCAGGACAAAGACGCTTCAGACGCAACCATTACCATCAATGGGACTGCCACATTTGACCTGGAAGAACTGGAGAACCTGTCCGATCAGGAGCTGGAGCAGAAACTCGGAATAAAAAAAGAAGATATTAAAACGGTAGAAATAAGAAAAGATGCACCCGGTATCCTGGGCAGACCATACGAGGGTGATGATCATACGGATAGGGTAGAGGATAAAAGCATAACTGTGATGGTGAATCCATTAGATGCTAGTCTTTACGAAGAAAAGGGTTTGAAAATATTAAAAATGGAAGCTCGACCGGGAGAACGTATGAACGGGGATCAAACTGCCGGCTTTACGGCGGCAGGAGTGAAATTATATAATGGAAAAAGGCGTTACTGATGAAAATGTCCGGCCCCTCTTTTATGTGGATGGCAGGATAGTAGAAGGAATCGAATATCTGGATCCTGAAAATATTCTGAAAATGACCGTACTGAAAGAAGGTTTTGCAAAAGAGTATGATCAAAATATAAAAGAAGGGCAGGGTATCGTCCTTATTGAAACAAAAAGGGCCGGTACAAAATCCATATTATCCGGAAATGGCATGCCACATCAAAGCCCGCGTTCATTCAAGCTATACCCCAATCCGGCCAAAGATGTCCTGAACCTGGATGTCTACAGTGATCATCCTAACAATACGTATGAGATCTTTGATCCTCAGGGGAAGAAAGTGCTCAGCGGCAAATTAAGAAGTAAAAATCCCATCAGCATGGATGCGTTGAAAACGGGAACATATATCATTCAATTGATGATCGAGGGGAAGCCCGAATCCATGAAATTTGAGGTGGTGAAGTGATGAAAGCAATAAACAAGCAAACTCCTGAAGAACTTAGTTATTCTTCAGGAGTTTTTTATATGATTGTTTTAAATATAAAAATGATTTCCTGTTGCAATGCCTGGCTTTTGAATAAGCCTGGTTCCTAATTCCCGGGTTTTAGGGGACCACATTCTATTCGGGCAAGATATTCTCTTATCGATCAATTATTATTTTCAGCGGATCCGGATCTTGTGCGGAGATACCCCTGTAACGATCCAATAAAATTTCAACTTGTTTTTAAGCGATATCTTTTTCTTAACTACTGAAAACCAATGTTTTGGTAAAAGAAACGGAACAATATCTGCAACAACCTGTTTTCATAACTTTATTTTCCATATTTCCAAAATATTCCTACCTTTGCACCCTAAAATTAAAAAAAATAATAAATCATAATTATGGCAGACTTACGCTTACAGCGCAACTTCGGAATTGCTGCTCACATCGATGCCGGTAAGACTACAACTACAGAACGTATTTTGTACTACACTGGGGTAAATCACAAGATCGGTGAGGTACACGAGGGAGGTGCTACAATGGACTGGATGGCTCAGGAGCAGGAACGTGGTATCACCATCACTTCTGCAGCTACCACGTGCTTCTGGAACTTCCCTACAGTACAAGGACAACCCACTCCGGATGCAAAAAAATATAAGTTCAATATCATCGATACTCCGGGTCACGTTGACTTTACAGTAGAGGTGGAACGGTCTATGCGTGTACTGGATGGATTGGTGGCGCTTTTCTCAGCGGTAGACGGGGTAGAGCCTCAGTCTGAGACGGTATGGCGTCAGGCGAACCGTTATCGTGTGCCACGTATCGGATTCGTCAATAAAATGGACCGTATCGGTGCTGACTTCCTGAACGTGGTAAAGCAGGTTCGCGAGATGCTGGGCGCAAAAGCGGTTCCGCTTCAATTGCCGATCGGCGCAGAAGATGATTTCAAAGGTGTGGTGGACCTGATCACGATGAAGTCCATCGTATGGGATGATGCTTCCAAAGGAATGCAATATACTGAGGGTGAAGTACCTGCTGATATGTTAGAAGAAGCCGAGCAGTATCGTGCCGAGCTGGTTGAAGCTGTGGCTGAATATGACGATGCGCTGATGGAGAAGTTCTTCGAAGATCCGAATTCGATCTCTGAAGATGAAATCCACGAGGCTGTCCGTAAAGCAACCATCGATCTTTCGATTATCCCGATGTTGTGTGGTTCTTCTTATAAGAATAAAGGTGTTCAGAAAATGCTGGACTGTGTGATCCGTTACCTTCCTTCTCCTGTAGATATCGAAGCGATCGAAGGTTCTGACCCTAAAGATCCCGAGAAAAAAATTATACCGCAAGCCGGATCCGAAAGAACCGTTTGCTGCATTGGCTTTCAAAATTATGACTGACCCGTTCGTAGGTCGCCTGGCATTCTTCCGCGTTTATTCCGGAGGTCTGGATGCAGGTTCGTATGTACTGAATGTGCGTTCCGGTAAGAATGAGCGGATCTCCCGGATCATGCAGATGCATGCGAACAAGCAGAATCCTATCGACAGGATCGAAGCAGGTGATATCGGTGCGGCTGTAGGTTTTAAAGATATCAAGACAGGGGATACGCTTTGTGATGAGAAGCACCCGATCGTATTGGAGAATATGTTCATTCCTGATCCGGTAATCTCTATCGCTATCGAGCCGAAGACACAAGCCGATGTGGATAAAATGGGTATGGCGATAGCCAAGCTGGTAGAAGAAGATCCTACATTGAGGGTAAAATCTGATGAAGAGACCGGTCAGACCGTATTATCTGGTATGGGTGAGCTTCACTTAGATATTATCCTGGACCGGATGAAACGTGAGTTCAAGGTAGAAGTGAACCAGGGAGCTCCCCAGGTGGCTTATAAAGAAGCATTCAATGCCAAGGTAACCCATCGTGAAGTGTATAAAAAGCAATCGGGTGGTCGGGGTAAATTCGCCGATATCCAGTTCGAGATCGGACCTGCTGACGAGGAATATTTGGCTGATGAGAAAAAACGGGAACTTCCAGTTCATCAATGATATCTTCGGGGGTTCTATTCCCAAAGAATTTATACCTGCGATCATCAAAGGATTCGAAACGTCTATGAGTACAGGGGTGCTGGCAGGATATCCTGTTGAGTCTATGAGGGTAAGGCTATTCGACGGGTCTTTTCCACCAGGTGGACTCCGACTCTATGTCCTTCCGAATTGTGTGCCAAGCAGGCATTCCGTGAGGCCGGTAAACTGGCTAAGCCGATCATCCTTGAGCCCATTATGAAAGTAGAGGTACTGACTCCTGACCAGTATATGGGTGATGTATCCGGTGATCTGAACCGCCGTCGTGCAATGCTTGAAGGTATGGATTCGAGAAATAACCTTCAGGTGATCAAGGCAAAAGTTCCGCTGAGCGAAATGTTCGGTTATGTAACACAATTGCGTTCACTGTCTTCCGGTCGTGCATCTTCCACTATGGAGTTCAGCCATTATGCACAGGCGCCTAAGAATATCGAGGAGGAAGTAGTAGCCAAAGCAAAAGGCAGGAAAGCTGCTGCTGAATAACCCATCTTTTTCAATCCCTGCTTTTGTGGGTATTGATAAAAATAAAAAGAGCCTATCTCATTGCAGGTAGGCTCTTTGCTTATGGTAAAATGACACCTATACCGCCCATACCGGAATCATGGGCAAAAGCTTATTCGCTTCCGGGTATAGGGGAAATCCCGGGATCACTTCTCTTCGTGGTATTCCATCTCTGTATTGATCTTCCAGATATTTTCTTTGGATTGTTTTCCTGATACGATATTGTCCACTGCAGTCATCGCGGTAAGCATACTGTGATCACTGTTATTGTATTTATGCATGCCATTCCGGCCCACCAGGTACATATTCGGAATGGTATCCGTGTAGTCCCTGATCATATGGAACCCGTCATAAGTTCCGAAATAAGCAGGATACGCCTTTTCCATTCTCAGTACCGTAGCATCTTCCACATCTTCCCTGCGGATGATACCGATATGGCTGAGCTCCTCAATGCCCAGTTCTTTCAATTGCTCATCTGTCCTTGTCCACAATTCATCTCCTTCGTTGCAGAAGTATTCCATACCGATCCATACTTTCCCGGGATCCGCCACCATAAACGGGCTCCAGTTATTGAAGATCTGTAGCCTGCCTACTTTCACATCTCTTTCCTGTATATAGATCCAGTTATCTTTGATCAGGTTGTGTGCAGATTCAGCCTGGAGGATATCCTGCCTGGTCCTGAGTTTTTTCATCAGTAAACCTACGGTAATAAAATCCCGGTACAAAAGCCCCGCCGCGATATCCCGGACCGGCTGCGGGGGAGCCGGGTGAATATTGCTGACCAGATTGCCGCACCGGCATGGTAGAAAAGAAATAATCACAGACGATTTCCTGTTCCTCACCGGTGTCATGATGTTGAATGGTTACCGCACTGACCCGGCCGTCTTTCAGTTTGATTTCGGATACCTCAGCATTCATAGTAAGTGTGCCTCCATGTTCCTGAATCCAATCCGCTACTGTTTCCCACATCTGTCCCGGCCCGAATTTGGGGTACAGGAAGCGTTCGATAAGGCTGGTTTCCGTTTCCTTCTGCCCGATACCCTTATCGTTGTTATTCTTCCTGGTAAGTTGCCTGAGGGCATGGGCCAGTGCTTTGGTGATACTGAGCCCTTTGATCCTCTGCGCTCCCCATTCAGCGGAAATCTCACTGCATTTTTGTCCCCAGACTTTCTCTGTATAATCCTTGAAGAAAGTGAGATACAATTCCCTGCCGAAACGATTGATAAAGAAGTCCTCCAGTGACTGCTCATTTTTAACCGGGGCAATCCGGGCTTTCAGGTAAGAAACAAAAATCCTGAACGTGCGCCATAGCCCTAAGCCTTTGATAGTCTGTACTGATAGGGAGACCGGGTAGCTGAAGAATTTTTTCAGGAAATAAATCCTGGACAAGCGATTACGTACCAGCATCACCTTATCCGGATCACCGGTATTCTCCTTTCCTGCCTGTACCGTAGTGGATTTATTTTGATAATGGATATCAAAAGTTTCATTCGCAGCCGGGTCTACGGGAAGTATATTCAGCCACCAGCGCATTACCCTGTCTGATTTAGAAAAAAAACCGGTGACCGCCGATATCTATCCTGTTCCCTTTGTAATTGACAGTCTTGCTGATACCACCGATATCGCTGCTTTTCTCAAATACCAGGGGTCTGATGTCCGTTCTTTTGAGCAGCTCATAAGCTGCGGTCAGTCCTGCCGGGCCTGCCCCGGCGATCACTGCGATCTTCTTGTCCATTATGCTTTTCCTTTTATTCTTTGAATCCAGTCACCCGGATATTGCTGATCGTGAATAAGGTACCACCGTTATTCTCATTTCTAAACTCCAGTTCTACCGCATCGAAATCCCTGTTCCTGATCTTCATATCCAGGCTCAAAGTAGTCTTTTTTCCATTTTGCATGAACCGGATACCCCGGATCATATTGTACATGACAGCCTGGTCGCCTTTCCATAATTTTAATACCGAATACAGGGCCGTTCCACAGGTCCCCGGAAATCTGTTCCGTATAGAAATCGGCACTGGCGCGGAACCAATCTTCAACCGGATCGGGTATGTTGAATCTGAGCGATTGTTGCTGATTGCCCTGAACCGTGATTTCCTCTATACCCTGATCCGTACCGTAGAGCTTCCGGGTGATTTGTTCCTCAGAGACATCGCCTTTATAATAATCCGGGTTGTCCCTCATTTTCATATAATCTGCCGGTACATCATATCTCAGTGCTGTATTGAAATAATAAGTTTTAGTGCTGGGTGCACCGAAGGATAAGCCCTGGCCGCCATGGGCCTGGTAGGTCCACCATAGGTTGTAATAGGTAAATAACAATAAGACCGGTGTTGCGATAAATACCCTCCACTTTCTTTCCTGTATCCATTCTAACAAAAGTGGCCAGGAAAAAGAGTAGTACGGGGTAGCTTTGGATCATAGCCCTGCCACCGTAATCCCAGGCTTTCCAGGCACAGACAATATAGAAATTCAGTAAGGCGAAAGATAACAGGGCAAGCCTGTTCCCGCCCGCTCCATAAGAAAGGGAAAAATTCCGGCGATAGTCATGAACATGACCGGCGTATGCATCAGCCAGCCGGTTTGATAATTCATCGGGTAGTGATATAGCATAGGATGGAACCAGTCAAATCCCTGCTCCCTGTATGTATAGATAAACCACTCTCCGGCCGCCCATTTCCAGTACAGGAATGGCAGGGACAGCAATAGTCCGCACATCAGAGCAGCAATAAATATAGCCGGGAAGAACGACTTCCAGATCCTTATTCGTTCTCTTATGGTCTTTTTTCGAAAAGATTGTCGATTCCCCATAGCACAGGTATCAGCACGGAAATGATCTCCGGGGGACGGACCAGGGCTAACAAGCCTATGAGCACACCGATCCTCAGGATGTATTTCTTTTGAGGACCCGCATAGAAATGATGTGTATTGAGGATGAGCAATACATACAGGGTGAAGAGCCAGCTATGGGTCATTCCCTGCGTCTATGCCTGCATAGTTGAGGTAATTGGTCCCGAAGACCAGCAGCAATAAAGTAATGGCTACTGTGCTGTCTTTGAAATAATACAGCAGCAACTTCCGCAGGTAGATCAATCCAATGACCGCCATCAATATACCACCCAGGTAAATCATGAACTGGTAAGGAACCGAAAATCCGTCAGCCGGGTAGCCTAATGATGCTGCAGCCGAATGTGCGATAAAGAAAAACGGAGCTTCCATCAGGGCCATCCCGAAAGTGTAACGGAGTACATAATTGCCTGAGGCTTCATGCAGGTAACCATATTGGAAATCCTCGGGAGGCGTCATATGGTATTGCCGGAGTACGCTGTCTTTGAAAGATTGATGCTTCAGGTCTTTGTAGATAAAGACTGAAGGAAGGTACCAATAATACCCCCCTGCATCCCAGGACAACTGAGCTTCACCATGGGTCTTCTGCCATCTCGGGTAGAATAAGCTGCCTGCGGATACCAGCAATAAAATGCAGGCAAAGAGAGACCATTTGGACCAAGAAAAAGTTGCCTTCATTTACACAAGGGATAAAAAGCGAATTTATATACACTTTGTTAATAAACCTAAAAAGTGCATCATTTAATATTTAAATCAGTCCGGGATCTGCGGTATTCCTGGGGTGATAACAGGGGAGCATTGTCATCCCGGCTCATGAAATGGTGATATTTTATTTACATTTGCATCGCGTCCCTGTATCCCGGAGGATAAGATCCGTTGGGACACCTGCTATAAGGATGAAGCAGGTGTCCATATATAGTTTTATTATGGGTTATGTCAAAAAAATCAAACAGAATTTAAGGGATAAAAACAGACGATTCGCAGGTATTGTGCTATTGGGAACATATATACTGTTTCGCATCTCTTCCCTGGTTTTATCGCATATGTACGGAAAACATATGAAATGGGTAGCTATAAGTTTTTTAGGGTCTCTTATTATAGGGTATTCAATAATTGCCGGATGGGGTAAAACTGATATTCAATTCTGGAAATACAGTTTATTGATGATTGTAGCAGGACTGTTTGTTCTTTTGGTCAAAAATATATTAAGACCAATACAGTATTGATCAGTAGAAGAAGCGCAGCTGAAAACTCCGCAGTAGTTAAATGATACCAAATTCCCGCTAACTGTTTTAACTAGGGCTTCGTAAGCAGAAAACCATAAGCTGTTTAGTAACGCTAACCGGCTGATCTCTTTGAATTCTATTGGCATTGAGCGATCAGCCCAGATAGATATCCAACTCCCTGACTTTTGCACTATAAGCCTGCATCCATTGATCCAGTCCGTTCCTGAATTCCTGATCCCGGATATTTTCGAAGAAATCCCCATGGCTCATGATCCTTTGCAGCAATTCATCCTGTGCTTTCCCGCTGCCGTAGGCATAAGCATACGGTGTATGTGTAAAAGAAACCATTTCGTATACGGAGTTAAACTGATCCGGGTATAATTTGCCCAGCTCTTTTTCTATTTTTTTTCTCTCCAGGAAATTGGGATCTGCAACCTTGTCCCGCATCTCTGTAAAGTTATCCAATGCCAGCTCTGCTACCGCATCTCCATTGGGTTTTCTTTTTCTCTGGTATTCAGCCAGAATGGTGCTCCAGTCTTCACCATATTGGTCCATCAACGCGTCAAGAACGGAACAATCCTCGAATCCTGCATTCATTCCCTGACCGTAGAACGGAACAATCGCATGTGCGGCATCGCCTATCAGTGCATTTTTGTCCTGGTAGATCCAGGGGTCGATCTTGACAGTAATGAGTGAAGCAACCGGATTATTCTTAAAGTCCCCGATATATTCCGGCATCAGCGGAACGGCATCAGGGAAATAGTGCTCAAAGAAGTTGCGGATCTCTTCTTCCGTCTGCAAAGCATCAAAGGAGGTCGCTCCTTCGAACGGGAAGAATAAGGTACAGGTAAAGTTGCCATCAGGATTGGGCAGCGCGATCATCATAAAATTGCCTCTCGGCCAGATATGCAATGCATTTTTTTCTATGAGAAATGCCCCGTTTCCCCCCGGGGGAATCTTCAGTTCCTTGTATCCGGATCCGATATAATACTGGCTGAAGTTCGTTCTGTCCATATGGGCGTAAGCAGTACGTAATGAAGAGAAGGCTCCGTCAGCACCAAACAGGAGATCACATTGTACCTGTTCTGTGCTTTGGTCCTCCTTTTCCAGGGTGATCCTGTTGTTTTCTACATCGACATGAGTGCAACGGCTGTCAAATATGATTTTTGCGCCGTGTTGCTCAGCCAGGTCCATGAGTTTCTTGTTCAGGTCACCACGGCTTACAGAATAGATAGCTTCATGGTTTTTACCATATTCCTGGAATGCCGTCGTGCCATCCATCTGGTGCAGGAATCTTCCATACATGGGTATGGCAATGCTCTCGATGTCCGCTCTCAGCCCTGCCAGCTCCAGGGCTTTCCAGCCGCGATTGCTCATCGCCAGGTTGATGGATCTCCCGGCTGCCAGCGCATTCTTGCGCATATCAGGCCTCCGTTCATAAATGGTGACCTCGTATCCTTTCTTCCTGAGCAATACAGCCAAAACAGATCCTACCAGTCCCGCGCCCAAAATGGTAATTTTCCTTTTCATTCAGTACAAAATTTAATGTGATTAATGCTTATATGTGTCTTTCCAAAATAAAACGATCATCCCTAAAGGTAAGGCAATCAAAATTTTATTATGAGCCTTCCATATACCTGTTCCAGATTTTTAAGCGCTCAAAAGTAAATATTTCATCGGCTTTTACCTGATTTTCAGGCATTAAATTCGTTGTAAAGGACAGATTTACAGGATATGTTGTATTTCTGCTTTGTTATTTTTATATCAACTCCCCGATCCATAAAGGTACCGTTTCCCGGGAATATGCCTCATTTATCAAAGGTTGAAATCCTTTACAGGGCTGCATTCTGAATCCAATATGCCAGGGATCGGTAACCGGTAAGTGGTCATTGTTTACACATCGGTAATATTGTGGTAACAAATTGGTAACACAGTAATTTGACCTTTGCACAAAATTTAATAAAAGATTTATGTACAAAGTTGTTGCGGTACTAGCAAGCACATTATTTTCTCTGCAAGCCTTTGCAGATGGGACTTTGACAGGAATGCTCAAAGATCCGAGCTTCGGCGAGGCAGTGATAGGGGCGGAAGTCAATGTTTACAAACAGAACGATACGAATGTGGTCATGTCCACTTTTACTGATGCAGAAGGAAAATTTGAAATGGAACTTCCCCATGGTATGTATCAGGTAGTATGTAATTATGTGGGTTTTGAGTCATTGGTGAAGGATAGCGTATGGATCCAGGATAATGAATCGGTAGCCTTGGATCTGCAGTTCGGTACACTGGCTAAGGATAACCAGCTGGAAGGTATTGTAGTAAGGGGAACTGCAGCGAAGGATAATGTTCAGTCTTTGTATGTACAGCAAAAAAATGCGTCTACTATCGGTGATGGTATCTCTTCAGATGTAATTTCAAAAAGCACGGATAAGAATACGGGGGAGGTATTGAAGCGGATCAGCGGTACTACGATACAGGACAATAAGTTCGTCATCGTAAGAGGGATGAATGACAGGTATAATATCGCTTTGGTCGATGGTTCCGTATTGCCCAGTACAGAGCCGAACCGGAAGTCCTTTTCCTTTGATATCATCCCATCTACGGTGGTGGACCAGATCGTCATTACCAAGTCCGGTAGCCCCGACCTGCCCGGCGACTATTCAGGAGGCGCCATACAGATTTTGACTAAAGATATCCCGAACCAGCCTTATACCCAGATAAGCCTGGGCACAAGTTACAATACCTTCTCTACCTTCAAAGATTTCCAGTCGGGGTTCAAATCTTCGACGGATATCCTGGGATTTGATGATGGCAGCAGGCAATTACCTAAAGACTTTCCTACATTCAGGCAGCTCCAGGATCCGAATTTTTATTCTCCGAGCAACGGGGAGCAATCTTCTAATTACCTGAACCGGCTCAATAACGATTATTCTATCACGCAACGCACAGCTTTACCGGCATTGAATCTGCAGCTGGCTCATGGCAGATCATTTTACCTCAGCGAAGACAGGCAGATCGGTATCAATGCGGGGGTAACGTATAACCACGAAGAGCGCATCAGGCCCAACAGTATCAGGCAATACGGTAATTTTGATTATACCGATGATGTGTATTCTTATGAGACCAATTTAGGGGCATTGCTCAATGTCGGATATTACGCCAAGGGAAACAAGATCTTATGGAAGAACCTGTACAATAAGATTTTTGATGACAAACTGCTGATGAGAAGCGGAACCAATTACAGCTCTACTAAGGATATCCAGTATTATGCATTTGATTTATTACAGAAGAGCTTGTTGAAAAGTACATTGATCGGGGAGCATACCTTCAGCGGAGGAGATTATATCCTGGACTGGAACCTCTCCTACAACCTGGTGACCAATAACCAGCCTGATCAGAAGAAAATCACTTATTCCAGAACGATGGGCACTGATGAGCCATACTTTGCAGATATCACTACATTAGGTAGAGCCAACAACCGGCTATTCGGCCAGATGGATGAACATATCGTGAATGCTGCTGTGAATATGAAGATGCCTGTAGATATCCTTGGCAGCTCCCTGCTTAAATACGGACTATACGGACAGTTAAGGATGAGAAGTTTCGATAACAGGTACCTGGGAGCTGTATTGAATTCGTCTCATCCGGGTGCATCTGAAGTGGTGTATGAGCCACTGGACCAGCTGTACAGTAGAGATAACATAGATGATGGTTACTATCAACTGGTGGACCAGACCACGAATGCGGACATCTATGATGCACAGGCCATGACTTCTGCTGCTTATATCATGATGGAGAACCTGATCCAGGATAAATATAAGCTGGTCTATGGTGTACGAGCGGAGCATTATTACATCAACCTGAATTCATATACCAAGAATGAAGTAAGGACCAGCTGGCTGGACATCTTACCTTCCGTGAACCTTACCTATATGCTCAATGAGAAGACCAATTTAAGGGCATCTTACTTCAGGAGCCTGGTAAGGCCTGAATTGAGGGAGATGGCCAATATGTCGTATTATGATTACGAGCTTGATGCTATCATTACAGGTAATCCTTCCCTGGTGCCTACCCGGATCAACAATATCGACCTGAGGTATGAATTCTATCCCAATATCGGTGAGATCGTTTCTGCTTCCGTTTTCTATAAGAACTTTACCAATACCATCGAGAACAATCTCTACGGTTCCAATTCTGCATATGATGTCAATACCAAGAATTTCGAAGGGGGGTATAATGTAGGATTTGAACTGGAGTTAAGGAAGAACCTGGGCTTCCTGTCCCCCGGCACGATTATGGACCATTTTTCCATCTATACCAATACATCCATTGTGTATTCCCAAATTAAATTACCGGCTAATTACTTCATCCAGGGCCAGCTTGTGACCGACCGCCCGCTGACGGGCCAGGCACCGCTGGTGATCAATGCCGGCTTAGGCTATACCAGTACGGACCAGAAGCTCAGCGCAAATGTATTGTACAATTATATCGGGAAGAATATGTATATGGTGGGTAATGATATCATCGGTCACGTGTACATGAACGCGAGGAATATCCTGGACTTCACGGCAAGTTACCAGCTCAGTGAGCGGTTCGGGATGAAGCTGTCTGTCAAGGATATATTGAACAGTCCTTATACCTTCTTTATGGACCAGGATGTAGATGGTAAATTTACCAGAACCGGATTTGTAAAAGGGAACCCGATCCGGGTGGACAAGGACTGGGTATGGCAGGAATACAGGCCAGGTACTTCTATCGGCCTGTCCGTGAATTATAAGTTCTAAGTTTTTTTTCATTTTTGTTGTTTAATAAAAACGAAAAGGCCATGTTTATGGCCTTTTTTGTTTGCATGTATTTCTGTCTGTAACTTATAGTTGAAGTCCCGCATATAAATATTGCAGGGCAATATCCTGCTTTTCGTCAGTGTTGATGATGTTATTGCCCTGCTTATCGAGAATAATAATTTCCACGACGCGCAATTCATTACTTTTCAGATTTTGGAGACGATCTGATTTTTCCGCTTTATGCTCAAAAGGCCGGAACCAGGCCGAACTGTTGTCCGGACTTGTGGTTAGAATGCCATCTTTAATCAGGATCGCCAGGTCGTTGCCCAGGCCCGGTATATCGATTGCTCCAAAGGAATAAAGCCCCTCCAGGCTGTCCAGGTCTACTAAATGGTACTGATCTATAAAATGTTGTATCTGGAGATCGGTATGATCGGAAATAAGGGCAAAACTCCTGGTGGTATCTGATTCATGGAATTGATGATTGATGCCCAGGAACCCATCATTGCTTTTCATATCCTGGGCTACGGCCGAAGACAGGAGATAAGGAAAAGTAAGGCTCAGAATAGTTAATATTTTTCTCATGTTTTGAAAATTTAGAGTGGTTGGTCAAGCGGAAGCTATTTCACTTCTATTTCATATTTGTCCATTATATTATAGTTCTTGTTTTTGAGCACAATCTCATATTTCCCTTTTGCCAGAAAAAGACTTTTACCTGAATCTCTGCCGGTAACCTCAATGACATCACTGGGAATGCCGTTTTTGTCAAATTCACCTGCTCTATACGCCAAGATTAAGACAGGATATTGAGAGATTCCGGAATCAGGAATGGTATATCTGTAATTTCCTTTCCCTACCCAGTCCGGGCGGCTATCCATAAATTGTGTTTTGGGGTGAATCACTACAATATCCGTCTGTTTCACTTCGTTGCTGCCATTATAAATACGATCATGCTGATCAGCCAGAACCACAGGGTAATTTGTTGTGTTCAGTTTAATAAATTCATGTTCATACTGATCATCTGATTTTTCCAAAAACATGGTTTGATCAATCGTAAAAGGATCAATTTTCAGATTTTCTTTTAGCCGTCCGGCCATTGCTTTCCCCCAGGCCGGATAACCATTTTCAAAGGCGTGGGCATAACCACAATGAATAATAATTTTTCCTTTGGGAGCATGCTCGATGAATTTTTGAATATTTTCAGCTTGTTCTATTTCCCTGTCTTTCCCATTTTTGCCTTCCGAAGCTTCATAGCCGAAGATCGTATAGCCCAGTCTCAATGCTTCAGATACAAGATTGCCGAATTCCGGTTCTTGTGTATAATAGCCACTTTCAATAGTTAAGACCCCACTTTCATTTATTTTTTTTGTCAAATAAGGCCTCCAGCCCTAAATACCTGTACCCATTATTATATAAATCTTTTAGTAAAGACCTTGTAAAAATCCTGTGTAGAGGAACGTGGTGCGCTTCATTGATGATGATAATTTCTTCATCTTTAGATCGGTGGACAATATAATCCCGGGCATTGAACAGCCTATGATCATCAAAGAGTAAGCTGTCCGTTTTATTATAGTGGGGCTTCATCACTCCGTTTTTGTCCCAGGTCTTTAACACTTCCTGATAATATCCCGAAAATGATAATTCTGCAGCTCCGACCTGGTATTTCCAGGGAGTTGAATCGTTTTCAATTTTTTTAAGGATATCTTCAGAAAATTGATACGGGCTACTATAAGCTGTTTGACCTGATACCGGATTTATATTAAGTAAAAGCAGGAGTATCAGGAAAATATCTGGTATTGATTTCATCATTCCATGGATTTGGTGAGGTTCCGTGGCGGATAATACAATGTAAACTTACGAAAAAATGAGAAACGCCGTTTGGTGTAAAGTGCGGGAGCTGAATTATGCTTTAGTCTTTTAATGGGACAGCTGTGTAAGGAAAAGATGGGTTTTCAGCTATTATTTTTCTTCGTCGCCATTATAGAATAAACCATGGGTATTTTGTCTCCCAGGTGTTCTATCCTGTATTTTTTAGGTTCAAATTCAATGGTCTTGTTAAAGCAGTTGTAAGGCGAATAATCATACTCTTCGAGGGCATTTATTTCAAGCCCGTTTTGGATCAGGCTGTTCACTACCTCGCTCAAGCCATGATTCCACGATACAGATTCCAAAGTAATATCAGCTGTTTTCTCAGCATAAGTGCCAGTGTTGGTTTCAATGATGGCCCCTGAATTAAAATACCTGTAGAAGACGGTTTCAAAGTTATCATCAAACATCCAGACAACAGGATGGAATTCCACGAACACAAACCGACCGTTGGGTTTTAGGAACCGGGAAACGATTTTTGCCCATTTGTCCAGGTCAGGTAACCAGCCAATCGTGCCATAGCTTGTAAAGACCATGTCAAATTGGTGGTCCAAATGGTTGGGCAGATCATAAATATCACAACAAATAAAGCGCGTACCTGAATTTGTGTCTTTGGCAATTTGCCGTGCACTTTCGATTGCTTTATCTGACAGGTCCACTCCTGTAACTTCTGCCCCTATCCTGCTTAGGGAAATGGAATCCTGCCCGAAATGGCATTGCAGGTGCAAGATTGTTTTTCCTTTTATATCTCCAAGCAGACATGACTCAATGCTGTTTTAAAGAAGTTTTCCCTTTGATAAAACCGTCCAGGTCATAAAATTCAGATTTCAGATGAGCATCCACCCTGTGGTTCCAGGATTGCCGGTTGATGTCTATATAGTGATGTTCTTTATTCATTTATCTGTAGTTGTTATTGTCAAGTAATGATGGGAGGAGCGGTTATTTTTGAAATTAATAACTATGCATGCTCCGCCAAATACAAGGTAAATATATGAAAAATCAGGAGACCGGCGATTTCCTGATAAAAAGACCTTTTGGGTAAAGCAGATTCAGACGTCTGAACAAAACAGGTGAGAAACGTTCACGCTACTTTTGTCCTGATAAAATTTTAAAAAATGGGACAAAGTAGACCGAGACATAGCCAATATTTTAGCCAACTTTGAAGAACCACATAAGATGAACCTGGCCGGTTTTTATGGAAAAGAACTTTATGTTCAATATGCCTCTGGAAAAGTTTGGTTACCTGTCAGGTCGCAGCCTGACAACTTTCAAACGGGATTTTCATAAGATTTACAACACGACACCACAACGTTGGCTGACCCAAAAACGTTTAGAACTGGCCCACGATCAACTGACTGAAAAAAAACAGAAAACCCGTAGAAGTGTATTTGGAAACAGGCTTTGAAAACTTATCACATTTTTCGTTTGCGTTCAAGAAACATTTTGGTTATACCCCGACAGCATTGATAAATCAAAGAGCAAGACATTAGCATCCTTTGAACCGGATAATTTTCAGCAAAATGTTGACAGTATTATTAATTAAACGATTCTTTTAAAACAGAAATACCGGCAATTAAGGGCGATACATCAAATTCAGCGCTGCAGGCCATCATGCCGGATTGGCCAGGCACAACGGTGGATCAATTTCAAGTGGTTAATGAAAACCTGAAATTCATGGCCGAATAAATACCATACAAACGGTATTTGCCAGGATAACCATTAGCGGTAACTTTATTATTCAATACAACCTCCTGTGCAAAATATATAGCGATGGCCTGGTATAGAAAACAGCGATGAAGGAAATGTGCTACATCCCAAGCTTTGACTGGGATAAGGATAATACCTGATGAACAACAGCTTTCGTCATACAGGCAAAACAGGCCGGGAGATTAAGAAGTGTTCCGATGAAATTAAACCCCACTTATTTCCCAAAAAACAGAAATACTTACCTTTCTGTTCATTACCATTTTGGGTGTGGCCAATGGACAGGTTACAGTTTTCTATATCATCTATCTTTTTTGGTTTCAGGAGCTGGTAAAGACGGTTATTAATCTGGCGTATGCTTTGTTCAAAGGAAAGCGAAAACGGTAAGAAATTGGTCTTTCACGAAGTATTCGGCAATTTTTTTATATTGTTTATTTACGTGGTTTTTATCATCGTATTGTTTGGCTTTATGCTTAATTGGGACAACAAAAATTTAATGGGAACCAATATGCGGACCTTGTTTTTTCCGCAACATTTATTTTAACATCAATATCCTGCTTTTTTACCATTGAATATTTGCTTTACAGATTGCGTAAAGGCAAGGCAGAACTTGATTTAGAGATTTTCAACCGGAGTCATATCATCCTTCACATTTCTGTTATCATCGGCGCATTCAATACAACTTGTCATCGCAAGCAGGTATACCGAGTACTTTTCAGCATCTAACCTGTGGGTATCGGCAGCCGTAGTAGCCCCATTTCTAATATTGAAAATACTACTTACGAAAAAATCAGGAAAATTGACCCGGAGAACGGGACAGGATGCAGGAACTTCACGCCATTGTTTTATATATGACCGTTCTTCAGGATAATTTTCGATTGGACTTTAATGCCCGGTCTCCTCCATAAAGAAAAGCTATCCCGGGAATGAAAGAATTGAAACCGGTGGTTTTCTTTTGGTAAGATGGCCCAACAGCGACCGGGCCTTGATACAGCAGCTATGAATTCTTTAGGGATAAAGTTTCGTTGGTCACCAAACGGTTTTTACCAAAGCCGATATACCTGTTTTTTTTAGGCTCCTGAAAAAATGAAAAGAAAACTGATTTAAAATTACTGGCTCTTAAAATACCCCTTAAAAAGTTTTTTTTTTGACTAAAGCGCATTTTTGAAAAGTTGTGCAACAGTTATCGTACTGTTACGGTTAGCGGTTTATTTCCCGTTAATATACAGGATTGCAAAATCCAACCAATCCCCAACAGTGTCGTCCAGATAAATATCAGGTTGGATGCCTATATGGTCAATGGGGTATTGCGGAAGCCTGGTTGAACGATAGGTCGGCAAATACAATTCATAATCATCGCATCCAAATTTAAATTCGCGGATAGAAACCATAATCCAGGACACCCATTGTTGGTGTTCCTAAAATTTTTACCTTTTTACTCTGACGCGCAGAAAATAAAAAATTTTCTCCTGCACTGGCAACATTGCCATTTGCTAAAATAATGATTTGTAAAGGACTTTTGGATTTTAGCTGAATAGTGTCGATCGTGACTTTTGATTACCATAAAGTACGAATTTTCCTAAACTGTCTTTATAGATCTTTAAGTCGTTTTCGATTTCCTGTAGCTGGTTTAGCGAGTCTTCCTTTATGTTCTGTATTGCATAATCCCTTAAACCATTGATTAGGGTATTGGTGGAAAAGAATTCAACATTCATTATCCGTAAAGGGTTAGTCAGGATATAAGGTAATAAAGGCTGGTATACATCGTCTGTCCCACCAAAATTATCTCTTACATCAATGATCAGAGCCCTGGCTTTTTCAATCTGCTTTTGATGATGTTCTACAAGTTCTTTCACAGGAACAATATTTTCGTATCTAAAACTGGAGATTTTTATATAGAAAATATTTGAAGCCAACATTTCCGCATCTACTTCCGGTTTGTCCTGCTTTTGTTCACTTGGGATTGTATTTTCTTCGTTGCTCTTTGTTCTTACTTGCAGGTAAATATGTTCATCTTTAAAAAAAGAAGTATAATCATTGAGCACCTTAATGCAATCCAGGTCATTGATGCTGTCAGATTTTAACAGTATACGGGTTTTCAGGTTTATATACAAATCATTATGGTCAATGGTCTTTTCCCTGAAGCCTGGATATTCGTTTTCAATCTTTGATATTAAATTTTCCAAAGCCACCCGGCAATTGCAGTTATCTTGTGCAGAAGTAGCATTCAGGTTCCAAAATATGAGCAATAAAACAAGGAATATTTTCTTATAAGGCATAATTTTTCCGTTCTTTTCTGGTTTGCGTTTTTGAGGAAATCAGGTTGTCGTGATGGGGTAGTGACGGAGATCGTATCCACAGCAGCATATGTAAAGGACAAAGTAACAAGAGTAACATACCCAGCCCTCTTAAGGCCAAGTAGCGCCAATATGATCATTCCCGTTTTTAAGCCGTGCAGTTTTATTATCGGGCCGGCAGGTCCTGCAGTCCGGGTAGCAAAAAAGATTGCAATGCCGTTTTTCCCTCTTTCTTTCTGCAACGAATTCTTTCATTTGTACCTAAAGAAAAAGCCCCCGCTTTTCACGTGAGCCTTTTCTTTGTCGGGACGACTGGATTCGAACCAGCGACCCCTTGCACCCCATGCAAGTGCGCTACCGGGCTGCGCTACGTCCCGAAAAACCGGTAATGAACTGAATAAAAAAACCTTTGCAACTACGATAAGCGCAAAGGCAATGTTTTTCCACCCGGGAATGCTTATTTAGCTGCGAAATATTCTTTCACTTTATCCTTGTGGACAATTGCTTCTTTAAAGCTATATGCCCCGGTCTTGGGACTGCGAACAGCTTTGATCACCTTGGTGAAGTTCTTTGCATCCAGGTCGATCTTACCATCTTTCTTAATCGCTGTTTTTGCTGCTTTAGCCATGATTCAATATTTTTAAATACAGTGAATTATTTGATTTCTTTGTGAAGCGTAACCTTTTTTAAGATCGGGTTATACTTTTTCAACTCGATACGTTCAGTCGTATTTTTTTTATTTTTGGTTGTAATATAACGACTGGTGCCCGGCATACCGCTGTTCTTATGTTCGGTACATTCCAAAATCACCTGTACGCGGTTTCCTTTTTTAGCCATTGTACTTTATTTTATAATGTTATGATCAATAAAATTAAATGCTTACCCCTTTAGCACGCAAATCTTTCACTACGCTGTACAACCCGTTTTTATTGATTGTGCGTATCGCATCAGACGTTAACTTAAGGGTAATCCATTTATCTTCTTCTGCGAGGAAGAAACGTTTTACCTGTAAGTTGGGTAAAAACCTACGCTTTCCTTTTTTATTGGAGAAGCTTACATTGTGACCGGTCATTGGCTTTTTTCCGGTAACCTGACAAACACGAGCCATTGTTTAAAATTTTTAAGGACTGCAAAAGTCCGACTTTTTATTTAAATAAAAAAATATTCTTTCAAAAAAATTAAGAAAATTCCGGATAAAAGATGGAATCCAGGTCGCGGACACCTATAAATGCCTTGCTGCACAGGCCTTCACCGTATGCAGTACCTATTTTATGTCCCATCTCCTTGGCCCTTGCCCTGATCTGCTCCAGGAAGCCAGATCTGCTGATGTAGGTCTCCGGCTCCTCATCACCCGGATTGCTGAAGAATTGAGTGCCATAACAGGAGATGGCTGCAATCTTTTCTTCCATGACATCACTGATATCCACGATGATATCAGGCCGGATATACCTGTCCTGGATATAATGGAAGAGGCGGGCAGGGCGCCAGGCCTCCTGTTCCACACCTGCTTCCTGCGTGGAAATCTTCCGGAGACCGCTCAGGAAGCAGGCAGTCTCTATCAACCCGGACGCCCTTCCATGATCGGGATGGCGGTCATGGTAGGCATTGCCGATAATGATCCCGGGCCGGTATTTCCTGATCTGTCTGATCAGTTCCAGCTGGTGCGCCTCATTATTCTCAAAGAAACCGTCCCTGAATTTGAGGTTGATTCTTTCCCGGACTCCCATCACCCGGGCTGCCCGGGCGGCTTCGTCATACCTGGTGCTGGCGGTTCCCCTGGAGCCTAATTCGCCCTGGGTCAGATCTATGATGACTACCCGGGCACCTTTACGGACGTGTTTGATCAGAATACCGGAGCAGCCCAGTTCTATATCGTCCGGATGGACACCAATGGCCAGGATGTCTGTAGGGTGTGTGTGTTGGTTCATTACAATTAAATAAGCGATCTCAAAAGTGTCGTCTTCCCGGCCCCGCCGGAAGCATTAGCTTATACTGTTCATAGCCGGCAGGTCATCGGGGTACGGTCAAAGCAACTTCTGATATAAGAAGTTCCGCAAAGGTAGGGAAAGCTGTGAAAACGGGTAAATATAGGGAAAAGCTTACCTGAACTTTCCCTGGGACTCGATCTCCCGGACGATGGTCTCTATATCCTTGTCCTCATGGTAGGGATCATAGGTCGATTTAAGGTTGTTGTCAAAGAAGAAAGCCCCGGTCTGCGAGAGCCGGGCCGATACCCCTCCTTTCAGCTCTTTGATCAGGCTGTATGCATCCCTGCCGGTATGCCTGTTGATCAGCTTGACCAGGATCTTACCTTGTGTCATCGTGAGGTTTTTGAGTTCTGTTTTGTACCTGTCTTTCAGGTCTTTTTCCTTTGCTTTCAGGTACTTTTTTCTTTCTTTTTTGCTCATACCTGCAGTTTCCCTGTCTATTTCCTCGATGATCCTGGATGCCAGTATGGAATAGGGATAGACTTTGATCACGTTATTCCGGAGATTCCACCAGTATTTCTGCTGCTCCGGGGTCAGTTTGGTGGCATACACATCTACATTTTCCAAAGGATAAACAAAGAAAGTATCATCTCCGATGATTTTTGCCTTTATGGTCTCCGTATTGCCGGCAGGAGGCTGGCCATCCTGCGCTATTGACCCCAGCGGAATGCTGAGTATCCCTGTCAGGATAAATAAGTATAATTTAAATGGAGGGTTTTTCATAGGGAATAGGGTTGCTGCTCACCAATGAGCATAGAACAAATAAAAAATAAAAAGTTTAATGCCTGACTTTTTGTTACCGGCGATTAGCTGATTATATTTGCTATGGTTTCAAAACGAATATAAAGTTAGCAATATTATCAGCTATGGTCTATAATTTAAGTGAAATAAATTCATTGGTAGGAGTATGGTTACGCCAGCTCAGGGATACCCGGATACAGAGTGATCGTCTGCGTTTCAGGAGAAATCTCGAGCGACTGGGAGAAGTGACAGCCTATGAGATCAGCAAAGAGCTCGAATATGACAGGGCTATGACATCCACACCCCTCGGGGAACTGGAGTGTGACCAGTTAAAGACACAGCCTGTCCTGGCGACCATACTGAGGGCTGGTTTGCCATTGCACCAGGGGCTGCTGAATTACTTTGATGAGGCCGACTGTGCATTTGTGGCTTCATACCGCAAGCACCATAAAGACGGGACATTCGAGATCGCCCAGGAATACCTGACCGCTCCTGACATAACGGGCAGGACATTGATCATGTCGGATCCCATGCTGGCTACAGGTGCTTCATTGGCATTGGGTATATCCGAATTACTGAAGTTAGGCAGGCCTTCGGTGATCCACCTGGTTTCTGCCATTGCTTCTACGCAGGGGATAGAACTGATCCGTAAAAAATACCCGGAGGTACATATCTGGACCGGGGCGATCGATGATGAGCTGACCGCAAAAGGATATATCGTACCCGGCTTGGGGGATGCCGGCGACCTTTGTTTTGGAGGTAAAGAACAATCCTAACCTTTTTTTTTAAAAATATGTCTATAAAGTTAGAAAAATGTAAAAAAAAAGGATTATTATTGTATCAAATTTGATTTTAGGGACTCTATTATTTTATTATTTAATTGATATTCAATATGAAAAGATTATTACTCGGGATTAGTGTTACGCTGGCTGCTTCTTTGTCTGCGGTAGCTCAGGATATTCACTTTTCACAGTATTATGCTTCACCACTTACTTTGAACCCCGCCCAGACAGGCTTGATCAACAGAGATTACAGGGTAGCGGCTAATTACCGTACCCAAAACTATTCTGTAAGTTCCAACCCGTATATAACCGGTGCGATCTCTTATGACATGCCTATTCTTCAGGGCAGGCTCCCGGAAGGTGATGCGATCGGTATAGGAGTTCTTGCATTTTACGATAAAGCAGGTTCAGGGGCATTACAGAATATGACCGCAGGACTGTCTTTTGCTTACCATAAAGCTTTGGGTGTAGAGAAGAACCATATGGTATCCCTTGGTGTACAGGCTTTATTTGTAAATAAAAGTATAAACTTCTCTAAACTGACATTTGCAGATCAGCTGGATCCCAGGATGCCTGAATCTTATCTTCCGACCAATGAGCAGTTCAGCAATCAGGATGTCAGCTATCCGGATTTTAATGCAGGATTGCTGTATACCGGCAAGATCAACCAGAGGTCAATGATGTATGCAGGTGTCTCTTACTTCCACCTGACCAACCCTCAGGAGAAATTTCTGAATTCAGGAGATGGTGCCAATGTTACCATCAATTCCAGGTACAGCGTATATGTAGGAGGATCAACTGAATTGAATCCTAACATTGCTATCTTTGGTTCGGGTTTGTTCCAGCAACAAGGACCTGCCCAGGAAATTTTGCTGGGTGCTGCTACAGGCTTTATCCTGAATCCCGAGCACAGGGAAGATGTGGGTAACACTGTATTGTACTTAGGATTATGGTACCGCTACAATGATGCGCTGATTCCTTATGTAGGCCTGGAGTGGACACAATTCCAGCTCGGATTTACATTTGATGTAACGACATCCAATGCATCTGTGATGACCGAAAACCAGGGAGCATACGAAGTGAGCCTCATTTATAACGGCTTATTCACCAAGCACCAAAGAAAGAAGTACAATTTCGCCTGTCCGAAATTCTAAAACATAAAAGATCAGAATATATAAAAACGGCTCCACATATTGGAGCCGTTTTTTAATCATTAAAGACAGGCTGGATTTCAGATTTTATTTGTTTACTTATCAGACACTGTTTTATAAAAATCAGGTCCCTCCGTTCCGCTGTCTTTTATCCGGAATGGCAATCAAACAGTCCATGATCCATTGGGCCTTGCTGAGCATAGTGCGAAAAAAGAGCATTGGAAAACCGACGCTTCGGACCTATACTCAGATACCGGAGGGTATGAAACAGCTGACCGGATTTTAGGTGCCCTGTTATGCTTTTACACCTTCTTCCCCCTCTGGTTCCAGGAAAGGAAAGCGTCGCGGGTAATTTTCTTGCTATATCGAAGCAATTAATTTTGATGGTTTTATTTGGTCTCAGGATGGCTTCTTCCCCATTTTACAAATTGAAATCCATAGGCCAGAAAATAGGGAACAGCGGTGCCGATAATGCTGCCGGCCAGGATATCTTCGAAAAAATGCTGTGACAGCTGAATTCTTGAAAACCCGGTCATCAATGCACAGAAGAAAAATAAGACCGCCCACCACCTGGAGGAGTCTTTCAATGCATATGTCAGTACGAAAAAGACAGAAAACGCACCGGTAGTATGACCTGAAGGCCAGCTTCTGTGAAAATTATTTTTGTATCCTTCTACCCAATGAATCCAGTCTGTTGCCCCGAACAGGGTCAAAGGTCTGGGCGCATCGGCCAGTGATTTAACGATATTGGTAACCAATGAAGGAAGGGTCAGCATCAGGGCAATCAGCAGGATAACCGGGAGCTTGCGGAAATCCTTTCTGAGTACGATTACCATGATGCCCATAATTGCTATAAAAATGCCTTCTCCCATCTGTGTCCACCACATCATCAGGGTATCTACAGAATCAGAAATATGGATGTTCAGTGGCCGGAAGATCTCTACCGGCTGATGGGTGCCGACAAAGATAAATGCGATGATCCACCAGCAGGTACAGAGACTGAGGTAAATATTTACGGATTTTCTGGATGGACAATATGGTGACATTTCTGAAAGGTAAACCTACAAATCTAAATGAATAAAATTGAATCCGGACATTGTGCTTTATCTTTGTCTGGTTTTTTGCTGCAGTTCCCTTGAATCAATTCCGGCGTGCCGTGCATCCGGATATCCTGCGGCTAAGCGATAAATAGTCATTATGAGCAAAAGAGGAATATTACTGGTCAATCTGGGATCACCGGATTCCACAGAAGTAGCTGATGTCAGGAGATACCTGGATGAATTCCTGATGGACAAAAGAGTGATCGATTATCATTATATCAAGCGTGCCATCCTGATCAAAGGTATTATACTCAGAACCCGTCCCGGGCGCACTTCCGAGGCCTATCGAAAGATCTGGTGGCCGGAAGGCTCCCCCCTGATCGTGATCTCCGAAAGACAAAAGGAAAAGTTGCGTCAGTTGACTGACCTGCCCGTATCCTTAGGGATGCGTTACGGGAACCCGTCTATCAAAGCTGCAATGCAGGAAACTGGCGGACCAGGGTGTCACTGAGATATCTGTAGTGCCGCTCTACCCGCAATACGCTATGAGCTCGACAGAGACCGTAGTGGCAAAGGCCCGGGAAGTAAAGGCTAAATATTTTCCTCAGGTCAGGTTGCATATTGTCAGGCCTTTCTATGCTGATCCTGATTATATCCGTGTGATGGCGGAGAATATCCGTCAGCATCTTCCCGTTGATTACGATAAGATTGTCTTTTCTTTCCATGGCATTCCCGAACGTCATTTTTACAAATACGGGCATGAAGGATTTGGTAGTTTGGATCAATGCATAGAGAATGCGGATCCCGTTCATAATCAATACTGCTACCTGTACCAGGCGGATCAAACGGTAAAGGCGATAACAAAATACCTGAATCTGCCGGAAGATAAAGTCATCCAGACTTTCCAGTCCAGATTGGGAAGAGAGAAATGGGTGGAACCCTATACTGATGAAGCGCTTGAACGGCTGCCGAAAGAAGGTGTGAAAAAACTGGTCATTATCTGTCCTGCATTTGTTGCAGACTGCCTGGAGACACTGGAAGAGATAGAAATGGAAGGAGCCAGGACATTCAGAGAAAGCGGGGGGACAGCATATCATTATATCCCCTGCCTGAATGAAAATGAAGATTGGCTCGAAGTACTGAAGAAGCTGAGCTACCGGGCATTCGAAGAGCCTTATGATGTGCCTATGATGATCCGTAAATAGTAACGCTGCCGGATGGTCATATGGAAAGGGCTGATATTCCTGAGCATATCAGCCCTTTTTTAATCAGTAGAATTTTGTCAGGTAAGGATATCTTTTCTCATATTCCTCTTTGATCTTATGGAGTAGGAACTCCCTGAAATGATCGATATTCTCTTTATGCAAAGCAGAGATAAATACCGCATTGCCATGGGTCAGGTTATCCCATTTTCGTTCCAGCTGCTTCAATAGATCATTCCTGACTTCATCGTCCAGCCAGGGGTCAAAATACTTATCCGCATACAGGTCGACCTTATTAAAAACCATTATCGTAGGCTTGTCCGCGGCATGGAGGGACTGCAATGTCTCGTTGACGACTCCTATCTGTTCTTCATATTGAGGATGAGAGACGTCTACCACGTGAAGCAGGATATCTGCTTCTCTTACCTCATCCAGAGTGCTCTTAAAGCTTTCTACGAGATGATGGGGCAGCTTCCGGATGAACCCGACCGTATCGCTCAGGAGAAAAGGAGTCTGTTCGAATACTACTTTCCGGGTGGTCGTATCTAATGTGGCAAATAGCTTGTTCTCTGCAAAGACTTCCGATTTGCTCAGGGTATTCATCAATGTACTCTTGCCGACATTGGTATAGCCTACTAGGGCCACGCGGATCAGCTCTCCTCTTTCTTTTCTTTGGGTGGCAGACTGCTTGTCGATCTCCTTTAGCCTTTTTCGCAGCAGGGCTATTTTATCCTTGATGATCCTTCTGTCTGTTTCAATCTCCGTTTCTCCAGGACCCCGGGACCCGATACCCCCGCCCTGGCGCTCCAGGTGGGTCCACATACCTCTCAGCCTCGGAAGGATGTATTGGTACTGTGCCAGCTCTACCTGGGTCTTAGCCTGGGCAGTCTTGGCTCTCCTGGCAAAAATGTCCAGGATCAGGTCCGAACGGTCTATAGTTCTTGTTTTCAGTTCTTTCTCTACATTGCCGATCTGGGATCCGCTGAGCTCATCATCGAAGATGACCAGTTCTATCTGGTGCCGGATAATATAATCTTTGACTTCCTGGAGCTTTCCTTTTCCGATATATGTTCTGGTATCAGGATGTGCTAATTTCTGGTAGAATTTCTTGACCGCCGTGGCCCCTGCAGTTTCTGCGAGGAAGGCCAGCTCGTCCAGGTACTCTTCCACTAAAGTCTCGGTCTGGTCAGGAGTGATCACACCTATCAATATGGCCTTTACTTCCTGGTCTATTAAATTTTTGTTTTCAATCATAAACGGATAAGGTAATCCATCAACTATTCGGTTGACTGGCTATGGTGCATTTTGGTAAAATTAAAGATAATCTGATGAAAGATAATGTGCCGGATACTAAATAATTCCTAATCAGGGCTGAAGGGAGTGGGCTTCGTTCTTCCTGTACCATCTGAAACTGTACCATACCACAAGGCCGCCGACGATAGTGCCCGATATCAGGTTAAAGGACGGAGCGAAAATCCAGTCACCAAAATAATGACACCCGGTTGCGATCAGGGTGAAAATGATCATTTTCCATATATAGCTGCTCCACGGGATTAAGGATAGTATTCTGGACCGCAATGCCCGGGAAGCATGTACCAGATAATATAGGGATTGAACATAGGTGCTGACCACTACCGACAGGATAATGCCCATATTTCCCCATAAACGGAAGAATGGGTACAATAGGATTAACGTTAATCCCAGGTCGATAAATGCCCCCCTGTTGATGAGATTTGCCTTGTCTTTGAATTGTAATACGTAAGCAAGGGAAATACAGAACTGCGCAGGTAGAATCAGTAAGGTGCAGATAAAGATGGGGATGGATTCAGCATACTTGTCTGTAAATACGACAGTAATCAGTTTCCGTACTGTATACAATACCGAAGATGACGACAGCCAGGCCTATACTGCTCAGGAGTTCGAAGGTATTCCTAATGATCCTGACGGCTGTTTGCGCATCTGATCCTGACCTGCCTAACTGGATCAATGCAGCATTGCGTACAGAGGAAAGGATGACAGGCAATACAGGTATGTCAAACCTTCCGTTGAAATAATTCGCAGCAGCCTCTGCAGATGTCAGGAACGGGATCAGCATCTTATCGACCTGCTTGACCACCAGCTGGAATACTTCGTAAAAACCGAGCTGCATCCACGTTCTCCGGTCGGCCTGGATTCCGGACAGGTCAGCCAGGGGGTGCGGCGACTCTTTTGATTGAGCCCGCAGTACAAAAAATAACAGGAAAGATTTTAAAGCTGTAATAATGATCCAGATCCGGATGAACTGATTCATATCCAGACCGTGATGATCCAAAGAAATATAGTGAGCGCTCAGCCAGATGACAGCATAGACAAGATTTGTCGGGAAAAGTACTTTCCTGGCAGGGTAAATGAGGAGGATATTTTCGAGGAGAAAGGAAATAATCGAAAACATGCACAGGAGAAACAACATCGGTATCCCCGTCTCAAACATTTTACCTGTCTGGGTACGGATGATCCAGGGGAAAATAATACTTAGCAACAGGATCCAGCCGAGGAAATAAAAAAAGGGTGGGCCGCTTTAATGAATGCAGGAACCTGTTAAACCCTTCCGGGGAAAAGTTATAAATAACAGAAACCAATACCCAGGCTTCCGAGGGCGATACACACGGAAAGGGAAATGACTAAAAAACTGGTAAACCTGGTAAGTGGCTTTATCCAGCTCCCGGGCATAGTACACCATACCCCATAAGCTGGCCAGTATGATAACGACCCTGATGGCAAACAGCGATACAGAATTCCCCATGAGGGATTGAAAAGGACTTGAATGCAAGGAGATGACTCTTTAGAATTCAAATGTAAGAAACTGGATTTAATTGGTACCGGCAGGAATCTATGAAGACAGTTGTATTTGCCCTTTTACGAACAGGAAGAATGAAGTAAAGACCACCTGAGTTGTATGGAACCTACTTTTCCAGAATGCTGATGCCGCCACAGATCTCTTTTACACCTTTGCTCTTTTGAGAGAGAAAAATGTAATACACACCATCATAACTGCTGGTAAAAGTCATCGACAGCTGCTCCCCCTTTTTACCCTTGGTCTCAGCTATCTCTTTATTGTCTTTGTCCACAATGGTCATTTTGACTTTCTTGGAAGAAGGCTGGGGAATATAGTTGACCACATATTGTTTTCCTGCTTTTACTTCCAAGGTTACTGGCTGGATACCGCCATTCAGCATCAGCAGGTTCTTAGTAGTATGTATTTTATAGCCTTTCTGTTCCCATATTGTGTTTTTACTCACGAGGGAAGCATGAACAAAAGTATCGTTGCAGCTTGGGTATCTGTACTTTCTGGCCATAAGCCGAAGAACTGCATATGGCTAAACCAATACAGAGGATTGCGACTATTTTTTGCATAATACGGTAGTGTTAAATTTAATTGCTGCTGCTAAATTAAGTCAATCTGACCTATATTTTTGTGGAATTGAGGTATATTTAAAGTTTAGTATTTAAAATTTTCCTTCTATGTATAGGACATTCTTTCATAGATCCCTACCGGGGGCATTGCTCTTTTCTTTTCTTTTATCTTTTTGTTATTCATCTATGACAGCACAAAACCGGGATTGGGATAAGCATTACCAGGTTGTAGACAGCCTGATCGACAGGGAACTTCCGGAGTCTGCCCAGAAATATTTTAACCAGCAGATCAGGGATAAAGTACCCTCCTCAGACCGGGATGAATACCTGAAGATGGATATGTACCAGCTGGTGCTTTCCCAGGTTAAAGCTGAAGGAGATACGGCGCTGATCCGCCAGGCATTCGCCAGGGTCACCGGTACACAGGACCCGGTGCACCGAGCCATATGGCAGAGCATTGCCGCATTCTTACTGCAGCAGTATTATTACCATCATGGGTATGAGATCAGGCAGCGTACGGGCCAGAATACGGTTCCGGATGATTTCCAGGAATGGTCATCGGACCAGTTTTATGATCAGATCTGCGGGGTTATATAATGCTTCTCTGGCACCTGCGGAGCAGTTGAAAAGGATTTCTGTTAAGGAATACTCAGCTATTCTGACCAAAAGTGAACACACGGAAGAGCTGAGGCCTACATTGTTTGATATTCTTGCCTACAGGGCCAACCAGTTTTTCAGCAATGCAGGGCTTTCAGGGATAGAGCCATTGCATGAATTCAATTTTAATAATCAGGCTTTATTTTCTTCTCCCGAAGATTTTGTAAGGATGGACCTGGTCCGGGAAGGAGTCGATTCCCATGCCCAGGAGATCCATACCCTTAAAGTTTACCAGCAGCTGGTTTCATTTCATTTGTCACAGGGCAATACGGCAGCATTGATCGAAGCGGATATGGACAGGTTGGCATATGTCCACCAAAAGACTACTGACGAAAGGAAGGATCTATGGATGTATCAGGCATTATGGGATCTGTACCAGGAATATAAAAACCACGCAGCCGGGCAAATCCCCTATGTTCGTGCACTGGGCTTGCTGAAGGATCAGGCCGGATCCAAAAATCCCCCCAGGTACCCCCAGGTATGGACTATGAAGGAAATTGCGGCCCAGCTTACGGATGTAAAAAATAAATATGCAAGAACAGAAGCTGCAAGCCTGGCAATGGATCTGCTGAATGTTATTTATAGGAGCAATATTGAAATTACCCTGGAGAAAGAGCTGCTCCCGGATCAGAATGCAAAGATCAGGGTTGATTATAAAAATATTCCTTCACTCAGTTTCACCGTGTACCAGCTACCCCATACGGATAAGCTGAATCTTGAAAGATATCCTTATAAGTTCTCTAAAATTTCCAAATACTGGAAACCGGTCAAACACTGGAAAGCCAGCTTACCACAATCTGAAGATCTGCTGGATCACAGTACAGAAGTCCTATTGGAGGGCCTTCCGTCCGGTGCTTACCTCCTGGTAGTCAATGACCGGGATATATCCGCACAGCTTGACCAGAACCTGATCTATCAGAGTTTCCAGGTAAGTCAGATGGCAGTGATCAAAGGAGCTGGCAGGAAAGGCAGATCCGATTATTATGTGCTGGACAGGCACAATGGCAGTGCTATGGATAATGTACAGGTAAAGCTATTCCAATGGAAATACAATGAGAAATCAAAGGAGTATGAATTAAGACCTTTGGATACTTATCAGAATCAGAATGACGGATCTTTCCAGATGAAAAAATGCAGGCTCCCAATATACTGAAGTACAATATTTATTGAGTAAGGGAGAAGATACATTATCCGGGGGAGATTATGATTATTTTTATGACTACAATAAGCCGGATGAATCCAAAAGGAGGTCCCTGATCTTTACAGATAGAAGTATCTACAGGCCCGGGCAGACGATATTGGTTAAAGGGGTTTTGTATGAAGAGCTTACTCATTCTGAATTTCAGGCGCTGAAACGGGCAAACTGTAACCCTGGTACTGCGTGATGCCAATTACCAGGAAGTAAGCAAAGTGGAGGTAAGGACCAATGAGTTTGGATCCTACCAGGCCAGTTTTATCCTGCCTGAAGGGCTGATGAATGGTGTTTTTACCATCAGTGATGAGCAGACGAACCTTCCTGTAAGTGTGGAGGAATATAAGCGCCCTCTGTTTTTCGTGGAGTTCGACAAGATGAAAGACGGCTATGCCCTGGATCAGCAGGTTAGGGTAAAAGGCAAGGCGGAGAGCTATTCAGGTGTAGGCCTGGATCATGCTAAAGTAAAATACAGGGTAGTCAGGTCCGGGTATTTGCCCTATCCCTGGCTGTACTATAAGAGTATCTGGAATATAGAAACAAAGGTAATCGCCATAGGAGAAACGGTTACCCTGCAGGACGGGACTTTTGAGATACCCTTTGAACTGCTTCCGGACCCTGCTGCCAAAAAGGAAGACGGGGGCCGTTTTCAATTATAAGGTATATGTTGATGTCACCGATATCACCGGTGAGACACACCAGCAGCATATTTCCATCAGTGCAGGGTTTGATCCGTTTACCTTACAAACAGGACTCGGGGACCAGGTTAACCTGCAGCAGCTGAAAGAGGTACAGTTCTCCGTGCGCAACCTGAATGGCCAGGATGTCGATGTACCTGTGGATATTCGGATCTCCAGGCTGGACTACCCGGGATATTTCCGTTCCCGCCTTTGGGAAAAACCGGAGATCCAGCAATATAATGAGGAGGCGTTCAGGAAGCTGTTCCCATTCGACGAGTATGAAAATGAGTCGGATCCTTATTCCTGGAGGACTTCAGGCCTGATCCAGGAATTAAAAAATATAAGCCTGAAAGATGGCAGGCCCAATATCGAACTTTCCCGGTTTAAAGAAAATGGCTTTTACCAGGTTGAAGTCATTGCCAGGACGATGGACGGGCGGGAAATAAAAGACAAAAAGATCTTTCATTTATTTGATCAGCAATTGGGGACCCATGCTGAAAAAAGAACTGGTACTGATGGCGGATCAGCGTCAATATGAACCTGAAGCGCAGCTGGATCTGAATATCGGTTCTGTTTTCGGAATGAAACAACCCATTTATTTATTTGAAGGAAGCCCGGGTAAAGAAGAGGTCCGGCTGGTACAACCTCATACTTACAAGCGCAGCATCCAGGAGGGGGACAGGGGTGGTATACAATACCAGAGCTTCACGGTACATAATAACAGGTACTTTCCTTTGGGGGCTTATATACCTGTCCCATGGAGCAATAAGGAACTGGATATAGCACTGGGCTACCCACAGGGATAAACTACAGCCCGGGGATGAAGAGCAATGGACTATGACCATCAAAGGGGACAAGAAGGAACAGGTAGCAGCTGAACTGGTTTCGGTATTGTATGATGCTTCACTGGATGCAATCCGCCCACATTCTTGGGCAGAAGCGACTGCTATTTATAGAAGCTACTATAGTAGTTTTAATTTTCAAACTAATAATTTTAGCTTTAACCAGGCCAATAAGAAAAGATACGATGCAGATACATTTGCCTATAAAAGGATGCATAAGCGATATGCAAATCTGATTCTTTTTTCGAATGAATACTGGAATAATAGTCCTGTCATTTCGGGATATAGAATGATAAATAGGGAAAAATATGTAGGTTCTGCCGAAAATATTCAAATGGATATGGCCTCGGCCCCGAATATGATGAACCGGCAAACCAAGGAAAGTTCATTGGAAACAGCAAAGGAGGAAGTGGCGGATAAGATAGAGGCGGATACGGTGACTGAAGGGACAGAACCGCGGCTGCGGACCAACTTCCGGGAGACGGCTTATTTTTATCCTGATCTGAAAACCGATGAAGACGGGAACGTGGTCCTGCGGTTTACGCTTCCGGAATCCCTGACCCGATGGAAAATGATGGCATATGCGCATACCCGGGATATGAAAACAGGATTCCTGGAAGGCAGCATCATCAGCCAGAAAGAACTGATGGTCCAGCCCAATATGCCGCGGTTCTTCAGGCAGAATGATGAGGTCATCCTCAGCACTAAGGTTTCCAACCTGTCGGAAAAGGATTTGACCGGAAAGGTGTGGATAGAAATGATCGATCCCGAATCCAAGTTGCCGCTGGAGGAGCCGTTCCAATTGACCCATAAGCAACATTCCTTTGCACTCCCGGAAGGCAACACCCGGGAGTATTCCTGGACGCTTAAAGTCCCTTCAGACAGGGTAGGACCGGTACTGGTACGTATCCGTGCACAGGCGGGAAATTTCTCGGACGGGGAAGAGCACCTGGTGCCCGTTCTTACCAACCGGGTATTCGTGACAGAATCAATGGTGCTGTCTGTCAGCGGGTCAGGGGAAGCTCATTATGACTGGAAGCAATTCCGGGAAAACCAATCCTCATCCCTGACCCATTATGGATATACTTTTGAATATACCGCGAATCCCGCCTGGTATGCCGTTCAGGCATTGCCGTACCTGATGGAATACCCTTATGACTGCTCGGAGCAAATGTTCAACAAGGTCTATGCCAATGCACTGGCACATAAGATAGTGGCTTCCCACCCGAATATCAGGACCACATTTGAACAATGGAAAACGAAGGATACTGCGGCGCTGCTATCCAACCTGTCCAAAAATGATGAGCTCAAATCCGCATTGCTGCAGGAGACACCCTGGGTAATGGAAGCGCAGGATGAGACCGCGCAGAAGCACAGGATCGCTGCATTGTTTGAAACGGAAAAAGTAGAAAGCCAGATCCGAAGGTGGATCGATAAGATCAGGCAGAACCAGAATGCTGATGGCGGCTGGCCCTGGTTCCAGGGCATGCGTTCTGATGAATACATCACGCAGTATATGCTCACCGGTTGGGGTAAGTTGCGGAAGATGGAAGCCTTCGATTTCGAAAGATACAACCTGGCTGATCATGTGCATAAGGCGCTTGACTTTACAGACCGGGAGATCGTCAGAAAGTTCGAAGAGCTGAAAAAGAACAATAAGAACTGGCAGAAGATAGCTTCAGTAGACTATTATACCCTCAATTATATGTATATGAGGAGCTTTTTTCCTGAAAAGGAAATGAGTGCGAAGGTGAAAGATGTTTTCGATTTTTATTATTCGGTAGCAAAGAAAGAGGCAACCCATTTGCCTTTGCTTCAAAAATCGCAAATGGCCATCATAGCCCAGAGGAACCGGGACGGGAAGACTGCCGGATTATTGGTTCAGTCCCTGGATGAAACCTCACATGAAAATGAGGAAATGGGGGTGTACTGGAAATCTCTGACAGGGGGGTACTACTGGTATGATGCCCCTGTGTCTACACAGGCAGCTATCATAGAGGCCTTTACAGAGGTCGGCGGATATGAGCAGGAAGTAGAAGGAATGAAAAAGTGGCTGCTGAAGCAAAAACAGACCCAGCACTGGAGTTCGACCATAGCTACGGCAGATGCCTGCTACGCGTTGCTTTCCAGGGGAGAGAACTGGCTGGGCACACAGCCTGATGTAACGGTCCGGCTGGGTTCGAACCAGATTAGGATCACCGAGGAAAATGCTGAAGCGGGAACGGGTTATTTTAAGAAGAAATATGAAACCAACGAAGTCAGGCCGGAGATGGGCGATATCACGATAAAAGTAGACCAGCCTGAAACGGCAAAGAGCAGGCCCAGCTGGGGTGCAGTCTATTGGCAGTACTTTGAAGATATGGACAAGGTGACCTCAGCTTCCGGTCCGCTGAATATCACCAGGCAGCTGTATATCAGGAAGAATACCGCTAAAGGTACGGAGCTGGTAGCATGGAAAGGAGCAGAAACGTTGAAACCGGGAGACAGGGTTACTGTTCGTGTGGTGATCCGTACAGACCGGGATCTGGAATATGTTCACCTGAAGGATATGCGGGCTGCTGCTTTTGAACCCGTAGATGTGCTGAGCGGTTACCAGTTCAATAACGGGTTGGGGTATTACAGGAGCATATCTGATGCATCGGTCAATTTTTTCTTTGACCGCATCCATAAAGGCACCCACGTGTTCGAATATGATCTGTTCGTGAATGCAAGCGGTACATACAGTAACGGGATTTCTACGGTCCAATGTATGTATGCTCCTGAATTTGGCGCCCATACCCAGGGCCAGAAGGTATACATAGAACGCTGATCCGGCTGAATGCAAAAGACGTTTTTGAGGTAACGTCTCTTATTGTCATATAGATTGTCTGAATTTGATCTTTATAGATCCACAAACCTGTCTGTATAGGACAGGTTTGTTTACTTTTTAGGCAGTTCTTTTTTCCTTTTGAGAAACGGTCTTTCAATACAAAACCAGAAAAAGCAACAACAAATAACCAGCAGAAGCGTATAAAGAATGAATGCTTTCCAGATAGATTGGTGATACATACCGGAATAAATGAGAACCTGGACGATGGGGTAGTGTACCAGGTACAGGCTGTAAGAAAAATCGTGTTTTATCCGGATGCTGATATGCTTTCTTACTATATAGGCAAAATAAAATATAACAATACCCAGTCCTATAGGGAATAGAATGCTGAAACCTAAAAAATAATTCGCCAATAAAATGAATATACCCGGCCAGATCAGGAAAGACAGGTTCCGCAATAGCCAATCCCTGTTATAATATGCGAAAATACCAATGGAAAAATACTCCGTAAATGCAGGGAACTGGTTGTAAAGCGGCTGCCATTGAGGGGCATTGTGCATTAAAAGATCCAGCATGCCGCGATATAAAAAGGAGGATAAGTACAATAGGCCGATAGACAGGTTGATGCGTTTTAATGAATGGGTCTTCTTCAGGAAAAATAAGAATACAGGCAGCAGCAGGTAGAAAGAAACTTCAATTTTTATGGTCCATAAGGATCCGTTTACGGAATCAAATGGATTATGGGTAAATACCCCGGGAAGAGAAGGCTGGATTGAAATTCAGGAAAACCAGGTTAGCTCCGAGGTATCGCCACAATTGAGGGTGCGTAAAATAGTCCCATACATGATATTCTGAAATGGTACAGAGGGCTATAGCTGCAATGAGTACGACAGAGATGTATGCGGGAAGTAACCTTTTGGCCCTTTTTATAAAGTAACCGGATAATGTGCCTGATTTCAAGAAACTGCTGCAGACCAGGCATCCGCTCAATATAAAGAAGCCCCTGACAGCAACGTTTGTATCAAAGTACTTTGCTATTTCGGTATAATGATCTTCTCCGGATAAAGAAAGAAAATGCGCAATGGCCACCATTCCTGCAAAAAGTAGCCTGAGGAAATCAAAATTATTGTCGGGAATAGAAATTATATGCTTGTCATTCATTTGATGGGTTCGGATATTATTGCCTGTCCAAGTTCCCAAAAATACAAATACAATAACAATGCCTTGCATTTAGCAGTTAATAATAAATAAGTAACTTGCACCTGCAAATTTAATTTCGAATATGCATATTGAAGTTTTAAAGTCCAAACTGCACCGAGTTGCTGTAACTGAGGCTGACCTGAATTATATCGGAAGCATCACGATCGACGAAGATCTGATGGATGCGGCAGGATTTATCGAATATGAGAAAGTTCAGGTTGTAAATGTAAACAATGGCGAACGCCTGGAAACATATATCATTAAAGGCCCACGCAATAGCGGGAAAATATGCCTCAACGGTCCTGCTGCCAGAAGAGTCGCTGTAGGGGACATCGTTATCATAATCAGCTATGCGCTTTTGGAATTCGAAGAAGCTAAAAAGTTCAAGCCTACGGTGATTTTCCCTAAAGAAGGAAATAAATTATAACTGCATCTTATATGAATGCAAGTAAAAAATCCATAATCCAGGTAGTTGTTTTTTTTCTGATAGCTTTCGGCCTGATCTATTGGCAATACCAGTCCCATGACCGGAACACAGATCCGGGAGATCAAGCTTGCAATCCGGGATACAAAATGGGCCTACCTGTTCTATGCTATAATAGTCGGGTTTTTATCCCATCTGATGCGTGCACTAAGATGGAGAATGCTGTTGCAGGCTTCAGGGATCCGGCCACGGGTTAAGAGCACGACTATATCTGTGCTGCTGGGTTACCTGGCCAACACATTGATCCCCAGGTTGGGAGAAATCATCAGGTGCAGTACGATGACGAAAACAGAGGGTGTCCCTTTTGAGCAATCGATCGGGACGGTGATTTCGGAACGGCTGTTCGATGTATTATCGCTGCTCATATTGTTTTTACTGGTGTTTGCTTTGGAGTACGACACCCTTTCTGTATACGGAAGTAACCTGTTATCCCGGTTTTTCTATGATGAGCTGGGGCATTGAAGACCGGAAAACTATTGGGATTGGCAGCCTTGCTGCTTATTGGATTCATAATGATCATTATTGTTTTTAAGAGAATGAAAAACAATAAGCTCAAAGCCATTCTCCAAAATGGACTAGTCGGCCTCAGGAGCATTTTTCAGGTAAGGAATAAATTCCTTTTTCTATTGTATACGATCTGTATGTGGATGCTCTATGTGCTGATGGTATATGTTGCATTCCGGGCTGTGTCTGCAACGGAGCATCTGGGATGGATCCCGGCTATGGCAGTAACAGCTTTCGGAAGTATTGCGATCATATTTACACCGGGAGGCATCGGCGCCTATCCACCCGTAGCCGCTGCAATTCTGAGCTTTTACCATGTAGATTCGGTGTCAGGTATAGCTGCAGGCTGGGTCTCATGGACCATGCAGACAGCTGTAGTCATCATCCTGGGCTTACTGGCGTTAGCAGCACTTTCTTTTATCTCACCTCATAAACCTAAAGAAAATGAACCCACTCTTGTCGGCACTTCAGCATAAGATCCAAAGTAAGGAAGAGGCAATCAAAAGCTGTCATCGCTTCCGAATGAAATCTGATACGGTTGTATTTACAAATGGTTGTTTTGATATACTCCACGCCGGGCATATCCACAGCATTGCTGCAGCGAAATCTTTAGGTACCAAACTGGTTGTAGGCATTAATAGCGATGCTTCTGTCAGGGCATTAAAGGGTGAGGGAAGGCCGGTACAAAATGAAGAGAGCAGGGTTCTGGTCCTTGCGGCATTGGCATATGTCGATATTGTTGTCGTCTTTGGAGAAGACACGCCATTAGCGCTCATTAAGAGCCTGAATCCGGATGTCCTGGTCAAAGGTGGTGATTATTCACCGGACGATATCGTGGGGGCAAAAGAGGTACTGGCTAAGGGCGGCAGGGTGGAGATCATACCCATACTGGAAGGATATTCGACCACTGCAGTGATCCAAAAATTAAAATAATTTTTTCTAGTTATGCTTCATGGGGTACCCTTTCTCCACCCAGTCCAGCTTTAGAGACTTAGGGAGATCCAGAGCTCTGTAATTGGTGAACCCCATTTTCTCCAATAACCTGGCAGCCGGAAGGAGGTTCGGACAGGTGGCGAAAGGACAGCATCCGCAGTAATAAACGATAGGGGTGTCTTTAGGGATGTTCCTGAGATACTTTTTCAGCTTTTTGACATTTTTTTTCTCTTCTACTGCCCCGATATTCACGGCATTTTTGATGTCATTGACGGGACCGGTATTCAGGATAAGGTACTGGTCTCCTTCGGGAGATTCAAGAATTGCTGCAAATTCTTCTGCACTGATTTTTGCGGCAGCAGAGGGCAGTATCGTTTGCGCTTTTATATTCAGGGCACTGAGCAGGACAGCACTGAGCAGGATAAGGATTTTGTTTTTCATAGAAGGGAAAAATACAAAATTAGCGGATCCGGGAGAAAACAAACAACTCAAAACGGAAATTAACGGATCGGTAAAGGTTTGAATGTATTATTCTTTCATATATAAGAGGGAGTGTTGTCGGGAACCTGAATTACAGTAGCAGGGATGGCAGGAAGCCCGTACAATGACATCCGGCATTGCCCGTTACAACCTCACCGCGTTTCAGGCTTTTTTATAATAAATACATCAGTTTATATTTTCCCACCACTTGCCAAAAGTTTGTGTAGTATCGTTCAGATAGACAATTTCTCCGATTTTAGGGGTAACCAATGGTATGTGTGCGTGGCCATCCTTGTCATTCAGCTCATTAATGGTCCTGAGCGGTTCGTCCCAGGAATGGTTGGCCAGTTTGAATTTAGAAGAATGTATGGGGAAGAGTCGCCTGGCCTTTAAATCCTTTGCAGCTTTTAATCCTTCTTCGGGTAGCATGTGGATGGCCTGCCAGGCCAGGTTATACTGGCCATTATCCAGAAGCGCCAGGTCAAAGCCACCGAACTGTTCCCCTATTGCCGCAAAATGGGTATCATAACCGCTATCCCCGCCAAGGTATAATTTCATGCCGGGTGCCTGTAAGACAAATGAAAGCCAGAGTGTATTGTTTCTCGTTAAACTCCTGCCAGAGAAATGCCGGGCAGGCCTGGTGTATATCGTAAAGTCATCGCTGATCACTACAGAATCATTCCAGTCTTTCTCTGTAATGATCGCCGGGTCAAATTTCCAGTATTCAAAATGTTCACCCACGCCCAGCCCGCAAATAACCTGTCTGACTTTGGGCTTTAATTGCAGTATGGTGTGATAATCCAGGTGATCATAATGGTCATGGGTAATGAGCAGGTAGTCGATCTCAGGCATATCCTCTGCCGAATAAATATCTGATCCCTTAAAAGATTGATTGGAGCCGGGTATAGGGGATGCATTGCCGCTGAATACAGGATCTATGAGGAAGCGTTTGCCATCAAGCTGGATCAGGTACGATGAATGTCCGAACCACACCAGTACATTCTCCGTGATGGGAATATGGCGTAAGTCCGTTTTTACGGCAGGGATTGCATCAATAGGCCGGGTGTGCGGGAATTTTTTAAAAAGGAAGTCGTAGATCACCCCTGTCATGGAATAGCCTTCTGTAATCGTGGGGGTAAAGTGAATATTTTGAAATTTTCCATTTTTATAATGAGGTGATTGCTGCAGTTGCTCCAGCCGTTTGCCGCTTGGTGCCCTGCCAAACTGGGGATGCTGCAAAAATATAAATGCGGCAATAGCTAACAATAGTATAGTGCTCAAAAATATAATTATCATTCTCTTAATGATTTTCATTTAAAGTACGATTGTGATCTTTCAGGTTGTGAATGCATCAAATTTCCAGAATATTTCTTTCATGGACTATTTTTTTATCGATCCTGCCGGAAAAGTATACGGTGTCCCTGGGAAACCAGATCATCAAATGCCCTGATCCTATTCATTCATCAGGCAGGACGGGATTTTACAGGCAGGTTTTTTATTATCCCCACATTGTATTTTCAGATATCTTTGCACACGTTTTGAATTCATGAGACAGTTTGAACCTTCGTACAGGGATATTCTCCGGATTGCCGCACCCATCTCTTTTTCTTTAATGATCCCGCAGGTTGGTTTTGTGGCGAATACTTTGTTTGTAAGCTCACCTGGGGTCCGATGCACTTTCTGTAATAGGGATGGTGGGGGTTTATTATTTATTGCTGACCTGGCTCGGATATGGACTGAGCAATGGCATGCTGGTCTTGCTGTCGAGAAGTGCGGGAGCCCGTCACATTCAGGCCTATGGCGCTACATTCAGGAACGGATTGGTCATCGGCGGCATATTCACCTTGATCTTGTTATTGGTGTCTTATATGATGGGAGGTGTCATGTACCAATCCCTGCTGACCCATGAAACATTGGTATCGGAGGCCACAGGTTTTTTTACATCTACGCCTACTGGGATTTCCTTTCCTCATCATCAACCAGCTCATGAATGTTTTCTTCATCAGTACGGGCAGAACGATGTGGCTGCTTGCAGGATCCTTGGTGGGCAACCTGGTCAACATATTTTTCGACTACGTCCTTATATTCGGAAATATGGGATTTCCTGAGATGGGGGTCAATGGTGCTGCCATAGGCTCGGTACTTGGAGAGGTCGTATATTTTCTCGTGATGGTTTTGGTGATCCTGGGCCACCGCTGGCAAAAAGCATATGCACTGATCGGGGGAGATAGCTGGGACCCGGTTGTGATCTGTAAGATCATACAAATTTCATCTCCATTGGTTTTTCCAGTATATATTCAGCATCGGGGGATGGCAGGTTTACTTCATTTATATGGAGCACCTGGGCAGGGAAGAAGTCGCTGCTACCCATATCCTGAGAAATGCCCTTGGCGTGATCGGGATCGGCGGATGGGCTTTGGCCAGTACCAGCAATACACTAGTGAGTAATCTTTTGGGGCAGAATAGAAAGCAGGATGTCCTGCTGGCTGTCAAGAGGATATTGATGGTAAGTGCCGTGTTCGGACTGGGCTGTTCATTGTTTTTATATACAGCCAAGGATGTCCTGATGCCTTATTTCAGTACCGATGATATCGTCGTGGACAGAACGATGCAGGGACTCAGGGTTATCTACGGCTCTTCTGTTTTGTTATGTATGGCTACAGTACTGTTCAATGCCCTGATCGGATTGGGCGCTACCAGGATCAGCATGATTTTCGAGGTCAGCTGTGTATTGCTGTATGTCCTTTACCTAACCCTTGTCGTTCAGGTATTTCATTTAAACTTCTGGTGGGCCTGGACTTCCGAATATGCATATTGGGGCCTGCTTTTTGTGCTTTCTTCAATTTATATCCTGAGGAAAAAATGGATGAAATATACTCCTGCTTCCGCTCCGGTTTCTTAAAATATCAGTGGATAAATTGCAAAAAGCGTGGCGGGTTTCCTATTTTAGCCTTTTAAAACAAGACAACTTTCATTCATGGATAGTTCCGTTATACTGCTCAGTATAGTCGTGGCATATTTCTTATTGCTGCTGGGTATCGCCTTTTATACTTCCAGGGGAAGTAACAATGATTCATTTTTTATTGGTAACAGGAAAAGTAACTGGATGCTGGTAGCCTTTGGGATGATCGGAACCAGCCTGAGCGGTGTCACCTTTATTTCGGTACCCGGTACTGTGGGTAAAGCTACCGCAGGCTTGTATCCTTATGGCGCTTTTGAGTACTATATGCTCGTTATCGGTTTTTTTTATCGGTTATTTTATCGTTGCAGCGGTACTGCTGCCCTTGTACTACAGGCTCAATCTTACCTCTATATATACCTATTTAGGTAAACGGTTCAATGTAGAAGCACATAAGATCGGTTCCCTCTTTTTTATCATTTCCCGCTGTGTGGGAGCGACTGCCAGACTGTACTTAGTGGTGAATGTACTGCAATTGTTTTTATTAGAGCAGATGGGCATCCCGTTCTGGGCTACATCTATGATCCTGCTGCTGATGGTATTGCTGTATACATTCGAGGGTGGTGTAAAGACAATAGTGATCACGGATACCCTGCAGACCACATTTATGATCATCAGCCTGCTGGCCTGTATTATTTTTATTCTTTCACAGTTAGACCTTTCGGTAGCTGAGGCATTTGGTGAGTTAAAGCAGCAGGACTATACGCGCCTGTTCAATTTTGATGTCAATTCCAAGACATTTTTCCTCAAGACAATACTGGGAGGTATGTTCATCACCATAGCAATGACCGGTCTGGACCAGGAAATGATGCAAAAGAATATCTCGGTAGATAATGTCCGCAATGCCAAGAAGAATATGATCACCTTCAGCTTTATCCTTTTGTTCGTCAACCTTGCATTCCTGTTCCTGGGGGGATTGCTGTATATATACGCGATGAAAAATGGTGGCGGATATGACGGAAGCGCATTTCATCTGGCAGGAAGCACTGCTAATGTGATGGGGGATGATTTATTTCCATCGTTATCACTGAACGGATATTTCCCGATGCTCATTTCCGTTATTTTCATTATCGGTTTGATCTCTGCATTATTTCCATCGGCTGACGGTGCATTGACGGCTGTGACCAGTTCATTCTGTGTGGACCTGATCAAGCTTAAAGATGATCATACCAGGACGGAAAAGCAAAAAAAGAAAATACGTATGCGGGTCCACCTGGTCTTCACCATCGTTTTCTTCCTGCTGATCATGATGTTCAAGGTGATCAATAATAAATCTATTGTCTACCTGATTATGGAAGTAGCCGGGTATACTTACGGACCATTGCTGGGATTATTTGCGTTTGGGATCCTTACGAAACGGGTGATCACAAGGAAATATGCCATACTCTTCATCACCCTGGCAGCCCCGGTCATCACTTACCTGCTGAATATGCTGGTGTCGAATTTAAGCGCGTATCAGATAGGAGTAGAGCTGATCCTGATCAATGGCCTGATCACTTTCCTGGGATTATGGATCGCCAGTGAAAAACGACTTACGGTCAATGTTAATCCTGACCAGTATTAGGTATACGCTGGTATATCCTCTTGGGTTATAGCCTTTATAGGAAAAAAGGAGCTGTCCAGAAGTAAACAAACCTGTCCTGTTGCGCTGACTCCAATACAGACAGGTTTGTTGATCCATACATGCCACATTCCGACAAGGTTAATGTGACCACAAAAGAAGCTTTTCAAACAGTCTCCGGATATTTGAATTGATCGAGTTAACCCATCTGGAATACGTCAGGTATTTCTTTAGGATACAGACCTTTTTCTATCTTTTCCCTTACTGCAGAGAATGCATTTAGCGTCTCTTCTATATCCTGTTCCGTATGAACGGCAGTCGGTATCAGCCTCAGGATCAGCTGGCCTTTCGGAATGATGGGATACATCACGATAGAGCAGAAGATATTGTAGTTTTCTCTCAGGTCTACCACAAGCTGAGCAGCATCAGTTACACCGGTTTCCATCTGTACAGGAGTGACGGGCGTATTCGTTGTCCCGATATTAAATCCTCTTTCTCTCAGCCCGTTTTGAAGCAGGTGAACATTTTCCCAGAGTTTTTCTTTGAGCTCGGGATGAGCCTTGATCATTTCCATCCGTTTCAATCCACCTACGACCATGGCCATAGGAAGGGATTTGGCAAATACCTGGGAGCGCATGTTGTATTTCAGGTAATAAACCAGGTCTTTGTCTGCAGCAATGAATCCGCCTATTCCGGCAAGGGATTTGGCGAAAGTGGAGAAATAGACATCGATATCGTCAATACAATCCTGTTCCTCACCGATTCCTGATCCGGTTTTGCCCATAGTGCCGAAACCGTGGGCATCATCTACAAATAATCTAAACGGAATCTGCTTCTTGAATGCAGCGATTTCCCTGACCCTGCCCTGGTTTCCATTCATTCCGAACACGCCTTCAGTTACGACTAAGATCCCGCCCTCAGTACCTTCTGTCAGTCTTGCAGCTCTTTTTAATTGCTTTTCAAAATCTGCAATGTCATTGTGGTTGAATTTGAATCTATGGCCCGGGTGCAACCTCAGTCCGTCGATGATACAGGCATGACTTTCCGCATCGTAAACAATAACATCATGTCTGTTGGCCAGGGTATCAATGGCAGAAGACATACCCTGATATCCGTAATTGAGGAGCATTGCATCCTCCTTGCCTACAAAATCCGCAAAAACTCTTTCCAGTTCATCATGCTTGTCCGTATTTCCACTCATGATCCTTGCTCCCATCGGGTAGGCCAGCCCATATTGTGCTGCGGCCTCCGCATCAACTTTTCTGATCTCCGGGTGATTAGCCAGACCCAGATAATTGTTCAAGCTCCATATGATCTTTTCCTTACCTCTGAAATGCATACGGTTAGATATCTCTCCCTCTAACTTTGGAAATGCAAAATATTCATGTGCCTGTTCCTGATATTGACCTAAAGGACCTCTGTCTTTTCTAAATTTGTCAAATAAATCCATTTTTTATTTTTTTAATTGCTGCAAAATTATCAAAGATTACAGACGATTCAAATAAAAATTAATTATATGAATTTAATCGTGAAAATACGGGTGATAGAATCGCAGGCTATAGGGACGTATGCTGGGATTAGAAGGTGATGGGCAATGCCCGTGCCGGCTATCCTGATTTTTTTTACCGGGGTCATTACTTATCGAATGATCTCTGAATGGATGTCTGTGCTCAGGTCTGTTGTGGTCGACCTGGTCCGGTAATCACAGAAACAGATCACAGGTACGATAAAGCAAAAATCTTCGGGAGCAATTCTTTATTTTATTTACTTTTACACCTCATCTAATTAAAAATTTCTAATTCAGACAAATATGCAAAAAGATACGGCTATATTCGAATTGATTCAGGAAGAATGGGACAGACAGAAAAGAGGGTTAGAGCTTATCGCTTCAGAAAACTTCACCAGTGAAGCGGTCATGAAAGCCATGGGCAATGTGATGACCAATAAATACGCAGAAGGCTATCCCGGGAGAAGATACTACGGAGGCTGCGAGGTAGTGGACAAAAGTGAACAATTGGCTATAGACCGGTTAAAGCAGATATTCAATGTAGCTTATGCCAACGTTCAGCCGCATAGTGGTGCCCAGGCGAATATGGCGGTACAACTGGCCGTACTGAAACCCGGGGATGCCATTCTCGGGCTGGATCTGAGTATGGGGGGACACCTGACCCATGGATCTCCCGTTGCTTTTTCCGGAAAAAATTATGATGCCCATCATTATGGTGTCCGGAAGGAAGATGGACTGATCGACTATGATGATCTTGAAGCCAAAGCCAGAAGCCTCAGGCCAAAGTTGATCATCTGCGGGGCATCTGCTTACAGCCGGGACTGGGATTATGCACGTATCCGTAAAGTAGCGGATGACGTGGGCGCATTGGTCATGGCCGATATCGCACATCCTGCAGGATTGATAGCCAAAGGCCTGCTGAACAGCCCGTTCGAACACTGTCATTTTGTGACGTCTACGACACACAAGACCTTGAGAGGCCCGAGGGGCGGTATCATCATGATGAAGCAGGATTTTGAAAATCCCTGGGGTGAGAAGACGCCGAAAGGTGACATCAAAATGATGAGCAACTTACTGGACATGGCTGTATTCCCCGGTGTCCAGGGTGGTCCCTTACAGCATGTCATAGCTGCTAAAGCAGTTTCTTTTCAGGAGATTCTTCAGGATGAATTTTTACAATACGGGCGCCAGATGCAGGCCAATGCCAGGGCAATGACGGAAGCATTTTTGTCCAAAGGTTATGATATCGTGAGCGGCGGAACTGACAACCACCTCTTATTGATTGATTTAAGAAACAAGAATATCACAGGGAAGAAGGCTGAAAACACTTTGGTAAAGGCGGATATTACCCTGAATAAGAATATGGTGCCGTTTGACGATAAGTCACCCTTCATTACTTCCGGTATCCGTGTAGGTGTACCGGCTATTACTACAAGAGGTTTGAAAGAAAAAGATATGGCCCAGGTAGTACATTGGCTGGACCAGGTTTTAACCAATCCTGATAATGACAGTCTGATAACCGGCGTACGTGGTGAAGTGAATGAATTTATGAATGAGTTTGAGCTGTATGCTGGCTGGAGTGTGTGCTGATAATCTTAAAAATATGAATAATAAATTAATTTATACTTATATTTTTTGTGTTTTAAAAGATTAGCGCTAATTTTGTAAGAGACCCGGGGTATATCCCTGGTCGGAATATTATAAATCCGGATTGTATATGAGTAGAATTTTTACATATTTAGTGGCATTGATGATCGCCGGCCTGTTGAGCCTGGTGTCGTTGAATGCAAACGCTCAGAATTATAACAATGAACAGAGGTTTGAGATCAATACCGCTATGAAGAAAATGACGGTATATCCTACTCCTGCCAATAATTTTGTAACAGTAGCGATCCCGGTTGGATTAAGAGAAAATTTAGACAGGATCCAGATCCTGGATATATCCGGCAGGATGGTTATGGAGCAAAGAATATTGAACAAAGGCATAGAGACGGTGACGTTCAACAACCTTTCCAGTTTGGCGAATGGTGTTTATATCATTGCAGCCAGGGATAGAGAAGGCCGTATGATCCAGTCATCCAAGATGATCCTCAACAAATAATCATCTTTCAATGCTTTTAGAGAAAGGAAATCAGCAATGATTTCCTTTTTATTTTTCATCTATATTTATAGCGCAAATCCCGGTAATGGTACAAACCATCCGTTTTAAAAATACTTCCAGCGAACCTTTCAAAATCAAAAATACTTGTCTGAAAAGTCTTTGTTCTCCTATTAAGCTTGTCGAATGTGATATGTATGGATCAACAAACCTGTCTGTATTTCGGATTAGTTCAATAAGACAGGTTTGTTTTTTTAGATAGTTACTTTTATTACTCAGGTATAATTTCTTTGATCGTAAGCGCTCAATTTGTATTATCCGGATTAATCATATTTTCGTGCATGAGCTGTAAGATTACTTTCTCCGGTTTACCGCCTACAGCGTATATTTGCAATCGTTATGACAGCAGAGCAATTACAGCAACTGAAAAGCAGGATCGGTCACCTTTACAAATTTTTGAATATCGAGGAGAAAAAAGGACTCCTGGAAAGAGACAGGCAACTATCTATGTCTGACGGATTCTGGGATGACAATGAACGGGCAGCCCGGATCCTGAAGGATATACAAACCAATAAATACTGGATGGACCTTTATGAAAATGCCCAGGCACAGATAGAAGATCTCGGTGTTTTGTTTGATTTTTGGAAAGAAGGAGAAGCCCGTGAAGAAGAAGTGAATGAGCAGTACCTGTCGGTTATGGACCAGATGGAAGATCTGGAGCTGAAAAGTACGCTCAGCCAGCCGGAAGATGAGCTGCCTGCCATACTGCAGATCACGAGTGGCGCAGGAGGTACGGAGAGCCAGGATTGGGCCGAAATGCTGGCCCGTATGTACAGGATGTACGGTGAGAAGCAGGGATGGAAGGTTACGGAGCTCGACTGGCAATGGGGAGATGGAGCCGGTATCAAGACTTGTACCTTCCAGTTCGAAGGTGCTTTCGCCTATGGTTTCCTGAAAGCGGAAACAGGCGTCCACCGGTTGGTAAGAATATCACCCTTTGACAGTAATGCCAGGAGACATACCAGCTTTGCCTCCGTTTATGTATATCCCCTGGTGGATGACAAGATCGAGATAGAAGTGAAGGACAGTGATGTGCGCATGGAGACTTCCCGGAGCGGCGGAGCCGGAGGCCAGAATGTGAATAAAGTAGAGACCAAGGTTCAGCTGACCCACATCCCTACAGGTATCGTCGTGGTCTGCCAGACAGAAAGGACGCAGCTGGGCAACAGGGAAAAAGCCATGCAAATGCTGAAAAGCAAGCTCTATGAAGAGGAGATGAGAAGAAGAGAAGCCCTTAAGGACGCAGCCAATTCGAGTAAAAAGAAAATAGAGTGGGGGTCACAGATCAGGTCCTATGTATTCCATCCTTACAAGATGATCAAAGACCATCGCACGGATTATGAAGTAGGCAATGTGCAGCCTGTCATGGACGGGGACCTGGACGGATTTATCAAGGCATTCCTGATGATGAACGATGAAGAATAAATACACGTAACCCTATACATCATTATACCTTTTCGAACCTATATAAAAATACATGAAGTACAGAGATTCGATTTTACTGATCCTAGCGATACTGCTGGTAGACCAGCTCTCCAAGATATACATCAAGACTAATTTTTCTATCGGGGAATTTACGAATGTAATCGGTGACTGGTGCAAGATTTATTTTATAGAAAATGAGGGTATGGCCTTTGGGTATACACTTTCCGATTCTTCTGTCGGTAAATTGATCCTGACGCTGTTCAGGCTGGTCGCAGTGGTCTTTGGCTTCTTTTACATCAGGACGCTGATCCGGAAAGGCAGCACAAAAGGCCTGATCATTTGTGCTTCACTGATCCTCGCAGGTGCGGCGGGCAACCTGATTGATTCATTATTCTACGGGATGATCTTTTCCGAAAGTACGGTACAGACAGTAGCACACTGGGTTCCTTTCGGAGAAGGGTACGGCTCTTTCCTGCATGGTAAGGTCGTAGACATGTTGTACTTTCCTATCATAGACACTACCTGGCCGGAGTGGATGCCGATGGTAGGAGGAAAGCCGTTTCGTTTTTTGAGCCGATCTTCAATGTCGCTGATGTATCCATTTCTACAGGTGTGATCGCATTGCTGGTATTCCAGAAAAGGATACTGCCCCAGGGCAGGACCCCTGAAAAAGAAGCGGTCAATACCGAAGGATAAGGATCCGGTCCGCTGTTTTGAACCTGCTGCCATCATCTGGATGGATCAATGGAAATGGAATTTACAACAAAACCGTCTTTGTCTTTTTTGATTTTTTTCTACCTTTAATTTTTTAAATCATTACATCATTTATGCCTGTGAATCCTACTGATTTCCAACCTACTTTAGAATATGCCTGTGACCAGGATGATGTGGATACACTGCATGCTTTCCGGGAACGGTTTATCTTTCCCCAGCACAACGAAGAAGATTGCATCTACTTATGTGGAAATTCGCTGGGTTTACAGCCCAACAGTACCCGGTACCTGTTCGAGCAGGAGCTCAATGACTGGGGAAAGTTCGGTGTAGAGGGACACTTCCAGGCAAGGAATCCATGGCTTTCTTACCACCAGTTGTTTTCCAGGTCCCTGGCAAAAATAGTCGGTGCGCAACCTGAAGAGGTAGTTGCCACCAATACCCTTACGGTCAACCTTCATTTGTTGATGTTAAGTTTTTACAGACCCAGAGGCAACAGGAGAAAGATCATTATGGAAGGAGGAGCCTTTCCTTCTGATCAGTATGCTATGGAGACTCAGGTAAGGATGTATGGCCTCGACCCGGAGACGGACATTATAGAATTAGTACCCAGGGAAGGAGAGTTTACGTTGCATGAAGAGGATATCCTGGGTGCCATCAAAGAATGTGGCGAAGAGCTGGCACTGGTGATGATGGGAGGGGTGAATTATTATACGGGACAGTATTATCCATTACAGAAGATCGTACAGGCTACCCATGAAGCGGGAGCGCTTTGTGGATTTGACCTGGCACATGCGATCGGGAATGTTCCTTTGGAATTGCACAACTGGGAAGTTGATTTCGCCTGCTGGTGTTCCTATAAATATCTCAACAGCGGCCCGGGAGGTGTAGGTGGCATGTTTGTACATGAGAAGTGGGGAAAATGATCCCCGTACTTTCCGGCTGGCAGGATGGTGGGGAAATGACGAATCTACCAGGTTCAAAATGAAAAAAGGCTTTATCCCGTCAAAAGGGGCTGCCAGCTGGCAGATGAGCAATGCCCCTGTTTTCAATATGGTGGCGCACAGAGCATCCCTGGATATCTTTGACAAAACTTCTGTTCAGGATCTGAGGGCGAAAAGTGTCCGCCTTACTGCATACATGGAATTTTTATTGAAGCAACTGGACCATTTGGATTTCCAGATCATCACGCCCCGTCATCCGGAGCAAAGGGGGGCGCAGCTCTCTTTGCTGTTTGGCTCAGCCGGTAGAGAAGTATTTGAAATCCTTAGTGAAAACGGTGTGATTGCAGACTGGCGGGAACCTGATGTGATCCGTATCGCACCGGTTCCGATGTACAATACCTTCGAGGATGTATACCGTTTCTATGAGATCCTGAAAAATATACGGCTTTAATTAATATCCATCCTGAATGATATTATTTCAATAACAAAAGAGATGGCAATTGCCATCTCTTTTTGCTGGTATCATGCTGGTTTTATTTTTCAGCAAAGAACTTGTGGAAATAAGGAAGGGTCTCGATCCCTTTATAATAATTTTCTACATTGTATTTCTCATTGGGAGAATGAATATTGTCGTTATCCAGGCCGAATCCCAGCAATACCGTTTTCAACCCGAGGATGCTTTCAAATAAAGCGATGATCGGAATACTTCCCCCGCCTCTTGTCGGAATCGGGGCCTTGCCGAATGTTTCCTCGATAGCCCTGGCTGCAGCCAGGTATGCTTTACTGTCTGTAGGTGTAACGACAGGCTCTCCCCCATGATGAGCGATCACTTTGACCTGCACACCTGCCGGAGCAATGCTTTCAAAATGTTTGCTGAACAGACCGGCAATCTCATCCGAGCTTTGATGCGGTACCAGCCTCATCGAAATCTTGGCAAAGGCTTTACCCGGCAGCACTGTCTTGGCTCCTTCACCTGTATATCCTCCCAGATCCCGTTGACATCCAAGGTCGGCCTGACGCCGGTACGTTCCAATGTAGTATAGCCTTTTTCTCCCCATACATCATTGACCTGAAGGTCCTTTTTGTATGCTTCCAGGTCAAAGGGTGCCTTGTTCAGATCTTCTCTTTCGGCAGGACTCAGTTTCTTCCACTTGATCATAGAAGCCCGGGATGGTAATATGGTTGTTTTCGTCATGAAGAGAGGCGATCATTTTACACAATTGGTTGATCGGGTTAGCCACACCTCCTCCATATACTCCGGAGTGCAGGTCCCTGTCAGGTCCGGTTACTTCTACTTCCATATAGGCCAGTCCGCGAAGACCTGTTTCTATGCTGGGATGCTCCATACTGATCATTGATGTATCCGATACCAATACGACATCTGCTGCCAGCATGTCTTTATGTTCAGATAAAAAAGTTTCGAGGTTGACACTACCTACTTCTTCCTCACCTTCTATCATCATTTTGATGTTACAAGCCAGGCTGTTGGTTTTGTTCATGACCTCGAATGCTTTGATGTGCATAAAGAATTGACCTTTGTCATCACAGGCACCGCGGGCATATATTTTTCCATCTTTGATGACCGGTTCGAAAGGAGGGCTGTCCCATAAGTCCAGGGGGTCGGCAGGTTGTACATCATAATGGCCATACACCAGGACGGTGGGGAGGGACGGGTCGATCATCTTTTCTCCGTATACGATCGGGTGCCCTGCAGTCGGGTATATCTCAGCCTTGTCTGCTCCTGCTTCCAGCATAAAGCCCTTTACCGCTTCTGCGCACTTTGCCACATCGGATTTGTATGCGCTGTCTGCACTGACCGATGGTATACGCAATAGCTCCAGTAGTTCGTCCAGGAATCTTTGTTTGTTTTCCTCGATGTATGATTTCCAGATTTCCATAATTCTTTTTTGTATGATTTAGAAGGGTGAAGTTACTTAATTTTTTCGTGATGATATTTTTCAATGAAGAAGGCATGCACCGGGTATATATTTCCGGAAGGACACATTAGGATACAGCTGCTATATGTTCTTTGTTCCCCCGGTGGTAGGCCAGGAGCATATAAAATTGTATTCCGAACAATACGGATGCCGCCACCAGGTGTAGTGTCTGCATGCCGAATGGGAAGCCGAAATAATACATAGCGATACCGGAGACGACCTCGAAAATGATCATCAGCATCATCCAGCCGGACAGGGAATAGCCTAAGTTCAGTTTTCTATTGCGCCACCATAATAGTAATGCCAGAATGACCACGACAAATGAGAAGCTCCTGTGGATATAGAAACTGGTCAACGGCGTGTTCAGAACCTCCGGCATCCGGTCCTCCCCTAATAGCTTTACCCGGTCATCCACGAACTGGCGCACTTGCGTACCCAAGATGATCTGGATGATGCTTGCCAGCCAGCTGAGCCACAGCAGGATCTTAAAAGCATTATCTTTTCTTCCGGTAGTATGATGCCTGCTGACGATATACAGGAGATAAAGGATCATAGCTACGATCAGCAATGCCACCATCATATGCGTTGTTATTTTTATAGGGCTGAGTACGGACTCTACTACTTTAGCCCCCAGCCAGGCCTGAAAGCCCATCATAAAGACGACAAGCCAGGACAGTAGAGGGATCCATTTGTTGCTGCGCCAATAGGAAAGTGAACATACGGCCATGATAAAACAAGCCAGTCCGGCCAGGGCTCCGCATAATCTGTTGATGTATTCCGTCCAGGTATGGTAGACATTGAATTGGGCATAATCATGCTTGGTATATACCGACCAATGTTCGGGAGCGAAGGACTGACCGGTTATGAAATCGGCATTGGCCACCCACAGCTGTTCATCCCTGATAATGACCTGCCCTTTCTTAAATTCCCTGGATGGCTGCCATTCCAATTGAGATTCATCGGTAGGGGGAATGTAATAGCCGAAACACTTGGGCCAGTCCGGGCAACCCATTCCTGATCCGGTCATCCGTACCAATGCACCCGCTACGATGACCAGATATACCAGAACCAATGATATTTTAATAACTGCCGGAAAGTTCTTCTTCATGATGTAGGTATTGCTTGTTCCTGGAAGGCAAAATTAGGTCAATAAGTTAGGAATCATCCTTAAATGGCAGATCAATATTTTTATGTTTCCGTATGAAAATATTTTCAATAAGTATTTCTACCTGATTTTGGGTATATGCATTCATTCAATGCAAATGATTTAAAATGTATCATAAATTTGTGGCTGAATTTTTCCTGTCACATTATGAACTTCAAGAGGACTATTTCATACCTGTTTTTTATTGTCCTGTTCTTTATGCTCTCCTTAGGGATCTCATCTTGCGGAGACAGCACGTCATTGGATCTGTTCAAGAGCGATTTTGTGGATGTAGCATCGTTTCAAAGCAAAAGCAGCCAACGCTTCCACCCGATCAATGATAAGGATTCCGCATTCATTTCCCGGAATCTGAAAGATATGCCTTTTAATGTGAATTACACTTATCAGCTTCGGGAACATCTTCCTGTATGGATAGATAAGAGGGGGCTGAAAAAAGGAACTAAGGAAATACTGAACCGGGTCGCACAACTGGAGGATGAGGGAATTCATATTACAGATGAAAAAAACCGGATCGCTGTCCTTTTGCGGAAACTGGAAAATGAGCAGGGTATCGACGTCGATAGTTTATTGGATTGGGACCGGACCCTGACCGGGCTCTATCTTGCAGTAGCCCGGGAATTATTATTGGGCAGGGATTTTGATCACATCGATGATCAGTGGTTCGTGGAGAATGATTCTGTTTTCTTTGCACCGCATTACCTTGCAGGCTGGGACTCCGACTCCTTTCCTTCTTTTGATACATTCAGGTCTGATATCCCGGAGTATGCTATGATCCTGGAAGAAATAAAGTTCTGGAAAGCTTTGACACAAGACCAGCAATATATTTCTGTAAAAAATAATTTCAATGCGGATTCTTCACTGATGTTCCTGATCGATAAGGAATGCAGAGGATATGATAACGGTGCGGATACACTGCCGGCGGACCCAGATAAAATAGCTGCATACCAGGAGCTCTTTGGATTGAAAAAGAGCGGGAAACTGGATGAGTTCACTACCCTGATGCTGCAAACCAAACCGGAGGACCATATCAGGACACTCCAGGTGAACCTGAACAGGTTGAGAAGATTACCGAGGGATTTGGGACCACATTATGTATGGGTGAATATTCCATTGATGGAGCTGGATTATTTCAGAGATAAAAAGCAGCGATTTCACTCGAGGGTTATTGTCGGAAAGACGGCAAGACCGACACCTTCTATCAGTTCCCCGATGACCAATATCGTTTTCAATCCACCCTGGGGCGTCCCGCCGACCATCCTCAAGAATGATGTCGGTCCCGGCGTGGCCAGGAGAGGAGGAAGCTACCTGGCCGGAAAAGGCCTGCGGGCGTATGATTCCAGGGGCAGGGATGTGACACATCTGGTCAACGGTTCCAACTACAGGAAGTATACTATATCCCAGCCACCCGGTGCCCGGAATGCTTTGGGTGAGATCAAGTTCAATATGCCCAACAGGGAAGCCATTTACATCCATGATACGCCCAACAGGGGGCAGTTTGCCAGTAATTACAGGGCTTTGAGTTCGGGATGTGTCCGTGCCGAAAATCCAAGACAGCTGGCAGAGCTCATTCTCGGTACCGATAGTTTCTCTTTGAGCAATATTGATCACATCATCTCCACCCGCAAGACCAGGTCTAAAAACCTGGATCAGAAGATCCCTGTATATATTATCTACCTGACAGTAGCCCCCAATACCAAGGGTTCAGGGATCAGGTACCTCCCGGATATCTATGGCCGGGATAAGAAAATGCTGAAATCATAGGAGAAATCACGCGGTATGTCTAAAAACAGGGCAAGCCTGCACTTTTTTAGTTAATTTGCCGGACTTAATATCAAGCATTTATTTATGAATAGAATTTTCCCTATCCCGGTTTTTTTGGGTATGATGTGCCTGTGCCTGTTTCAGGCGGGAACAGGCTATTCCCAGAAAAAGAAAATCACACTTGAAGATATTTTCTTAAAGAATACATTTGCGATCAAACAGGTGCCCGGATTTACCCCGTTGCACGACGAAAGGTTTTATACTGCGATCTCTACCGATAAGGTCGCCGGACAGAATGTAGCGGCCATAGTACAGTATGAAGTGCAGACCAGGAATAAAGCAGGTACAATCCTTAGCCTGGATGAAAGCCAGGCGGATGGAGATATACAGGATTATGTATTCTCCGAAGATGAATCTAAGCTATTACTTTTTTTCAATGGTGAAAACATCTACCGCAGGTCCATCCTGTATAACGTCATGCTCTATGACCGGGATTCAAAAAAGATGACCCCCATCAGCGAGGATAAGATCCTGCATGCTACATTTAGCCCGAAAGGGGACAAGATCGCTTATGTTTACAAGAATAATATTTATATATACGATATTGCATCCGGGCAGCGACAGCAGATCACACAGGATGGCAGGTGGAACTATGTCATCAACGGGAATTGCGACTGGGTCTATGAAGAAGAATTTGGCTTTACACAGGCCTATCAATGGTCCCCGGATGGTAAGCGAATCGCATATTACCGTTTCGATGAGAGCAGGGTCAGGGAATACGCCATGACCAGGTTCAATGGCCTGTACCCGGAACAATATGTATATAAATATCCTAAAGCAGGAGAGGACAATTCCGTAGTCAGCATTCACATCTATGAAGTGGGTACCCGGAGGAGCCATACCGTAGATGTGGGTACAGAAACGGACCAGTACATTCCCCGGATCCAATGGGCCAACGAGGATGAACTGTGTGTACTACGCCTCAACAGATTACAGAATAAATTGGATTATTTGTTTTATAATGTACACAAGAATAGTTCGCAACCGGCACTGACTGATGATAATGAATATTATGTGGATATCCTGGATCCGCTGGTCTTTATCCGTGATGGCGCGAAGATGCTCTTCCAGTCTGAACGGGATGGATATAATCATTTGTATCTCCTGGATCGTATCAGCGGGAAAGTAAAGCAGATCACCAAGGGAGAATATGATGTAGACCAGGTGCCGGGTTATGACCCTGAAAGGGAAGAAGTTTATTTTACGGCAGGCATAGACCAGCCTGTGCAACGCAATCTTTATGCTGTTTCCACCCGCGACGGCCGGTTAAGAAAGGTGACCAAAGTCAATGGGTGGGTGAAGGTTTCCGCATTTCCATCAATGAAGAAATTTTTGGTCAACAGCAGCAATATGACCGAACTCCCTGTATTCACACTGATAGACAATAATGGAAAAGTGCTCAGCCATATTGAAAGTAATGAGGAACTGAAAGATAAAATGGCTTCTTATCAATGGGGGAGAATCGAATCCCGGCAATTCCTTGCTGACGACGGCAGCACTTCTTTGAATGCCTGGGTCATCTATCCCCCGGATTTTAAAGAAACCGGTAAATACCCGGTCCTGATGTACCAGTACAGTGGTCCCGGGAGCCAGGAAGTGAAAGATGTATTTCCTCTTGGTAATTACTGGTGGCATCAGTATATGGCACAGGAAGGCTATATCGTAGTGTGTGTCGACGGCAGGGGAACAGGGGGCAGAGGGCAGGAGTTCAGAAAGTCGACCTACCTGCAGTTGGGCAATCTTGAAAGTGCTGACCAGATCGCAGTGGCAAGACAACTGGGCAGGCTCAGCTATGTGGATGCTTCCCGTATCGGTATCTGGGGATGGAGTTACGGAGGATTCATGAGCGCTACTTGTCTGCTCAAGGGACATGACATATTCAAGACTGCAGTGAGTGTAGCACCTGTTACGAACTGGAGGTTTTATGACAATATCTATACAGAAAGATTTATGCGCACACCTCAGGAGAATCCTGAGGGCTATGATGACAATTCACCTTTGAATATGGCTTCCCTGCTCGAAGGAAACCTGTTGCTCATCCACGGTACAGCAGATGATAATGTGCATTTTCAAAACTCTGTCATGCTGACAGATGCATTGATACGGGCCGGCAAGCAATTTGAAAGTATCTATTACCCGGATAAAGATCATGGTATCTATGGTGGCAATACCAGGTACCAGTTATTCACGAGGATCACGGATTACATTAAGGAACATTTATAAGACTGAAGAAGAGAAAACCCGGTAAATGAAAGATGTTCACAAATGAAAGCTCATATTGTTTTTCCCATCAATCCGTACAGGCTGGGGTATGATAATCAAATTTATAATACCTTTGTGCCACTAGAGAAACAAATCAAATCATGGCTTTAAATAAATCGCAGATCGCGCAAAGAATAGCAAAAGAATTAAAAGACGGGATGTATGTCAACCTGGGGATCGGTATCCCGACTTTGGTCGCGAATAATGTGCCCCCGGGGATAGAGATTGTTCTCCAGAGTGAGAACGGTATGCTGGGAATCGGACCGTTTCCGAAGAAAGACCAGGTAGATCCCGATTTGATCAATGCAGGCAAGCAAACGGTCACTTTACAGACCGGTGGATCTTATTTCGGATCCGAGATGAGTTTCGGGATGATCAGGGCCGGAAAAGTGGACCTGACCGTATTGGGTGCGATGGAAGTAAGTGAAAACGGGGATATCGCCAACTGGAAAGTGCCGGGCAAGATGGTGAAAGGCATGGGTGGTGCTATGGACCTGGTAGCCTCTGCCAAAAATATTATTGTAGCGATGCAGCATACGGACAAGGCTGGCAATTCCAAGCTCCTTCCAGAATGTACCCTGCCGATCACGGGATTGAAATGTGTGAAAAGGGTGGTCACGGACCTGGGCTATTTTGAGATTGCAGATGGTGCTTTTATCCTGAAGGAATATGCACCCGGTGTAAGTATCGACGAGATCAAGGAAAAAACTGCAGGAAAATTAATCGTTGCGGATGATGTGAAGGAAATGGAATTTTAATGCAGTCCTGTCGAACCGGATTTGAATGCACCTGTAATGACCGGTGCATTTTTTTTGCTTCCTATATTCCGGGGCCGGGTTTCAACTTTTTATATTATTTTTAACCGGTAATCATCAATCAAAACCGGATGGAGCAAATTATGACGCCTAAGGCAAAGCACCCTAAAGGGTTACCGTTTTTATTTTTGACAGAGATGTGGGAGCGGTTTGGCTACTACCTGATGCTTGGTATTTTCGTATTGTATATGAAAGGCAGTAAGGATACCGGAGGTATGGGCTTTGATGCTGGTGAAGCGTATGAGATCTTCGGTACCTATATCGCCCTGACTTATCTGACCCCATTCCTGGGCGGGTTCCTGGCAGACCGGAAGATCGGATATATCAACGCGGTATATATCGGTGGGGCATTGATGGGATTAGGATACCTGGGATTTGCAATCGATGGCTTAGAGGCTTTTTATGTGTCCATGGCATTGGTGATCATTGGCAATGGCTTCTTCAAGCCAAGTATATCCACCTTATTGGGGAACCTTTATTCCGAAGATCCATATAAGGCAAACAAAGATTCCGGCTACAATATTTTTTATATGGGCATCAATATCGGTGCTTTCGTGTGCAATATCATCGCTGCATTCATGCGGAATAAATATAGCTGGGATGCGGCATTCATCACTGCCGGAGTAGGCATGTTCCTGGGGCTGATCATCTTTACCATAGGGCTGCGCCATTACCGGTCTGCCAATGTACTGAAACCTGCGGCAGCCGGTGATATCGGGATCGGCAGGATCTTTGGCGTGGTTTTTGTTCCCGCGATTATAGCAGGAGTCATCGGCTGGATGATACCTGGCAATATATTCGGAAGTGACAGCAATGACGCTTTCCTGTTCGCATGTATTCCCGTTATTTTCTTCTTTGTGTCCCTGTACTGGAAAGCCAATGCTGAAGATAAGCGCCCGGTCGCAGCACTCCTGGCCATATTTGCAGTGAGTATCATGTTCTGGGCGGTATTCAAGCAGAACGGTACGGTACTGACCGACTGGGCTGAGAATTATACGAACCGGCAGGTGACAGGCGCAGGCGAGAAGATCGCCAAGGACCTGTACCTGGCAGATACGGTAAGGTATACCCGGACTACCGTCCCGGTTTATGATGAGCAGTTCAGGATTCAGAAAGATGCCCATGATGTGGAATTGAAGACTACAGACTACCCGGTTTATTTCAGGAATGTGGACCCTGAGAGGCTGCCGGAGCAGCAGCAGGTCATTGCCACTGCCAATACCGAATTATTCCAGTCGGTCAATCCATTCTGGGTAGTAGCGCTGACGCCGCTCGTGGTTGGATTCTTTGCCTTCCTCAGGCGCAGGGGAAAGGAGCCCACTACACCTGCCAAGATCGCCTGGGGTATGCTGATCTCGGCACTTTCCTGCCTGGTCATGGTAGGTGCGGTATATGCAGGCAGCCAGGGTGCCGTCAAAGTGTCCGCATTATGGCTGATCGCTTGTTACGGTGTGATCACCGTCGGGGAGCTGTTCTTGAGCCCTATGGGTTTATCCCTTGTATCCAAGCTGAGCCCTGTGCGCATTACTGCGTTGATGATGGGGGGCTTCTTCCTGTCTACATCCATAGGCAACAAGCTCTCTGGTATGCTGGCCAAGACCTGGTACAATTATGACAACAAAGCTCATTTTTTCCTCGTCAATTTCGGATTGTTGCTCATCTCAGCTGCCCTGGGTTTTATCCTGCTCCGGTGGATGAACAAAATAATGAGAGAAAAAGGAATCAATTGATTTGCCAATGCCGTTCGATAATGAACGGCATTTTTTTAATTAAAGCCAAGGAATAAAGGACTACCCTGCCTCATCAAGAAGCTGTAAATGGATCGCTGCCGGATCTCTCCCGTTACCGGAACAAGCTGAACTCCTTCAGCCGCTCTATGAATAAAAGTCCATGGGAAGGATCCACGAAGACCAGCATATACAGCAGGCCGAACAATGCACCGTAAAGATGTGCATCATGATTGATATTGTCGGCTTGCATCCTGCTCATCCTTATGGAATAAAGGATATACAATATTGCGAATACAATAGCAGGAATCGGGATGGCGAAGAAAATGTACAAAGAACTCCAGGGATTAACGTAGATATAGGCAAAAATAACCGCAGCCACGGCCCCGGAGGCCCCGAGGGATCGGTAAGCCGGTTGGTTCTTGTATTTGATTAAAGTGGACAGGTCAGCTGCTACCAGTGCCAGCACATAGAACAATACAAACTGTCCTCCGCCCAGGATGGATTCTACATAAGGTCCGAAGAAATACAGGGTCAGCATATTGAACAAAAGATGGGTCCAGTTGGCATGGATCAGGCCGGAGGTGAGCACCCTGTAGTATTCTGAAGGGGCACGATGCATCTCATACGGGTATAAAATGAACTTGTTGTAGAGCCTTTCATTGTTGAAACACAAAAATGAAAAGATGCAGCTGACAGCAATAATAAAATAAGTATAGTACACAGGGACAGGTTGATAGATTGAACCCCGAATATAAGCACTGCATTTTAAATCCCGCTTATTTTTTTATTTCTTCCTGAACAGACACTATCTTTGGAATCAAAGGAAAATTACCGCATATATTATGAATATACTCAGCCATTTTAAGAATATCAAGGCATTTGTTATGGATATAGACGGAGTCCTGACCAACGGGCAGGTCTATATACAGGAAAACGGGACATTGCTCCGTGCTATGAATATCAAAGATGGCTATGCGGTACAACTGGCTGTAAAGAAAGGTTACCATATCGTGGTGATCTCGGGAGCCAGTTCTGAGCCCTGCAAACTGAGATTACAGGCACTGGGAGTAGTGCACGTTTACCTTGGCGTAAAGGACAAAGCTGAATTTTTAAAAGAAAAAAGTAAAGAATTGAAAATCCTGCTTCCCGAGTGTATCTACATCGGTGATGATATGCCGGACCTGGAAGTAATGAAATTATGCGGACTGAGAGCCTGTCCCCAGGACTCCTGTCCCGATATCAAAATGATAGCAGATTATACCTCTGAAGCTAAAGGCGGGGAAGGCTGTATCCGCGATATTATAGAGAAGGTGATGAAAGTAAGAGGAGACTGGGAGTAAGGTTATCGATCCGTCATCTTTTTAAACTGGGGTCCCGGTTGCTGTTCTTCCAGGGGACTTTCTGTCCGGGTCTCCTGATCTGAACTATCCTTTAGATCCGGGCCTGCAGGGGACATTCCGGGACTTCCGGCTTCCTGTCCGAAGCGGTAAGGGAGTTCCACTTTTTTTCTGTATTCAAAATTCCTTTCAGCTTCTACCATCCATTTTTCGATCTCTACCCGGGCGGCCGAATCGGCCCATCTCCTGGCTTCCGTTTCCGTATAGACCTTTTCTCCTTTGGTGCAGGCGGCAAGGAGACCAACAGGTATCAGAAATATAACTTTTAATAATGGATTCATTGGTAATTGTTTCTAAATTTTGGACCGCAACAAGCGATAGATCTTTACCTTTGAATGCAATTTTATTAAAAAGTTTCATCTTTTACGAAACTGTTTGCTGATAAATAATATTTAAAATGGCGGGTTTGCCGGCCAAAAGAGCCTGTATTAACGGCCAGGCTCAGGATCAACGGAGCGCATACATTACTTTGGTAAAGCGAAGGAAATGTTTAAGATACCTTTAATAATTATATGAAAGAACTATTCGTCCTCAATAAATATTTTAAAAAATACAGTTGGAGATTTGGCCTGGGCATCCTCTTTGTCATCCTTTCGACCTTGTTCTCTATTTTGTCACCACCCCTCATCAGGGAGACCCTGGACCAGGTCTGGGAGAAGACCAATGGCATCCAGGATTTTTCTGCCGCTGCCAGGGGGGAAGTGATTGAGCTGGTGATGTACAATGGTATCCTGCTGTTGGTTTTTGCCATCCTCCAGGGTGTATTTATGTTCTTTATGAGACAGACGATCATCGTCATGAGCCGCCATATCGAGTATGATCAGAAGAATGAGATCTACCGGCATTACCAGAAACTGGATACTTCATTTTATAAGCGAAACTCGGTCGGGGATCTCATGAGCAGGATCAGCGAAGATGTAAGCAGGGTAAGACAGTACATCGGTCCGGCGATTATGTATATCATCAACCTGGTGGCCCTGGTGGTGATGTGCCTGTGGATGATGCTCCATGTCAGTCCCAAGCTGACCTTGTATTCGATCGCACCCTTACCGGTACTGGCATATACGATCTGGTACGTCAATAAGATCGTGAATAAAAAAAGTGAGCGGATCCAGGCCCAATTATCGGCGATTACGACCAAAGCACAGGAGAGCTATTCCGGTATCCGCGTCATCAAATCATTCAATGAGGAAGAAGACAATATCGAATCATTTGCCGAGAAAAGCGAAACCTATAAGAGCAACAACATCGCTTTGAATACCACTGAAGCGATCTATTTCCCGGCTATGAACCTGTTTATCGGTATCAGTATCCTGATCGTGATACTTGCGGGCGGCTATGAAGTGATCCATGGGAACCTGACAAGGGGAAATATAGCTGAATTCGTGATCTATATCACTAAGCTGACCTTTCCGATATCGGCTATCGGGTGGACTGCCAACATGATCACCAGGGCCAATGTCTCCCAGCGCAGGATCAATGAATTCCTGCATACGGAGCCTGTGATTACCAATCCTCCCCATCCTGTACAGAAAGATATCCGGGGCGATATTGTCTTCGATCATGTGAGCTTTACTTATGCGAATACGGGGATACAGGCTTTAAAGGATTTCAATCTTCATATTGCACAAGGTCAGAAGGTATGTATCATCGGGCAGACAGCATCGGGTAAAAGTACACTCAGTCACCTGTTGCTTCGCATGTATGACACTACATCCGGCACTATCCGGATCGATGGTGTGGATATCCAAGCATATGATCTTTCATCTATCCGTGCTGCCATCAGTTACGTGCCGCAGGATGTATTCCTGTTTTCGGACACCATAGAGCAGAATATAGCTTTCGGCAATACGGATAATGACAAAAAGGTCGTTGCACAGGCAGCTCAGCAGGCAGCTGTTTACAATGAGATCATGGAATTGCCTGAAGGATTCAATACCATCATCGGGGAGCGTGGGGTGATGCTGTCGGGCGGACAGAAGCAAAGGATCTCTATCGCAAGAGCCCTGGCCAAGAACCCATCTATCCTGCTGATGGATGAGAGCCTTTCCGCAGTCGATACCAGGACAGAAAGTGCCATCCAGCAGAATCTTAAGGAAAGTCTTGAGGGTGTAACAACCATTATCATCACCCACAGGATCTTTAAAGAATGGGATTTCGACAAAATCATCATTCTGGAAGACGGCGTGATCGTAGAGGAAGGTGATCATGAACAGCTGATGGCACTGGGTGGAAAGTATGCAATGCTGTACCAATACCAGTCTTTACAGGAAGAGGAATAAGCGCATCTTCCGTTCAAGAGAGAGATTCCCATTTTATTCCCGGTTTCAGGTGTAGTATTACAGCATTGGAACAGGAAACCGGGGAGTTTTATTCTGAATAATAATTGTTCATTTTATGATACAGCTGTTCGAACGCAACAAGGGAGTCTTGCAGGATGCTATGGTGAACAGTTCGGTGAAGCTGCATCCGGAACCAGCAGAGGAAAGACCTGAAATAAATTGAAAACAGGCTCCTGAGAGCGGTGTGAAAACATCTTTGCTATGATCTTCACACCTTCCTTTTAAAATAATGATTCACTGGGATGAAAATATTAATCATTGAAGACGAACAGGAGCTGTCTGCCGGAATGGCTGCCTCCCTGGAGAAGGAACATTACCTGGTGGAATGTGTCTATGATTTTCCATCTGCAATGGATAAGATCGGCATTTATGAATATGATTGTATCCTGCTGGATATCACCCTTCCGGGAGGAAACGGGCTGGATATCCTCAGGGAGCTGAAGCAGCTTCAGGTAGCAGACCATGTCATCATTATTTCTGCCAGGGATTCCCTGGATGACAAGTTGCAAGGATTGGATTGGGGCGCCGATGACTACCTGGTGAAACCGTTTCATATCGCAGAACTTACCGCCCGCATCAAAGCTGTGATCAGAAGGGGGCGGCTCCAGGGAAAAAATGAGGTGGTCCTGGAGAACTGCATTTTGAATATTGATGACCGGACCCTGCGGATTGATGATCAGCCGGTTCCACTGAATAACAAGGAGTTCGAGATGCTACAGTACCTGATGATGAACCACCAGCGGTTAGTGACCAAATCTGCGATAGCAGAGCATATCTGGGGCGATGACATGGACCAGTCGGACAATTTTGAAATTGTCTATTACCAGATCAAAAATCTACGGAAGAAGCTTGCTGATCATCAGGCACAATTGGAGATTAAGTCTGTATATGGTGTAGGCTATAAACTAACGGCCCTGTGAAACTGCTCAACAAGACATTGACCTATATCAGCGTATCGATCGTCATCATTGTGACCATCTGGTCAGCAGTTTTGTATTGGGCACTTTTGGATGAGATCTATGACAGCATAGATGATGGGCTGGCCAATTATAAACTGCTCATTCTGCACGAGGCCCAGAACAACCCGGGTATTTTGAACAAACATGATTTTGCGGAAAGCAATTATTCCATATACCAGGTAGACGCATCTTTTGCCATTACGGTCAACGACAGGTTCTCGGATACCCTGATGTACATGCAATATGAGAATGATCTCGAACCCGTTCGGATGCTGACCACCGCGTTTGAGCAGGATGGCCATTATTACCTGCTGAGAGTGATTGCCTCTATGGTAGAGGAGGATGATCTGATCGAAAACCTGTTCTGGTTTGTACTCGGCTTATTTGCGATCCTGATCCTGAGCTTTGTCCTGATCAATGCATACTGGCACCAGAAGTTGTGGCAGCCCTTTTACCATTTGTTGGATAAGCTGAAGGTGATCCAGCTGGACCAATATGAGCCATTGCCGGTTATGGACACGGACGTGAAAGAGTTTACTGATCTGCACCAGGCGCTGCAGTACCTGGTCAGTAACCTTCAGGCTTCTTACCGCTTACAAAAGCAATTTACCGAAAACGCAGCGCATGAACTCCAGACACCGATTGCCATAATTTCCTCCAAGGTAGAGCTCCTGCTGGAGCAGGAATCCATCGGGCCGGAACAGGCAGCAATAATGACATCCATTTACGGGTTGTTGCAGCGGATGTCCAAACTGAACAGAAGCCTGCTCACCCTGTCCCGTATAGAAAACCAGCAGTTCCGGGATAATAAGAAGCTCAGTGTGACGCAGCTGACCGGGGAAATCCTGGATAGGTTCCGGGAATGGATCAGCCAAAGGTCATTGAAGATCATCCCTGTTCTGGAGAAAGATGTAAGGCTTCAACTGGATGAGTCGCTTGCGCTGATGATGATTCAGAATCTTATATTGAATGCTATAAAATATGCTCCGCAGGGCAGTGAGATAAGGGTGGAGTTGTCGCGGCAGCATTTGATTATAGAGAACCGGGCAGAGCATGGTGCCCTGGATGCACAGGTTGTATTTGAAAGATTTTACAAAGGGAAGCACCACCAGGGCAGTACCGGCCTGGGTCTTGCAATAGTGAAAGCCATCACAGACCTGTATGGTTTCAGACTTTCTTATGAATACATGGACGGGGACCGCCACCGGTTCTCGGTTTATTTTCGCCGGTAGTATGGACTGTGCCGGATTCCCGGATGATTCCCAGTTTGATGCTCATCTTTGCATTATCAATTGTTAGCAATGATAAAAAAAATTGTCTTGATATGCTGTGTGCTGCTGCCGATATTCGGGCAGGCACAGGAATTGAAAGAAGAGAAAGTGCCTTCCATACTGAACAATAAATTCAAGCTGAAATTTCCCAAAGCAAAGGATATCGAATGGGAAAAGATCGGGAATCTGTATAAGGTGGAGTTTGAGCTGGGGAAGTCCCTGGACTATAAAGTTTGGTTCGATAAGTTCGGTAAGCTGTTGAAAAACTCGGAGGAATTATTGGTGTCGGAGTTGCCTCAAAAGATCAGATCCAGTATCCTTACGGCTTATACAAATGCCAGGATCGATGAAGTCTTTAAGGTGACAGAGGGTCTTATCACTAGGTATGAAGTGAAGCTCAGGTCAGGTGCAAAGGACTGGCTGGTGATTTACGATGAGGAAGGACATCCCCTTGAAGTGAAGGAAGACTGATAAAAATCTTGGTAAAGCATTTATATAAACTCAAAAACAAAACAATATGAAAATGAAATGGATCATAGCAGCTGCATTGCCGCTTATGGCTGCAAGCTGCGACAAGGAAACCGTGCTTCCCGGGAGCGATCTGCCGGAGAAAATCTCTACTTACATTTCTACACATTTTCCTGATCATAAGGTGATACAGTATATCAAGGATAAGGAAGGTTTTGAACTGACGCATGATGTAACGATCAGTGAAGGGATCTTCCTTGAGTTTAACCGTAAAGAAGAAGTGATAGAAATAGATGCGGCTACCAGGCTGCCGGATAGCGTCATTCCTGCCAAGATACTGGCTTATGTCGGTGCAAATTATCCCGAGCAGGTCATTACCGACTGGGAGATCGATGACAGGCACCAGCAGGTAGAGCTGGATAACGGGCTGACGCTCGAATTCAATATGGACGGTGAATACCTGAGAATAGATTCTTAGACAATACACTTTTTCAGTGTACACACCTTGTGGATGATGTCCCGGTCTGCCTGATAGCGTAGCAGGCAGACCGGGGGATCAGCACAAGGTTGTTTTTTTCCGGGAAGCTGAAAGAGGTACCTTAGGCTATGCCACTCATCGGCTGCCGGGAGCACTCCGCTCACCAAAGGGCTCCATTATTAAGGATAAGTTTACGCGATTTTGACCTAAGATCAGCTATCCGGATTAAATTTTATATCGTATTTTAGCAGGGGAATCTATGCTCCTTTTCTGTTTTAAATCCGGACAAGGGGGACGTGTTTTTTCATTATCTGGATCTTAAAAATTTATGGACCCGTGCAATTTATAGACTATTACCAGATCCTGGGTTTAGACAGGTCTGCAACCGAAGAAGATATCAAAAAGGCATACCGCAAGCTGGCAAGGAAATATCATCCCGACCTGAACCCGGATGACCAGGAAGCAGTGAAGAAGTTTCAGCAGATCAATGAAGCCACACGAAGTGCTGAGTGACCCCGGAGAAACGGAAGAAATATGATCAATATGGCCGTGACTGGAAGCATGCAGAGGCATATGAAGCGTCCCGGCAGCAGAGACATTCGGCGCACCAGAGCGGGCAAAATCAGGATGAGTACTTTACTTATTCACTCCGATGATGCGGATTTTTTCTGATTTTTTCTCTTCCATCCTTTGGCGACCGCTTTCAATCCCGCTCAGGGGGAGGGGGACGATCCTCTGCCAGGTTCAAAGGAAGAGACATACAGGCGGAAATGCCGATCACGCTTTCCGAAGCTTATCGTACGCATAAGAAGACATTCAGCATAGGCAATAAGCAGGTCAGGATCACGATTCCTGCGGGTGCCTATGACGGCCAGGTCATCAAGCTGAGGGGTTACGGAGGAGAAGGAACCAATGGCGGGCCTGCAGGGGATTTGTATATTACATTTGCATTGCAGAATGATACGGGATTTGAACGGCAGGGAGATGATCTCTATAAGAACGTAAGCATTGACCTGTACACCCGCTGTGCTGGGCGGGAAAGTAGAAGTGCCGCTTGTGGAAGGAAAAATCCTGCTGGATGTAAAGCCTGAGACACAGAACGGAACCAGGGTCAGGTTAAAGGGAAAGGGATTTCCCGTATATAAACAGGAAGGCTTATTCGGTGACTTATACATCACTTACCAGGTTCAGTTGCCCACACACCTGGGCGAAAAGGAAAAAGAATTGTTCAGACAGTTAGCACAACTCAAAAAGTAAATGATTATGGAAAAAGAATGGGTCATCACTATCGATCATTGCTGTACGCAGTACCGGATCGAGAAAGAATTCATCGTATCCCTTTCCGAGTACGGTATCATCAATATAATCCGGGAAGAGGAAGAAAGCTTATATCGCCCATGACGACCTGGGCGCATTGGAGAAGTCCATTGAGTTCCGTGAACTGGGTATTAACCTGGCAGGTATTGATACCATCTTTCACTTACTGGGTAAGATCGAAAGCCTGCAGCAGGAATTATTGCAATTGAAGCGGTTTAGGTAAGACAGGGCTGTCTAAAGTAAACAAACCTGTCCTGTGGGAGCTAAGCCACATAAAGACAGGTTTGTCGATCATTACATCTTACAATTTCCTCCAAGCTCACTGTGCCGGCAAGAGCTGTTTCCCAGACAGCTCCTTCACTGGGTCCGTGTCCAGGTGGAGGTCCTGCCCAGGAGGCTGATACCCACTATAACCGCGGATGTCCAGCAGGTCTCCTTTGAGGGTCATCTTGCAGTCATACGTTTTACCGTTTTTCGGATCATAGATGGTGCCTCCTTCGAAGCTGGTCGCAGACTTCTTGGTAAAACCCCGCAGTACCAGCAGGTTCATCAGGGGGCTGCCTCTTCTGGATTTGTCCGGGTTGTTCTTGTCCGTCTTGGGCTGGCCGTTTTTCATTGGGTTCCCTGAGCCATACGATCTTGCCGTAATAACGGTCATCCTTGGCTTCATAGATCTGGATTTTTAGCGGTCTTTTCTTCATTGTACCAGATTCCGTGATGCCTTGGGCGCGGACCATAGTAGTAGCCAGGAGCAGGACGATCGTGCTGATGATATAAGGTGATAATAGCTGTTTCATCTTGCTTTAAGTTTAAAGGGTTTTCAGGTAATCATAAAAGACAATTACGGGAAAATATTGGACCGGTAATTATGGATATCCACCTCTTCCAGGGTAGCATTGTATTTCTGGTTGATGACCCTGATGACCTGGTTGGCTACGAGCGCGTATCCTCTCGGGTTGAGGTGAACGCCAATCCAGGGCAAATAAGCCCCCGGAGATGTAAGTAGTACCGTACGCGGCCCCGTTCCATACGATGCCGGACGCCAGGGACTTCAGGAAAGTATGTGCATCAAACAGGGCCAGGTTGTGCCTGGACGCATTGTCTGCGATCACTTTATTGAATGCGAATGTGGCTTCCTGTATGTTCCCGATCTCATCCAGGTCCAGGGAATAGGCATCAGGAATAGGACGGATGCTGCCCCAGCCGCCGCATTTGATGGAATCGCCGGCAGACAGGATAATGAGTTCCCCGTCTTTCATTTTTCTTCTTCCACCCGGCGCTGCAGGATCTTCGATGATGAATGGATTATTGCCTATGACAAAGGAAATACCTAAAGGTGCATATACGGCATTCAGGCTATCTACCGTGGCTCTCCCGGGTAAGCACCAGGCCATCATATGGGATGGTGTTGAATGCGGGAACAGAGGTTACATCCGGGATGGTAATGAGCACCCCTTTAGCCCCGTCTTCCGTCATTCCTTCGATCAGCAGGTTGTAATTTTCTTCAAAAGCTGCCAGGGGTGTAATGTCTGAGAGGCCCGTACCGGGAGCACTTCCCGTACCACCATCCGAAGCGTATCCCAGCACATCATTACTGCCGAGCCAGCAGGTAAAGAAAGTAGGCCGGGTCTGAACAGCGTATTCCCTCATGGTGCCGGTACCTTCAGTGCTGCTCACAAATCTTTTGGAGTAAGGATTTGACCAGCGCATAGTAGGGCGTTCCGAAATCCAGGCAGCGGATACCCGGTACACCGATATTGTTGAACGGGCCTTTATCGCTGATATTGACCGCATTCTGGGGGTTCACAGTGCCGTCCAGGCGCACGGGAGCGAGGCCGATGACATCTGTGGCGCAATCCGGCTTGTATCCCAATACCAGGTTTCATCTCGGGGTACCCGTTATCGTCGACCAGGTAAGGCTGGGAGAAGCTGCCTCCCCCTACTGCTGCGAATTGCCCGGCCAGGATGGCAGGATAGGAGTTTTCCTGCCCGCTCCGGTACAGGGAGGCATCCCCGTATCCCGCGGTCAGTGAATTGCCTATAGATACATATTTGCTGAAGTCCGCGTCACCTTTTTGAGGTGCATCGGGTGAAATGTCGTTTTTGCAGGAGGCCATGGGAAAGAAGCGTGAAGGCACCCAGTATGTATGTGTATTTTCATTTTATTTCTTGATTGTGGTGGTCAATAGGGTATTTTATCTGTTGAATTGGTAAAGAGAAGCTCAGGGAAGGGGATAAGCTCTTGATCTGGTAGGTCCCCGCAAACTGGGCAGGCTCGTAGGAAGCATCTCTCGGAGACACCCACACATAGCTCACGGCTGCAGCGATATTGAAACGGCTTGTAGGAGAGAAAGACAAACCTGCGCTCAGGCCCATCCTGTTACCATCCACGGCATCAGGCGTCAGGTAATTATCCTGAGTTGGAGTAGGGTCATAATTGACCCCGGCCATGACGTCCAGTACTTCATTGACCCGGTAGCTGGCACCTGCCCTGATCGCAAATGTATTCTGATAATTGCGCGGATCATCTGTGTCAGTCAGTGATCCTGTATTTTTGTTCGAAGTCGAATTGCAGGCTTTCATACTTAGACCAGGTAGCATAAATGATGTCTGCCTGTAAAGTCAGCCTGGAGGTCACCTTCCCGGCCACACCCAGGGTGATCATATCCGGAAGGTGGAGCTCGGTATTGAAGTTCGTGTTGGGAAAATCCGGAGCAAGGGAGACGGGTACATCAAATTTTGCAACACCTTTATTGACTTTCATGACAGGTCCCGAGCGATAATTCAACCCTATGGAAAAACGATCCGTAGGCTGGATCTGGATACCGATGTTCAGGCCAATGCCCTGGGCACGTCCCTCAAGGTGGGCATTTCCTTCGCCATTGGCATCTTGCAGGGGAATGGCTTTATTCAGTTCCATATTTCCCGTACCGTAGACAAAACCGGCACCTACGGAGATCATATCGTTGATCTCATAGCTGACGGTAGGCTGGAAGAAAACCGTAGAAAGTGAAATGCTCCTCGTTACAAACCTTCCCCTCCAGTCATCGTCCCATACAAGGCTGCTCCCGAAAGGCGTATAAACACCCAAACCAAATGCCAGCCTGTGCTCCGGTCTGAACTTACCGCCTACATACAGGTTGAACGGCGTGGAGAACTGCGTTTGATTATCCGCGATATAGCTGCCCGGGCTGGGTGCAGCGTAGCGCACTTCGGGTCTTAAAAGGTATCCCTGGATGGAAACTTCAAAGTATTGTAAACGGGCCAGGCTTCCCGGGTTAAAAAAGATAGAAGAAGCATCCCAGGGGAAGGCCGTACCGGAACCGCCTAAAGCCGTTTGCCTGACGCCCTGGGTAGGAAGCTGGAAACTACCTGCCTGTACGCCTGTGTAAGTGCTGAGGACAGCTAGACAGAGTGTAGAGATTTTTTTCATGTTTTTCTTTTATGGACAATGAATGATGTACTTTGTATAGGATAAATTTGAAACTATAAATGTAATGGATCCCTATGTAAAATGCAATAAACGGCAGACAATAAATTTGAAGCTGGCACAGGTGCACCCGGCTGAACTTTCTATTCCCTGGTTCCTGAAAGGCATCTGTATGGAAAAGACAGGAAGCTTCATGGAGCAATTGGGCGGGAGAACCGTTTTTCTTTCCCGGTCGTTTTATATGCCGGTATGCTGCCAGTCCTGGGATCTTCCTGTTCCCGGGAAAACGGTATGGAGCAGGAAGATCCCCTTCGTTGAACTCGCCTTTCATCCTGGCTGATCCTAGAAAATGTATTTTCCTGCTTCGATCAGTGCAGTGGCAACAGCCCTGCGGGCCTCTATCGTATTGAAATCCTCTACTTTGGTAAACCTTCTCAATCCCATTTGCATCATCCTTCCTTCATCTCCTTCTGCAAAATGGTTCAGGGCATTCCTGCCATATGTGCTGATCCGGAGCGCTGCATCGAAGATGTAGGTCCGGGCTATGGCTATCTGGAGCGCGCATTCCCCTTCGCCTTTCTGCGCGATCAGTTTCTGAGCCCTGAGCAACACTGATTCGGATGTATAAGTTTCGATCAGCATATCAGCTATGTTGATGATGAGCTCCTGCTCTTTGGCCATTCCCATCATGAATTTCTGAACGGCTGCTCCGGCGATCATCAGTATGGCTTTCTTGAACTGGTCCACATATTTGGCTTCCTGTTCCAGGGGCTGACCCGGTGTCGCAGCATCTAAATCAGGAATAGCCATCAGGTCGCCCGCTACTTTCTGGGCGGGTCCCATCAGGTCCAGTTCTCCTTTCATCGCCCTTTTGATCATCATATCAAAGGCCAGCAGCCGGTTGATCTCATTGGTCCCTTCGAAAATCCGGTTGATCCGGGAATCCCTGTATGCCCTGTCCATGGGCGCTTCCGCACTGTACCCCATGCCCCCGTAGATCTGTACTCCCTCATCCACCACATAATCCAGCACTTCTGAAGCATGAACTTTGATGATGGCTGCTTCTATGGCAAATTGTTCTGTAGCTTTCAGCTTGGCCTTCTGTTCCTCTATCCCGGATTCGATGAGGGCCCTGGTGGCATCTTCGATATTCTGGGAAGCCCTGTAGATAGCAGATTCTGTAACATAGGTCCTGATGGCCTGTTCGGCGATCTTGTATTTGATAGCACCATATTTGGAAATAGGTCTTCCGAATTGCTCCCGTTCGCCGGCATACTGGATAGAATGGTCGATGACCTGCTTACAGGCACCTAATGCCGCCCCGCCTAATTTGATCCTGCCGAGGTTGAGGATATTCACAGCGATTTTGAACCCGTTTCCCCTTTCGGATAGCAGGTTTTCCACCGGTACTTTCACGTCATTGAAGAAAACCTGGCGGGTAGAGCTTCCCTTGATGCCCATCTTTTTTTCCTCTGGGTTGAGTGTAATGCCTTCGCTATGTGCATCGACGATAAAGGCACTCAGGTTCTCATCGTCCCCGATCTTGGCGAATACTGTAAATACATCTGCAAAGCCGCCATTGGTGATCCACATCTTCTGCCCGTTCAGGATATAATGTGTACCTGCTTCATTGAGTACGGCCCTGGTCTTGCCGCTGTTGGCATCAGAGCCTGCACCCGGTTCTGTAAGGCAATAGGCACCTTTCCATTCGCCGCTGGCCAGCCTGGGTATATATTTTTGCTTTTGCTCTTCGTTGCCGTAATACAAAATAGGCAGCGTGCCGATACCGGAGTGGGCCGCCTGTGCCACCGCGAAGGAATGCCCGGAACCCAGGCCTTCTGTCACCAGCATCGATGAGACGAAATCTTTGCCCATTCCCCCGTATGCTTCGGGAATCGAAATGGAGAGGAGCCCGAGCTCCCCCGCTTTCTCCAGTAACCCGGGCATCAGCCCTTCCTCCAGGGCATCGATCCGGTCCAGGTTAGGGCGGACTTCCTTCTCGATAAACTCTTTGCACATAGCCAGGATCATCCGCTGTTCTTCCGTCCAGTCCTCCGGGATAAATATATCGAGGGGAGCTGTAGGCCTGATCAGGAATTCTCCTCCTTTGATGGCTGTAGATGGGGCAGTTTCCATAATGTCTTTATTTTAATAGGGTTAAAACGGTGACCCGTGAGGAGGCCGTATAATTCTCAGACAATATTACAAAATAAAAATGAATGAACGTTCATTTATTAAATTTTTTCGATAAAAAAGATTAGTAAAAAGCAAAAATAAGCAAAACGGTTAAAACCTTTGCTATACAAGGCTTTATAAAAAGAGTAGTCTTAGTTCGGAAGTCGGTGTCTGATAGGTTTTGGGCTTAAATTGACAAGGTTAGGTTACTAATTCGTTACTGATTGACAAAGGTAACAGTATAGCTTAACTGATTATATTTCAGTCTTTTGCATCCTTTTCTACATTCCCTTGTAACTCAATGTAATTTAATTTTAAACGTTTAACATTTGAGTTATGGAACAGACAAAAAAGTCCACGTTCAAACTGCTTTTCTACTTGAAAAAGAATGAACTGAAAAAGAACGGCAATGCCCCGATTATGGCACGTATTACAATTGACGGAACCCCTAAAACTTTCGGAACAAAGTTAGAAATTGACCCCAATAATTGGGATTTAAAACACGGAAGAGTTCAGGGCAAAAGTGCGCAGGCATTAAGCATCAATAAAAAACTCGATAAACATACGTGGGCGTATCGACAAGATTTATGAAGATATGCTGAAGCACGAGGGCTTTGCGACCGCCCAAAAAGTAAAGCTATCATTTTTGGGTGTCGGCGTAATGGATGATGCTATCCTAAAAGTTTTTCAACGACCAAAATGAGGATTTTAAAAAAAATGGTCGAAAAGGAAGAACGCTCGCAAAGCACCTACAACAAGTATATCACAGTTTATAATCATCTTACCACGTTTATTAAAGAACGCTATCATCGTGACGATATGGCTTTCCGGGAATTGACTTCCGATTTCATTCGTGAGTTTGATTTTTACCTCCGGTACGATTTGCAATCTTCCCATAATACGGTTTGGGTTTACACAATGCCTGTATTAGCTCTTGTGGAACTGGCTATTAAAAAAGGCTTGATACGTGATAATCCTTTTCAGGATTACGAAATCAATATGGAAGAAACCGACCGAGGTTATATCCTTAAAGAAGATGTAGAAAAGCTGATGTTGTGCGTACCACCGCACCCACGGTATGAATTGATAAAAGACCTGTTTATTTTCAGTTGCTTTACCGGACTTGCTTATGCGGATATTAAGAAACTGACAAGGAACAATATTCAATCATTCTTTGACGGTCATCAATGGATTATCAGCAGGAGAAAGAAATCAGATATTGCTTCTAATGTTCGGTTAATGGAAATTCCCAAACGTATCATTGAGAAATATCAGGGTACGACAAGGAATGAATTTATCTTTCCTGTTCCGACCAATGCAACCTGCAATACGCACATAGGTAAACTGATTGAAAAGGCAGAAATTATTACGGAACAAAAAGTAACCTTTCACACGGCAAGGCATACTTTCGGAACAATGTTTTTTGACGGAGGGCGTACCTCTTGAAAGCCTTAGCAAAATGATGGGACATAAAAACATTTCCACCACACAGATTTACGCTAAAATTACAAGCCAAAAAATCAGTAAGGATATGGATTTGGTTACACCGAAATTTAAGGCAATGGAAGAAGCATTTATGATGGCAATCTAATCAGCTTTTATTTAATCACAATGAGCAGAACTTAACGGTTCTGCTTTTTTTTATGCCCATACTTTTTAGGTAGGTTAAGCACATTTACTTTCCTCTACCCAGTCCAACGCTGTAAAAGAGCTTATTACCTCCTTGCTAAATAGAAAATTGAAAAACGAAACCCATATCTAACGCCCCCTTGCTATTCCGTTTTCAAATCTCTATTACAGGCTATCATAGCCTGGTCATTAATGCCATAAAAATTTAGAATAGAAAATTTCCACAATCAACCGGTAAAAAGGCAGCTAAGTTATAGCGGGCAGCTACCCCACACTCCCAACCAAAAGACTACGGCATAATGGCAAGGCAAAATGTTGGCTTCGCCGAATTGCTGTGTGTTGCCTTGCCACCCTCCGGGACTTATTCCGTTTCCTTTCGGTTTTACGCTGTTGCCCGCTTGGATTATCTGCTTTCTTTTTTCCGGTTTTTCTTTTGGAAAAATTTATGCGAAGCGAAGCGGAGCAAACCACAACGGGAAGCGGGAAACGAGAAAAGCGAGTGAGTAAATAACATTTTTTCAAACATCAAAATTTTAGCATTATGGCACACAACATCAATTTCAACGAGCAAACAGGACGTCATTCATTCTTCAGCGTTCAGCAAAAAGCGTGGCACGGTTTGGGGCAAATCGTAGAGCAGTACCCAACAAGCGAGGAAGCAATCGTACACGCAAGTTTAGATTACGAGGTTATCAAATCTCCACTGTTTACACAGGGCAGAACAATGAGCATAGGCGACAACGGAGAACTGATTGAAGCCAATGACATCTTAGTACCTAACAGTTTCGCTACACTCCGCACCGACACCAATACACCACTGGGCGTAGTAGGTAAAGACTACCATATCGTACAAAACCGTGAGGCGTTCAATTTCTTTGATGCTATTGTAGACGGAGGCGAGGGAATACTGTATGAAACCGCAGGAGCATTGGGCAACGGGGAACGCATTTTTATCACTGCCAAGCTACCCGACTATATCCGAGTAGGTAACGGCGACGACGTAACAGAAAAGTACATCTTCTTAACCACAAGCCACGACGGTAGCGGAAGTATTACCGCAGCATTTACCCCTATCCGTATCGTATGCCAAAACACCCTTAACGCTTCATTGCGGAGTATGACCAACGTAGTGCGTATCAAACACACGTCAGGAGCAAAACAACGCCTTGAAAACGCTCACAAGGTTATGGGACTTGCCAACACCCTAAGCACACAGTTAGAGAACATTTTTAATGACTGGGCTAAAGTAAGGGTAACAGACCGAGAAGTAAGAAAGCTAATCCAGTTGGCACTTTGCCCGAACAAAGAAACGTTTAACCTGCTCAAAAAAGGTGCGGAAGATGAAGTTTCCACCGTGTTCAAAAACACCGTAGATGATGCCTTTGAATACGCTATGATAAGCGACACCCAACAAATGGCAACTACCAAAGGCACATTATTCGGGACTTACAATGCCGTTACAGGTTACTTTCAGAATGTACGCAATTACAGGGATGGCGAAGCCAAACTACAATCCATTGTAATGGGCGGTACAGCACAGCTAAAGACACAAAAAGCCTTTGAACTGTGTACAGACTTTGCCTATTCAGGAGCAGAGATTTTCAACTTCAATTAATCATCAAAGGCGACTGCCTGCAAAGGTGGTCGCCTACTAAAAATAAAAGATATGAAAGCATTAGATAAAATGGACAACCTCGATAAAGCGGGCTTGTTGTGCAAACTTTTTCCCGCAGAACTGGAGAACCTGCAAAACGCTATAAAAACGCAATGCGACTACTTCCTGCAAAATGAAACAGCATTCCGTGAGGGTTGGTATCAAAAGGGATTTTTCACCGCTGAATTTTGGTGCAGGCTTGTGCAGAATGCACAAAAAGGCATAGACAAAGCCGAACCACTATGGAAACGCCCGCACTGGTTTACAGACCATTTTTTTGACGGACACAATTCATTTTTCGCTATTCACTGCCTGATTGAATATACAGACGATACGCAGTGCGACCCGCAATTAAAACAGGTGATACACCTGATTTTCGGGAGCGACAAATTTTTACAGATAACCTTAAACGATAAATAATTATGGCTAATTGGTGCAACAACTGGGTTGTTTTTGAGGGAACAGCCGAAGCAATAGAACAGATAACACAGCTATTCAAATCAATGGCTGAACAGGAACAGAAAGACAACTGCGGGCAATTACCTCATTTCGTACAGGACACGCACGGAGATTATTTGTACAATATCAGTCAGGACAATGAAAGTGCGGGCGTATTCCAGTATGAAACAAAATGGTCGCCAAACACGGAAACCGTGAAGCAGATAGCCGAACACTTCAAAGTCAATTTCACACAGGACTATGAGGAATTAGGATGCTTAGTATATGGTCAGGCAATATTTGAAGACGGCATACTAACGAACACCTGCTTAGATAGCCAGGACTTTGACAGCTATGAATTAGACGAGGAAACAGATACCTATCATTTTGAGGGAACAGAATATGAAAGCGAGTGGGAAATTCTCGACACCTTATTAGAGCGTAAAATCGAAAATCAATTGGCTAATGCTAAAATTCAGCACAATGAAAATTAGAGATAAAAACGGGAACTGGATTGAAGTTACAGACCTTAAAAAAGCTATTCAGCAAACTGGTTGGTATAAAGAATATGAGCATAACCCACCTGTGAAAAGCGACAAGGAAAGGCAGACATATTGGACAGATATGCACAAGAAATTAATAACTCTAAGAGAACGGTTAAACAAACCGAAAAATTAAAACACCGTCCGACCCAAAAAGTCGGGCGGCAAAAAGACAGATCCTCCCGATGGTCGGGCAGTCTTTTTGCTTTAAATGGGAGCAATCCCCTTTAGTAAAATGCACCACTACACAATTCCTTTTCTTCTCCATTTTACCAAACAGGTTGCAGCGTTATTGTTTGGGATAATCATTATCCCAATGATTGGTTATTAATAATAATAACTTCCTTTCTTAATCAGCGAACAAAGAAAAGACACTGACTAATTGATTTTGAATTTTCATAAATCTGGGTTCAAGCACTTTTTTAAATTTGCTAAATTTGTTTTTATAGCAAAAACTGCAAATTAATATATGGGAGGAGTTAAACAGAGATGGCTTGAATTAGAAAGTAGAAATTTAAGCAATATTCCAGATAAGAATATTTGTATCAAACATTTTGATGATAAAAGCATTAATCACTTTATTAGGCAAAACTATCACGATGGTTATTGTGATTATTGCGCTAAGGAACTAAAAGTAGTTTCTCTTGAAGATTTAATGGAATTTATTATGGATGGTATTTCAAATTTCTATGAAGATGCCGCCAACTTTATGAGTTACAATTCAAGAGAGGGAGGTTATCTTGGAGAAATCTATACCCCTGACGAACTTATACAAGAACACATAGAGTTAAATGCTGAACCTTTTGAGGTTATTGAAGATATTGTTAATTCAATTGAAGATATTGCTTGGGCTCAACCTGACCTGTATTACGACAATATTAAAGATGATTTAGAATTTCAGTGGAATTACTTTAAAGAAATCATCAAACATAAATCCCGCTACCTTTTTTCATCAGCAGACAGCAGCCTTCCTAAAGCCTTGCAAATACTACAAGAGGTTGGTAAACTTATATCAAAATTAAATATAATCAGGATTATCCCGGCAGGAACAAAACTTTATCGTTGTAGACAACACGACTTTAAAACAAAAATTATAGATTTTAACGAAATCACTGCTCCCCCTAACAAAAAAGCAATTTATCCAAATAGGTTTAGCCCTTCAGGAATATCAATGTTTTATTCCGCTTTTGATGATGATACAGCAATTTTAGAAACAATAAGCAGGACAGATAAATACAAAAGGTATGTAACGATTGCGGAATTTGAAACCTTAGAAAATCAGGTTGTTGTTGATTTTATTAAGCTCCCAAAAATTCCAAGTATTTTCGGCATTAAGGACAAGAAACGATATTACCTTATTTTATTTCTATACTCATTTGTAAGGGATATAACGCAACAAATTATTAAGGATGGTAAAGAACATACCGAATACGTTCCAACTCAAGTTGTGACTGAATTTTTAAGGTATCCATTCAATAAAAATAGGAAGAATAAAATATCGGGGATTATTTATCCCTCATCGCAAAATAGAAATCATCAATCGGCAGTGTTTTTTTGGGATGACGAACTAAGTAGAGAAAAAGTAAAATTGAACACCTTAAAAAGAAAGAAAATTATTTAATGAAAATTGACAGTGAACATATTGTAAAGCAATCTGAAGAGTTTGCATTGAATATAGCCAAGCAAATTTCAAAAATAACAGTTAGACCGTTCTGTGAAATTTCCTTTCATTCATCGGAATATAGAGATAGGAAAACGCTCTCAAATTATCTGCATAAAATTCCTAAAAGCGACAATCCACTCATTTATATTATTCAGATTAAATCCCCGAAAATTTTAAGCACGCTGATTGATTATTTTGAAGATTATCAATCAGCAAATAAGCTAAAAGTAAAGAATAAAGACCGTGTTAACCTTTCCGGTACAACAAGACTTCATCAGATATATTATATGTTGGAAGCTCAACGACTGATTTCAAGACAAGAATTAAGAAACCATCTTGGCACAGAAGGAAATCGGGTTTATAGTTTGCAATTTATGCAAGTGGGACAATTGTTTAGAATACGATTTGAATATTTTTGCATACGAAGTCATTTCAGAAAGCAATGAAATTATTGAAACGTTTCATTGTCGAAATTCTTGAACAGCAATTTTGGGATAAGTCAAGCCCGATATTTGGAAAACGAAGTGGTTTATAACCCAAAAAAATAGATTAAACAACTGAATTAATGAAAACATTATACGTTATTGGTAATGGATTTGACATCCATCATAAATTAGACACAAGGTATCAAAGTTTTGCAAACTACTTGGCTGAAAATGATAGTGAGGTTTATGAACTCTTATTAAATTATTATGGACTTCCTGATATTACAAATCCTGAATTGACAGATGAAGAGTATGCGTTATGGTCAAGATTTGAGCAAGCCTTAGCTGACTTGGATTATTTATCGGTATTGGACGATAATTCCGACTTAATTGCTCGCCCTGGTGCTGAAGATTTTCGAGATAGAGATTGGCATAGCTACCAGATAGAGATGGAAGAAATCATTAAGGATTTAACGACCACTCTAATTAGCGACTTTAATAAGTTTATTCTTGAAGTCAAATACGAAAGTATTTCTGATGATGTGCTAATTGACTTAGAAGATGATAGCCATTTTTTAAATTTCAATTATACTAAGACACTACAGGAAAGCTATGGCATTCCCGAAGAACGAATAACTTATATTCATAACAGAGCAGATAGAGATAATTGTACTCTTATTTTAGGACACGGAACTGACCCTGCAAATTTTGATGAGAAAGAAGAAGAACCACCACAAGGATTAAGCGAAGAAGAATTATACGAATGGCGTGAACAAAAGGCTGATGAATATGACTATTCTTATGAAAGTGCCAAACAAGAAATACTATCTTATTATACAAAGGCATTTAAAAATACAGCTTCAATTATAGAAAACAATATTGTTTTTTTTACCAATCTTACAGAAGTTGAAAAAGTTATTGTCTTAGGGCACTCTATTTCAGAAGTAGATTTAAAATATTTTGAAGTATTAAAAGCCAAACTAAATGAAAATGTAATTTGGAATGTTTCGTATTACAGTGAGCTTGAAAAGCAAGCACATAAAGATACACTGTCGCAACTTGGAATAAATAACAACAATATTGTCCAAATAAAAATTACAGGTTTAAAAAAGCAATCTTAGTTATTAGTAAAGTATTCCTGTGCAAATTTTGCTACTCCCACACTAAAATATTTACCACCATTAGTAACAACCTCAATGGCTTTCTTAAAATCATACACATCGCTACCAATAAGCAAATAGCCCATAAAACCCATTTCCAAAAGAGATTTTACGGCTTTTTCAGCATCAATATCACTATGCCCAATCAGTTTAATGATTGGGTATAGTGTCCTTAGTTCTTGAAGCTGTGCCAGCACATTCTTATCGTAAAAATCAAGGTCAATAATACAAATTTGGGGAAGTTCCTTTAATGCAGACAGTTGAGATATTCCGTCTTTGATGTCTTCCGAACGGAACAATACGTCAATTCCTGAAGTGACAAGGTCGTTATAGGCTAAATCAACTATTAGACGTTTATCGTTGATAAATGCAATGCCGATTGCTTTAGTGGTATTTACAGTTTCCATACTACCAGTTTTAATGTTAGTGTAGCCCTGCACAAAAAGAAAGCGCAGGCAACCACACTTACCGACATTGAGGCACTGGTATACCCGACAACGAATAAGCGAGCGCCCACGCCTATAACGTGAGCGTTCCTACTTATCTGTCCCGTTGTCTTAAAAATTACCAGTTTTCAATGTGGGACTTAAAGCAAAAACACTTTAAGTATTTCTATATTTTCAAAAGCAAAGATACTAAACTCGTTCTGATACGAAAGTATTAATCTGTACTAAAATTGGTTATTTGTTGTTTGTATTATTGGAGATATAGTTCCGTTCCAGGATTGTCAAAATATCACTCTCCTTATAAATTATTTTGCCCCCTATCTGTATATAAGGCAGGATATTATCATCACGGTATTGCTGTAAAGTCCGTTTGCTGATATGGAGCAGTTTGCACATATCTTCGCCAGAAAGATAAATTTCTCCATTCATTAGAGGACGATAGTTTTTCAATATACTTTCGATACGGCTTCTTAGCTGCGTTATCATCTCTTGATTAGCAACGATTTCTTCATTATCATTCGTGAATAAATCCATTTTCAACAGTATTGTATGGATATCCGGCTTCGAGTAAAACCTGTACATCCGAGCGTTTATAATAATTCTTACGGTTCAGTCTGGAATAAGGCAATAGCCCTTTATCTTTATAAGTCTGCAAAGTCCGCTTGGTAATATTCATCATTAGGCACACTTCTTGATTATCGAGCCATTTTTCTTTTTTGAAAATTGGCGTGTATTTTTTTCGTAGCATTTTCGGTTAATTCCAAAAGTGCTTTTAGCTCATTTTTCATTCCCTCCAGTACGGACTTTTGTATTGCGATTACTTCCATTTTTTGCTCAATTTTGCTGTGGAAGTCGAATTTAAATAGACTTGTCGTTGTGTTGAAGAATGTTGTAGTGTTTGGCTTTGAAAGGAAGTGTTTGACGGTTTACCGCCCTGTGCAAATAAAAAATCGGATAGCTTTTTGAACTATCCGATTTTCTTAATTATTTAAGTCCTGTTTTATAAGTGTTATCAAGTTTGTTGTGGATTATTGTTGCTACAACCAAAACTTCTGTCATTTGTGAAAGTTGGGTATCCTCCAATATTTTTGGATTATGCGCTTTTGGATTTCTGTACATAGAAAAAAATCCTTTACAGAAATTTCCAAAGCCTTTATGTTCACTTTCCTCACTTGGATTATTCAAAGTATTAAAAGCAAGCATAGGTCTTTTGTCTTTTCCCAATGCAAAACAATCATCAACTAAATCTGCTCCGTCTGAAGTATAGCCACTTTTTTGCCTAAGTCTTTCTGCGACACTTTTTGTAATTTCAAGTATAGCGTGAAAATAGTTTTCCTTCAGCCATTCAGCTTCACAGTAAAGCAAAATTTCTGAATGAACTCCAATACCGTGTACTTTTTCTTTGATTTTAAGTGACCTGCTTTTAGCTTCTGAAATGGTTTTAGCCCTATCAACTTGTCGGGGCTGTCCACTTTTATCTATTTCTATACCTTCATAAACGAGTTTTTCATTGAGAGTTGTTCTGTCTTTTTCAAATTCATCTTCGGAATTATACCTTTTAGGATTTAATAATCTAACAACAAATGCCAATACATTATTTCCACATCTGTCTTGTATTTGCCTCTCTTTTTAAAGCATAGAACAATCTGTCTGTTTTATTTGTACCATTTTGAGATTGGGAAATGCCAGCACCAGATAAATGTTCTGTAATTTTTGTATGTGTTAGCATATTTGAAATAATATCTGATATATTTCGTAGGGTTATGTCATCGAAGGATTTTGTCATTTTATAATTTTTCTCTTTTAAAAACTACCTATATAGGCTTTTGTATCTCCACATTTTGTTGTTCTTTATCTTCTTTCTTCTCACGGGAATAAACCCAAAGCGACAATAGCCCGAATATCATTAGTTGCATAAGCTATCCATTTACCAATCTTTTCAATCAATTTGATAAAAACCGAACTCTCATAAGATGAGAAACCCTCTGCTCCCATAGGGTTGCGTCTGTAAAACTTTCTCCGGTTAATCCAGTAACGAAGTCCCAAGCCTGCAACCAAAAATATTATTCCGATAACCAATGATGCAACCATAACAAAAACACTTTATTTCTACTGTTTTGAATTTACAAAAATATTTGTTTCAATCTGTAACGATGTGTATTAAATACGAAAACGGCTTACCTGTCAGATAAGCCGTTTTTTTTATGAAATGACCTATTATTTTTAATCACTACTATTAAACTGGAAAGTTATCTGTTTTTTCATTTCCAAAGCCATCCGAAATCCAAACATCAAAAGATTGTGATACGGTAGATGTTGAAGTGTAATACAACCGGAACTGCTCCGTTGGCAATTGATATAGGTCATTGGGCTGATAAGGCGGTTCATTGTAGTATTGCAGCGTTCCCTGACCATCAAACTGAAAGTAACGGAGAAAATACTGCGTGTTGCTGTAATTGCCTGTACGCTGTATGGTAATACGTATTTCTACGGTCTGCCCATTGACAACATCTTTAGGCACTGGCATTACCTTGACCTCGAAAGGAAAAATTGTTCTGTATTTCGAGTTCATCATCTTTGCTACAAGATACCAGGAAAACCGAAGCTGTGAGGATTGTCAGGAATACATATAATGGGGAGTAACCCTATTCTGAATTTATTAAATATTGCTATCATCGTTTTTGTGTGTTTTAGAAGTTAAACCTTAATCCCACACCTGCCGATGGTCGGAACTGTTGTAAATCCGTACCCCAAAGGATTTTTGTACGCCCTTGCAGGACTATTACAAAATGGTCAGACAGGTACGTTTCAAAAGTGAGGCGACCGCCTGCTCCATAGATAAAATTATCCTCGCTCAATAGCTTCGCACCGTCATATAACATCGCTTCACCCCGGTTGAATGGTTTCGTAACCGACCACGCCCGTTGCAGCAAAATTCAACGTGATGTTCTTCCGGGCATCGCCCAACAAAAAAGAAGCTGTAACCGCCCTCTGCGGAATAGGTTTCCTGCGGTATGCGTAGGTCTTTATACTCGTGGTACTGGTGGGTATATTCCAACGCCCAAAGCTGATAGTTGCCGTTCTTACCGTTTACGGTCATTGCTACGCTGATGTAGTAATCATTGCCAATCTTATCATCGGACAACATACCCGCACTTATTTCCAATCCTTTTTGCTTCGGCAGCATCCTTTGTGCCTGTGCAGCCGTGATGCCTATCAGGACAAGCAGCACGGTGTAGATATACTTTTTCATATTATTGCTTTAGAGGGTTTATTAAAATTTCAGGTGCATATCGTTAATCAAAACGGGCTTTGATTAAATCGGAATTTTCGACCTGCAAAATTTGATGCCTGCCGCCGTTTTTCTCGAAAATCTCAATCAGTAGCACCTTGTCATCAGCAATGGTAAACTGGTCTAATAGGAACACGTTTTGTTCGGTCGATTGTCCCCCAATACCATCTAATGGCTTGTAAGTTCTTAAAGGTGTTAAAGGACGTTCCTGAACTACGGTGCGTTTGGCTACCTTTTTATCCACTACTTTGAAGTTGATGAAATCAATCTCAAAAGGCACATTGGTACGATTTCTCAATTCCGTATGGAAGTAGTATTTACCGTTGTGTATGTATATCCCTTTCAGGATAAACTGTATGCCGAAGCTCTTAGCCCCAATATGCTTTATAATGCGTTTATCTTTCTTGTAAATGGTTTCCAATAGCAAACCTGCCAGTGAGGGCGAATTGTTGCCCAGTTCCTCAAAAAGCACATCGTTACCGTTGGCTTTGTCCACTGCCTTTTGCATCGAAAGTAGGTCATAGCTCATTGCCTCTGGGTAGGAACTATAATACACGTTGAAGCTATAGAAACGCCCGTCATTCGTAATAACCGAAAAATTCGTTTCCGGCTCAAACTCTCTTACAGATGCTTTTACACGCAATACGTTTTCTGCATCTTCGGCTTTACCTGCAATCAGGTATTCGCTACCTAAGTCCACGTAACGGATGGCAGTCGGGAAAATAAGATGCGACGTTTTATCGTAGGTAACCTCCATACGGTACGGTTCTATCTTGCCCAATGCAAGCGGTGTTCTGATGCTGTCCTGTGCATAAGATTGTACGGCAAAGCCGAGTATCAGGGCGATAGCCCAAAAGGTTTTTAAATGATTTTTCATTGTTTATTTATTTGAGTTCAACATTATTTTTTAGATACAAGGAAGACCTGATAGCCCGCTTTCAGTGTAACTTTTGGCGTTCTTACTTTCTTGGCGAAATAGCCCGAAATACCCTGTACCACGCCACGGCTTAGGTCTGCGGCAACCTGTTGTCCGGCATTCTGCGTGAGCATCACGCTTGTTCCTCCTGTTTGGCTCATATTGCCCGCCATTTCAGTCAGGGCGTTCATTTCCGGAGAATACGGAACGTATAAGCCTTGCTGTCCGTCCAAATCATAAATGGTTATGTCTACCGGGATGATGTTGCCCTCCAGCTCTACAGAGGTAATTTTTAATTGTAGCCTGCCATTCTGAAATTTTGCATTAGCCGTTACAATCGTTCCTTTCGGGATGGTACGTTGAGGGGTTTTAGCAGGCTCTAACAGTCGTAAGCGCACACCCGTTTCGCCAACTACGGTTTGGGCTTCGTGTACACAGGCTTTGATACTGTTTTTAGGCTGTATTGCCTGTTCAATTGAACCTGCGGTATAAAAACCTCTGTTTTTGGTTTGGCTCCAATCGGCTGCAAAGGCACTGTCCGACGGTTCACGGTACAAGGCTGATACAATGTTCTTTCTTGTTGGTGTGAACGATACAAATTGCTCTTTTTGGTTAGCACCCGCAGCACCCGTAGTTGCACCGTTGGCAGGTGCAGCGTTTCCAGTATTGGTATTTTGCGGAAGATACTTTGCTGCCATTTCATAGGACTTCTCCATTAATTTGAGTTGGTCGTCAACGGTGGCCACAGGTGGCACATCTTTTTCCGACAACTTTGATTTCAGTTCGTCCACTTGCTTACGGAGTTCCATTGTTTCGGCATTGTCATTATTATAAAATGAACCCAATGTGCTTTGTGCATTACGGTAGCTGTTCAATGCAGAATTTCCGTTTCGTCCCGAATTTCTGCCACCACCGCCAAAGCCGTTGCTTTCGTCTTCTTCTTCAGGTAAACTTTCTTCACTGTCAGCAGATGCAGTATCTTCAGTGTTCCAATAATCAGAAAGCGTGGTTAGCGCATTGCGCTTTTCCTGCTCTTTGCGTTCGAGCATTTCCTGCTCATACGCCTTGCTTTTATCATCGGGCATTTCTGCTCCGGTAGCCTGTGGCACGGCATCGTTCAGTCCGATGTTCTCTACCGCCTTTTTATCTTCGGACGGTTTAAATATGAGGTACATACAGCCGAGAAATACCACACCCATCAAAAGGAATATGATTGGCTTTTTGAGCTTCTCTTTATTGCTCTTTTTATTATCCGGCAGATTTGATGTTCCGTTTTGGTCTTCTCCCTCAACGAGAAAGCTGACCCTTTTTTCATTTTCTTTCATAAATCTGATTTTTTAAAATTGTTGATACACTATCCTGTAACCTTGCAGGATTTTTACTTTTGAGGACAGGGTTTTTCGATATGCTCTATGACCATATCGTTACCGGACTTTGAGGTATCGTACATTACTTTGCCAATGACCGCTACGGTAAGCAGCAGATAACCCACAAAGAAGTACAGCGTATATTGGTGCTGTTTGCGCAATGGCAATGCCTGCCAACGTTCGTCGAGTTTATCAAAATACCTATCCATATTTGCTCTTAATTTTTTCATAGCCTTACTATTTCCGTTATTATAGCTTGAAACGCTTAGAACTTTTACCCGTCATTTGCTTCGGCTCATCATTGACCATTGCGACCGCTTCCATTAACTTGGGTGCAGACATCACAGATAGGTTTGTCAATTCCGATTTTTTAAGTAATTGCCCAAAGCCGTCTTTCTTAGCTACCTCCATACGGCTCAATGAGAATTTGCCGTTCAGGTACTTTACCCACATACTGCATTCTATACGGGGCTTGTCTTCGCCCGACCATTGTAGGTAGCCTGTCAGCAGTAAGTCCTGCTTAGGCAAACTGTCTGTACCTTTTTGGTAGCTTTCGAGGTAATCGCTGATGCTGTCTTTCAGCTTTCCGGCATACGCACCCTGCGTATGGAAATACCCGTTATATCCTTTATCGGTAAGGATTTTTGCGAACGTGTTTAAATCTGATAACGCTTCCATAAGATTGTTTTTTTAACGTTCGATGACCTCTATATCCTTGTTTTCCACGACTGCAAATTTTTCAATATTGAAGCCCTGCGGATTATTATCGGAACGAACGGAGTTTACGAGATAGCAGGAAGTAATCAGGTTACGTCTGGTTACATTGCTTGACCGGATAATGAACTGTTTGGCATAGGTGCGCACTGCATAAGGATAGTTGTCAAAGTTGCATACGACACTATCTACCTCTATACGTTGCTGCACGTTTCCCGAAATGATACGGCTGTAATAGCCTTTTTCCGACAAGTCTTTGTAGTAATCAAAAGCACTTTTATCGGCAAGGTTGAATGCCCTGCTCATATTGCTTTCAATAGCGTTTTTGTCGGGGGCAAGCGTAAAGAACAGTTCGTGAAATCTTCTGACGTGTTCCCTTGCTTCAACAGGACGGTTGATGCTCGCATCCTGCGATAAGGCAAGCATCAGGGATTTACCATTATCCAGTACATAGATTTTTTGGCGTTGTTCTTCTGCAAAGCGGTAGGAACGCCATACGGCGTATCCTACCACGCTAATGCAGAGAACCGCAAACACAATGGCATATAATCTTATCTGCCTAAAGCTGTTTTCGATATTTCTTAGCGTTTTAAATTCCATTTTTAGAATGATTAATGATTATTTATTCATCAGTTTACCGCCGATGTTTCCAACTGTTGAACCTGCGCCGGCTCCGGCGATGTTTCCAGCTTTCATTGCTGTGGAGTTTACATTGCGGGTAAAGTTTCCTGCGCCTCCGGCTTGGATTACCCAACCTGTTACTGTCGGTATAGTGAAGTACCCGATGATGCCGATAATCATAAAGATGATGTACACGGTATTGCTCGTATCAGGTATATAGGTGGGGTCGGCAAGCATTGCTATATCCCTTTCTAAAATGAGGGATTGTATTCTTGCCAACATTGAGCTGAACAAATCCGAAACGGGAAGCCACAGGTAAACGCTGACGTATCTCGTAAGCCATTGTGTGAGCGTGGATTGAAAGCCGTCCCATACAGAAATAGCAAAGGCTATTGGTCCGAGTATGGAGAGGACTATCAGAAAAAACGTTCGTATGGTATCAATGACCAAAGCCGCTGCCTGAAAGAGTATCTCCAATAGATTGCGAAACCAATCCTTTATTGCTTTTTCTATCTTGTAGGCTTGCCTGTCCATATACATACCCGCCATTGTGCCAACGTCGGAGGGCGACCAACCCAGTTCGTCCAGTTTCTTGTCAAACTCTTCGTCTGATACCATATAGGCGGTTTCGGGGTTCCTGACCATTGCCTCGTATTCCAATTGGTCTTTTTGTTGTTGCAGCTTGTTCAGGTCAAGCACCTGGTCTTCGAGTATTTGGTGGGTTCCGGTTACTACCGGGCTTAATACCGCATTGATAGTTCCCAAAACGATGGTCGGGAAGAACATAATACAAAGCCCTAAAGCGAACGGGCGTAGCAAAGGGAACATATCAATAGGTTCGGCACGGCTTAAAGCCTGCCAAACCTTTAATGCCACATAGAACAATGCTCCCAATCCCGCCAAACCCTTAGCGACTGCCGCCATATCGCCTGCAAGCGGCATCATATCATCATAAAGCGACCGCAGGAGTTCGTGAAGATTATCCCATTCCATAGTTTACCAGTATTTTTGGTTAGCAGTTCCATAGAGTTCAAGCACTCTTTTGGCATCATTTTTCTTTTTCGCTCTTAGGTAGCTTACAGAGATGTTCTTATTGGTATAGTAGCGTACAAGGCTGTGGTAGTCCTTAACCTCTTTGTAAACACGGTCAATAATATCCATACGCTCCTTGTCGTTCAGCGAAAGGCTCGAAGAGGTTACAATTTGTTTCAGCTCTTTCAACAGTTCGGTACTTTCATTAAGCAGTGCCGAATAACCATTGCCGATAGCAACCAATTCCTGCGGTGTGAAATTTGGGTCGTTCATCATTTTTCCGAAGTTGTTCACGTACATTTCGGATACGTCACCGACTAACAATACCGTTTGCTGCACCTTACGGGCATCTTTAACAAGGTTGTTAATGGCTTTCAACTTGTCGTAGTATTCCTTGCCCTGGTCATACACTTTCTTTACTTCGTTGAAGTTTTTAATCACGTTTACTCACGGTCGAAGAAGTCTGTATGATTTCGTTCGCAGAGTTGATAATCCCTGAAGCCAGGTTTGCAGGGTCAGTAACCACAAATTGGGCTTTTGCTGACGGTGCAACGGCAAGCATTAGTGCCGTACACACCAGATACAATACTTTTTTCATTGTTCTTGAAATTTTAAATTGTTAATGACTATTGATTTACTTTGTCCCGCCTTTGCATTGCGATGTGCTTAATGGCGAGTTCTACATTGCCGTCCAGTTCAGCAGCAAGCTGCATCACTTCCATTTTTTCGGTTTCTTCTGTCGTGTAGGCGAGGTATTCCTCCAAACTAACTTCGGTGGCATAGACTGCCGAGTGCGTACCACCTAAGCCAATCCAAACCTCTTTGTAAAGTCGGCTTGCATCGTTGTTCATATTGATGGAAAGTACCTGCCCTTTCTCTTTGTCCGTAAGCCCCAACATCGCCTGTATATCATCAAACTTGTTCATATACTTGCGTTGGTCAAGCAGGATTTTACAGTCGGAGTTATTGATGATACTTTCCTTGACAATGGGCGACTGGATAATATCATCGACCTCTTGCGTTACGACAATCGCTTCTCCGAAAAATTTGCGGACGGTCTTAAACAAATACTTGATGTATTCTGCCATTCCTTCTTTGGCTATCGCTTTCCAAGCCTCTTCAATCAGGATGAGCTTACGAATACCTTTCAATCGGCGCATCTTGTTGATGAACACCTCCATAATGATGATGGTCACAATGGGAAAGAGGATTTTGTGGTCTTTAATCGCATCAATCTCAAACACGATAAAGCGTTTGGAAAGCAGGTCTAACTGCTTGTTGGAGTTCAGCAGGTAATCATATTCGCCACCCTTGTAATAGGGTTCGAGTACGTTCAGGAAGTTGGCAATGTCAAAGTCCTTTTCCCTGACCTGCTTTTCTTCCAGTACCTTGCGGTAGTCGCCTTTTACATACTCATAGAAACCGTTGAATGACGGGTAAACGTCTTCCGTTTTGATACGTTCGATATAACCGCTTACCGCATTGGAAAGGGCAACTTCTTCAGAACGGGTTGGCGGCTCATCGTCACGTTTCCATAAGGTCAGTATCAAAGTCTTGATACTTTCCCGCTTCTCAATGTCGAACACGCCATCATCGGTATAGAAAGGGTTAAAGGCAATGGGGTTATCTTCGGTATAAGTGAAGTAAACACCGTCTTCGCCTTTGGTCTTTCCTTTGATGAGTTCGCACAAGCCCTGATAAGAGTTACCCGTATCTACCAACAGTACGTGTGCGCCCTGTTCATAATACTGCCGTACCATATGGTTAGTGAAGAACGATTTACCACTTCCCGATGGACCAAGTATAAACTTGTTCCGGTTCGTAATGATACCACGCTTCATAGGCAGGTCGGAAATATCCAAATGGATAGGTTTTCCTGTAAGCCTGTCAGCCATCTTGATACCGAACGGCGAGGGCGAATTGTGGTAGTTGGTTTCTTCCGTGAAGAAGCACAATGCAGGCTCAATAAAAGTGTAAAAACTTTCCTCACTGGGGAAGTCGCCCGCATTGCCGGGCATACCTGCCCAATACAAAGTGGCTACGTCCGTAGTGTTGTGCCGAGGCTTACACTCCATCAATGCCAATGCACTACCGCAATCATTCTTTAGCTGTTTCAGTTCCGCAGGGTCTTCCGACCACGCTATAATGTTGAAGTGCGCACGGATTGAAGAAAGCCCGAAGCTGTGGGCTTCGTTCAGGTACTTTTCTATCCACTCTTTGTTGATTTGGTTGGCACGGCTGTAACGAGCCAGTGAGTGCATATTCCTTGCGGACTTCTCAAACTTTTGCAGGTTGTCTTCGCTGTTATCCAAAAAAATGTACTGGTTGTAAATGTGGTTGCAGCTTAACAGCAAGCCCACGGGTGCGGCGAATGAAAGGCGGCAGTCGCTACGGTCGGTAGATAGCTTTTCAAAACGGGTATCTGCCGATACCGTTCCGGGCAGGTCGTCCGTATCTGAAAGTGTATGCAGGCTTAACCTTTTGTTACCGATGCGTACTTCTTCGTTTCCGAGTGCGATGTCCTGCATTGGTGTTCCGGCTCCCCTCGATAACGTGAGGTACTGTTCCAGTAATCCCTGTGTATCTTCCGTTCCGATAATGTCCTCTTCGGTCAAACGCCGCAGGCTAACAAAACCGCTATCGTTCACGATACGCTCAAACTGGGCGACCGCCTCCATAAAGCGGTGTATCGTTTCCTTGTTCCTGATTTCCTTTGGTATCAACGTACCTTTGCAAAGCGAACTGAAGTTGCTTTGCATCCGCATTCTTTCCTTTGTGGTCTTCGTCAGGAACAGGTAGCAATAATGGTTCAGGAACGGTCGCTCGTTGAAATGGCGTTGATAGGACTTTGATAAAAAGCTCTGGTCTTCGATTGCCAAATCGGGCGCATAGCTTTCCTTAATGTACCAATCCTGTTTGTGAATGACCGTAAAATCAGGCAGGGTTTTGATAGCCTTGTGCCAGGCGGAGTGTATGGCTTCGTATTCCGCAGAAGCTACCGTGAACAGTTCCGGCAGGCGCACTTCAAAGCAGGCGGTAATGTCCGCATCTTTGGATAAGATGCAGTTGTTCTCTACTGCCAACAAAGGAAATTTATTTTCCAGTGTGGTGGTCTTTGCTACATTTCTCATACGGCATTCTGTTTAGGTGTGAATTTTAAATAGCGGTGTACAGGCTTGCGGCAGATGATGTAGCGGGGATGCCTTTTATTGGCTGCAATTTTCATCAGCCCGTGTTCGCCGTACTTCCTGTTGAGCGAAAAGGTCTGCCATATAATGAGCGAAGCACCGCCTGCTCCGAGGAACAGGCAGATGTAGGAGTTTACGCCTGCCATATACAGTATCATCACGAGGATAAGCGTACCGAGCAGCCCACCTGCGAAAATGAACAGGTATTGCGCTTTCAGCCCTTTAAATTCCACCGTCCTGCCGATGCCTTTGTTGATATTGTAATTCATAAGGCAAAGGATTAAAGGAAGAATGAACGCAGGATGGTAGCGGCAACAATCAAGAAGATACACGCACCGAACCACGAAGCTGCGGTCTTGCTCGTGTCGGGGTCGCCGGAACTGAATTTGTTGTAAACCTTAACGCCCCCGATTAACCCGACTACCGCACCGATGGCGTAGATTAACTGCGTTGCGGGGTCGAAATAACTTGTTACCATTTGGGTAGCCTCGTTGATACCTGCCGAGCCGTTTCCCTGTGCGAACGCACCAATTCCTGACAGCATTGCCACGGCTGCCAGCAAAACTTTTTTTCTCTGTTTTTCCATAATTGAAACACATTAATTTGTTACTGTTTATCCCGCACCTTGCGAGCTTTCGGGACAAATGTCTTGTGGAAAAAGAGGCGTTATAAGAAAGTGGCAGTCAAAGGAAGTGTTTGGCTGTGAGTGGCTTTGTTGGTGGGGACTTCCAGAACGGAAGTACAAATGATGGGAGGCTTTTATTGCAATTTACAGTTGGTTCAATGCAACTTTTAAATTACATTTGTACATTCATAATAAAGTCAATTTTAATCCTTTTTGAGATGAAAATATCAGGCAGACATATTGGAGAAATGCTGAAGGAAGCCAGAGAACAAAGACAGCTAACTCAAGAACAATTAGCCCAAAAAGTGGGTAAGAAAAGGAGTTACATTTCTAAGGTCGAAACTGATTATGGCAATAATATCAAACTTCAAACCCTTAAAGAGATAGTAGAAAAGGGATTTGACGGTACGGTTAAAATTAATTTGGAACTCTGATTTGTATATGGATAAATTATTGAAGAACGCTTTTAAAATGCAAATTCAATCCAAAGAAGGATTTGAGTTCGAAGAATTTATTGATGAACTGTTTCTTTTGAAATATGGCGTTGATAACTATACGCCCATCAGGAGGAATAAGGATAAAGGCAATGACGGTACTATTTTGCCCGAACAAAAGATATTGGCTTGTTATGCGCCAAGAAAATATAGCAAAACTGATTTTGAAACAAAAGTTTTAGGTGCAGCAAATAAAGAAGGAGATTTTGAAAAATACCAAAAAAAACTGGAAAGACAAATTTCCAAATTGGGAAATGTATGTTAACCACGAAGTGTCACCGGAACAATTTACACTAATTCAGGGTTTAGATGGCGATACTTCGATTAAGGGGATAGACCAAATTCTTTCTATTGTTGATGAACTTGTATCAAGTAAAAAAAGGAAACTTGCAGCCTACTTAGGCATTGAAAACTTTTTTATACAGGACTACATTCAGGAAATCATTAATGACCTACTGAATGCCTCAAACGAAGAAGATAAAGCTCTGCATTTCGACAGGAAAACATTAGTCCCTCCCCAAAAGAAAATCGAACTCAACTTTGAACAGGAAGATTGGGATGGGATGAACTCGGAAATGGTATTGGTTATGGCGGAGTTTAATACGATTACCAATATACTTTCGGGATATAATGATGATGAGATTAATACCCTGAAAAGAAGGGTTATAAATGATTACAATAAACTTTCAGGAAATTTCAAGGAGAGATTATATAATCTGACCGACCAATATACAACGACATATGGAAACATTAAAGATGATGAATATGTAAAATGCGTAAAATCTATATTGCTGTATATGTTTGAACAGTGTTTAATAGGCAGAAAAACAGAAAATGAACTATGATATTACCGCAGCCTGAAAGCAATCTTAAAACCAACCTTATGGTATTGGGAGCAGATATTATAAGTATTATGGGTAATTCCCCTTTCAAAAACAAATACGTTATCGTGGATGATATAATGAATAAGTTTTTAAACAGGGATAAAGATAGGACACCCGACCTTTTTCTGTATGCCTTGACCTTCTTGCATACGATTGGCAGCATTGAGAAAAAAGGATATAAAATTAAATTGGTAAAGAAAGAAAACCAAGAAGAAAATCAAACAAGTTTATTCGACAATGTTAATTAGAATATATTCAGAAACCAACCTTATAGATGCTGTTCCATTTCACAATGGAATAAACATCATATTGGGCAAATACTCTGGGGATAAAGAAGCACGAGGGATTAATGGTATTGGCAAATCTACGTTGGTCAGGCTTGTTGATTTTACCTTATTAAGCGGTAAAGCAGAAAAAAGATTTGCTCAAAAAAAGTATGACTTTTTACGTGATGATGAACACACGATTACTTTAGAAATTGAAGTACAGGAACAAAAATATTTTATCAAGAGGGGCTTTGCCGATACAAAAAAAATATTTTTCGGGAAGCGACCGGATGCTCTTGATGAATATGAAAAATCTGAAATGCCGAAATTGCTGGAAGGGATATTTTTTCCGACAGAGAACAACGAAGTATTCTTTGAAGGAAAAAGATATGGAACGTTGATGGAATTTTTTTGTTAAGGACGACTTGCAAAGTCAGCAAAGAGTTGACCCTTTAAATTTTGTTTCTTACAATGCCAATGCAAGAGAAAAGGCATTGTATAATTTTTATTTGCTAAATCTCCCGACAAAAACACTTTTAAAATATAACGAAGTATCTTCTGAATACGAAAGGTATAATAATACGGTAAAATCCCTTTCAGAAAAGGTTAAAGCAGATACAGGTAAAGATATTCAGGAATTTAGAACAGAGCGGTTAAAGATTGAAAAAGGACATTGCTGCACTCGAAGGCAGCCTGAAGGAATACAATTTTTCTTGCTAATCACAAAGAAATAGAACAAAAATTAAATCAGGTTATATCTGAAATTAACGAGCAATCTGTCATCTATCATAATACAAACCGGAAATTAGAAAAACTAAAATCCTCTTACAATGATGTGTCTTCTATCGACCTGGACAAAATTCGTAAGCTCTACAATGAAACCGTAGCAACATTCGGCAACTTTGTAAAAAGGAGTTTTGGATGAAGTTATAGACTTTAAAAAAACAACTACTGACGAATAGGAATAAATATTTGTTGGAAGAAGAAAAGAAATTACAATCATCAATCGACCAGAGTTTAACGCAGCTTGAAAAATTAGAAAAGAACAGGAGCCAATTATTTTCATTGCTAAAAGAGAGAGGTGCATTGGATAGGATTGAAAGCACTTATGAAAGATTAGTCAATGAAAAAAACACTTTTAGAACGGAATACCTCAATTGTACGAGAAATTGACGAAATAGAAGAGATATTGGGAAACTCCAATATTGTTATCGCAGAATTAAAAGAGAGATATTGTCAGCGAGCTAAATAAGCAGCAATCATACCTTGATGAGTTGAGATTGTTATTTCAGCAAATTCTTGAAAATGCAATTTATTTAGATGAAGAATTTGACAACTCTTATTTTAATATCACATTAAACTCTACTTCGCCGAGAAACCAATTGCCTTTTAAAATAAGTTTGGAAATCCCTAAAGCTGATGCGTTAGGACAAGAGCGTTTGAAAATCGTAGCGTATGATTTAATGGTCTTTTTAAAGGAGCAGGATTGACAAGCGTAATATTCCGGATTTTCTTGTACACGATGGTGTATTTCACGCCATATCATACAAAACAATATCCAATGTCCTGAACTATATGTACCACAAATCAAACGAGCTGCATAACTTTTCAGTATATCCTTACTTTCAATGAAGACGAAATTGATTTAAACGGGGATGAAAATAAGTTTGGCAAGTTCGATTTTGATTGGTCTAAACAAGTGATTGCTGAATTCTCAGATACCGAACAGGAAACAATTTTTAAACGATTTTTTTAAATGGCAAACTATCAATTACCTCCTTTAAAAGATGAAAGGTTATTTGAGGAACTCACTTGTGATTTATTCAATTTTGTAGAGAATACCTCGTCATATGAGAATACAGATTTTCAGACGTTTGGTGTGAAAGGACAAAATCAGAAAGGTATTGATGTCTTTTCTTCTAAAACAAAAAACGGTTATACAGTGCAAATTGAAAAGTATTGGAAGAAAAGATGAAACTATAAGGAAAATTCTAATTCAGGATATAAATACTGATTTAGAAAAAGCAAGGGATTTAGCGATTGATTTCGACAAATTTGTTTTTGTTTCTACATTTCGTGACGATGCTCAAATACAGGAATACCTAAATCAAATTAAAAAAGAACAGGAAACTACCATTTCATTTATATTATTGGGGATGGGATACCATAACAAAAACATATTGAACAATCAGAGGCTTTATTACATAAGTATTTTCCAAAGTTTGTAAAAAAAATCCAAGCCTATAAAGCCCAAAAATTGAATTACCAGACGGAGCGTTAGGCAAAGAGCTTTCCAAGAAGAAACTATATTGATTATTTGAAAAAGCGATATGGCGATTGGAAACAAGTTGAATTAAACAAAAAAGGGGAAAAATTTAATTGGGCTGCATTCACTATTTCATTGTCTAAAAGATATAAAGCATCAGGGATTAATTATATTGATGTTTCGACACTTTGATGATTTAGCATCGTATCTAAAAAGCCGAATTGATGGTACAATAATGGGAAAAGTGAACAAGTCTAAAGGAATAAAAAAACTATTCTGTGTTTGAAGAGTTCTCGGAAACTGAAATCTAAAAATATTGGTAGATTTCAAACTTAAAAAACCTTATTTTCTAATGTATATCTCTAAAGTCAGCCTGGTCAATTATAGGAATTTTGCAAATGCAAGTTTTTCAATTCAACAAGGGAATAAATACCATAATCGGAGAAAACGGTTCTGGAAAAAACAAATGTTTTTAGGGCAATAAGGCTGTTATTAGAAGATGCCTCCTTGCAATATGCTTATAAACTGACGGAAGGAGATTTTAACAGGTCTTTGGATAAGGGAAAATGGAAAGGTCATTGGATTATTATCAGTGTTGAATTTGATGAGCTTAACGATGAAGAGGCAATACAATCCTTGTTCATTCACGGTGTTGGAGTTGCCGCAGAAGATTATGTAAAAAAAAGCTACTTACAACCTTTTCTTTCGTCCTAAAGCTGACATCAGACAAAAACTTTCCGAATTAGCTGAAGGAGATGCAGTTGGATTACAAACGATACTCAATAGCATCACAATTCAGGATAATTACGAAACTTTCTTTACTGGAAAAAGCACTGCTGATTTTAATGACCCTAATGTATATAAGGAACTTGTAGGCGATTTTGAAAATGTGGTTTTCCCATCTACGATTGATGCTTCTAAATTTGGCTCTAAAATTCCGCATCAATTATCTGTTTCCAAAGAAATCTCTTTTACATTCATCCAAGCCTTGAGAGATGTAGTAAGTGACTTTCAT
>JAHHDV010000027.1 GCA_019739295.1 Taibaiella sp.
GGTCAGAAGTATGTGGTGCGCTATATTATGACACTTTTGTCGTAATGCTCAGGCCCGATTCACTGTCGGAAGGTATCAGCCCTATGGAGACAGAGGTCTGCTCCGGTGCATTATTAACTTTTACTTCAAATGGAGATCATACAGCAACTTACCTGTGGCGTAATGAAAGGGGCCAGATCCTGGGGACGGAAGCCTCCATTCAATCGAATGTATATTACCCCGGAAAGGTTTATCTTGACGAGACCACCCGGGATGGCTGTACTTATACCGATTCTGTCACTTTCACCACTTACCCCTGCTGCGATCTCCTGGTTCCCAATAGCTTTAGTCCAAATGGTGATGGTCTCAATGATGCATTCGGGATTGTGGCAGAAGCCGATAAGCGGATCGAACTTCTGCATATCTATAACCGCTATGGGCAATTGGTCTATAAAAGTACAGAGATGTATGACCGGTGGGATGGCACTTATCTGGGGGCGCCATTACCGGTAGGCGTGTATTATTATGTATTGCAGTACCGATGCTATAGTGCCGATGAATCCCTGCATACCATGAAAGGCGATATTACCTTGATGAGGTGATTATCTTTCTCTTAAAAACTCTGCATCAAACTTCTGCATTCGCTTTCGAAAATGCCATAATACCAATTGGGTTTTCGGATGGAATGGTCTTCGGTAAAAGATTCATCAGTTTCCTTGAATTCAAATCAGATAAAAAGAAGATGAAGGAAGCGTTGAAATGGTCGGAAGAAAGCCTGAAGCTGGTATGCCCGGAAATGGATGAATGGGAGAAAATGATGCAGCTCAAGGCACAGGCACAGTACTTTGCCGGAAAGAAAGAAGATGCCCGGGAAACTGCAGAAGACCTGGTCAGTACCCTTTCCACTCATAATAAAGACACGAAGCAAAGCCAGAATATACCGGACAAGATCAAGTCCCAGCAATTGTGACAGCTTTGCCCCGCGCTGCACCAATGCGTATCCTGATTGCTCTTCTAAAGATAAAGATAAGACCGGTTAAAACGATATTAACCTGCGGCATATACTACGCGATGAAGCAGGAAAACCTGGTGAGCACCCTTTCTACCCATAATAAAGACATGAAACAAAGCCAGAATATACCGGACAAGATCAAGTCCCAGCAATTATGATCATCCCGCAGCAGGGCCGCCGGCTTGTACACCAGCCAATGTTGCTTCCTGGAACCGGTTCGACACCATATCCTGCCACTTAATCCTGTTGCGCTGATGTCTGAGCTAATCTTTTCAATATCGAAACAGAGACATCATCTACACTATTCCCGGAGTTACTCAGGACAACAATACCGATCCGGGCCTGCTTGTCAAATCCTATAAAACTGCTGAACCCGTATGTGCCCCCGTTATGCCAGATGAGACTGCTTCCCTGGTTCCAGGTGGAGCGTACCCAGTTGAGACCGCCAGGCGGGTCCGCTGAAGAGAAGGAGGTCTGCTGGTGCGATAAGGCAATATCTGTATTGATTTCTTTCATATTGGCCTCCAGGTAGCGCAACATATCAGGCAAGGTGGACTTTAACCCTCCGGCAGCTTCCATTCCATTGAAATCCCAGTAGTGGGCTTCTTCCCCGTCTTCTCCATATCCTGTAGCTTCCCGTTTTTTTTCCTCTTCCGAAAGAATAAATTTCGTATGCGGCATACCCAGTGGCGCTGTAATTACCTGTTCCAGTAACCGGTCCAGGGAGGTGCTATGCACGCTTTCCAGGATGATGCCCAGTAAAGCTGTCCCATAATTAGAGTATTCCGGGATGACGCCAGGTAGAGTGTCGATATGGATCGTGTTCAGGTAATGGAACATCATTTCCCGGGTATAATGTTTATAGGGGTTGTCGGCATCGTATCCGGCTTGGCGGTCCAGGTCCTCAGGTACCCTTGGCAGCCTTGAAGTGTGGTTGCTTAAGTGTCCCACCTGTATGGGCTGATGGTGAAACTGAAGGTTGGGATATTCCCCCGGGAGATATTTTCTTATGTCGTCATCCAATCTTATCTTTTTTGTATTGACAGTATGAGCCAGCAGAATACCGGTAAACGTCTTGGTAATAGAGCCGATCTCATAAATGGTCTGATCATCCGGCAAAGCCTGTGTAGTCCTGTCTTTCTCCCCGTAATGATACGTCTGTGTCCTGCCGTCTTTAATGATCCCGATACTGATCCCGCAGTTTCTTTCATCCTGCAGGTATGCCCTGGCTATGGTATCTACCATGAGCTCTTCCTTTGTCCTCAAGGGATTATTGCTGTGTATCATCTTGCTGTGTCCCCGATTTGTTTCTTCCTTAACAGGCAGCCATTCCCATCCGATTACTTTATTCTTTTCATCCAGCGCTATATTGAGGCTAAGGGTGAGCTTTTCAAACCGGACATGATATAAGTAAACCGGCGCCTTATCTTCTATTAACCGGTAAGACTGAATGGCTCCTAACTGGCTTTTGAGCGCATGCTGAAAGAAATCGGTAACCGCAGCTTCCGGCATTTGCCTTTGCGCATCTTCTGAAAGCAGGTTATACAGCTCATCATACTTATCCTCATTATAATAGGCCTGGATGAGGGCGACGATCCCCTCGGACGAACTTTTATCCTGTGCTGACATCAGGTGAAAACTACTGAGCATAATCAGGAGGTTGAGTAAAAAAGGTTTCATATGTTTACAGGATTTTAATTTTAATATTAATTAATTTTAATCTTCATCTTCCAGTATAAATATCTGTTCTACAGTGCTATGAAAACAGCTGGCAATCTTAAGTGCCAGGATAGTGGAAGGAATGTATCTTCCCGTCTCGATAGAATTGATCGTCTGGCGGGAGACAGACACTTTATGTGCCAGCTCCTCCTGGGTAATGTTCATCCTGGCCCGTTCTACTTTGATGGTGTTCTTCATTTCGTTCTGTAAAACAGGTTAAGCAGGAAATCTTTTGCATACAGCTGGTAATAAAACAGGAGCAGGTATAGTACCAACAGGAAATTAACCTGATACTCAAAGGGCAGCCATGATGGATCCTGCTTATAAAAAGCAATCGCTTTCATGGTCACTCTGAGGAATATCAGTAAGAAAATACTCCATTGCAAAGAGGTAAGCCTGCAGTACTTCGCTCTTTCATCCTCCCTTTTTTCCCGGGCACCTGCTATAAATAACAAACCTGCCAGGATAGTGATCTGGATATATAATCCCTGGACATGGGCCACATCGTCCGGGTCGTAAGGATAAGAAACCGCATAGCTGTATCCTCCGATAAACAGCATCAGCCCTATCCATTTAAAATAGTTTGGAAATAAAACGTTTGGGATCATAAGAAATAAATACATGCAAATGTAAGTATGTTTTACAAATTGTAAAGTATATTTTACATTTTGTAAAAAAGAAAGAACCGGCACAAAACCGGTTCTTTTTACTTTATATCTGGGTTTGCAAGGTTCAGTGGCTCATTAAACCTTTGCTCCTGATCGGTTAGATCTGCTTTATTATTTTACGATCAGCTTCTCGGTCATCTGGAACCCTTCCGCCTGAACGTGTACCATATACATACCGGTATTCAATCTGCTGATGTCCATTACCAGGTTTTGGAAACCGGAGTTGATATTTTTATGGTATTGAGCTACAGTCCTGCCGCTGATGTCCACCAGGGTAATGACCGCATTGTCGATAGACTGACGGGCATCGATTAGCAGGTTAACGCTTCCGGAAGCCGGATTCGGAGCCAGAACAAAATTGCTGATCAGCTCATTTTGCTGCTGGATGCCGGTAGCAGGCGCTTCATATACTTTACGGATCTGAAGACCTATTTTCACATCTGTACCGGAAGTGCCTTCAGGGAAATAATCAAAATATACCTGCCAGATATCACCGGCCTGGTCATCACCTTCCAGTGCCTGGATGAAATAGCTCAAGCTGTCAATCAGCTCCCATTTGAATGTTTCGTAGTTCAATACCTTGAAATTACCACCGATGATGTTTCTCACTGTATCATTATAACCTTCTACATCTTCATAATCCGCATCATCCGGAACCAATGGACTAACTGCTGCAATAGATACGGTTGGACCAGTCAGCACACCGGTAATACCAAATACACCTTCCATACCTCCGTATACGTCACCATACTTCGTCGCCAGAAGATGCCACTGACCTACTTTAGGCTCCCTGCTGAAATATTCCCTGTCTTCCAGGTTGAAGAAAAAGAAATGCTCGTCTGAATAGCCTTCTTCGTGCGGTTCGATATAGTAAGTACCGGTATCGGTACCATCCAGGTTGGCCACTTTGATGGTCCATTGCCTTCCGGCCGGATCAGTAGTAGCTTTATATTTCTGAATCAGGACCTGGTAGGCGCCGTTGGCATTGATATAAGCAAAAACGGTATCCCCGTTGATAGAATGGTCATCAATATTATAATATCCCCAGGTATCGCCGAATGCACCGCCATCCCAATATTCTGGCTCATTGTTCAATGGAGTCAGCCCTGCCGTATCCGCTGTCATATCCGCTCCGAAATCTGCTGCCGGTCTCGGTAATTTGTACAGCTTGCCATTTAACCCTGTACCGAAGTTATTGGTAGCCACCACATACCTGAAGCCGTTACCGGAACCGGGGATCGCCAGGTCCCAGTCACTGTTGGATACGTTCTTTACTTCCCCTTCATCCAGGTGAAAATAAGAATCCTCGATATAGCCTAAGCCCGTACCCATAGTATCCGGCCGCCAGTCGTAGGTTTGTGCCATTAAAGTACCGCTAACACATACAGCACCCGTAAGAAGAATAGATTTCAATTTCATATTTTTCGCTTTAAATTTAAATACTTTGGAATTTGCTGCGAAATTAAAGGGTAACTATTCGACGGGATAACCAATAAAGGAATAAATACAACGTATTTTTTGTCATGAAGAAGCTGACAAATCATATTCATGCCATGTACTTTCCAGCTTGCTGCATATATCAAAGCAGCAACTTATTTACCATTTTAGGAGAATAAAGCTGGATTATGAATGATTTGCTCCGGTCATTGAAGATACGGCTTAACCAGGAACATATAAATCGATCCCAGAAATATCAGGGAGATGACAGCAACCAGAAACGTAATCGCTTTTTTCTGGCTCGCATTGATCACTTTCAGCTTATGGATCTCACTGGCATTATTGATGATATTCTCTACCCGGGAGAATGCGCTCTCTCCTTTTACAACGTAATCAAAAGCGCCGTATTTCATCGTATCAATGGCTACTTCTATCTTATCCTGGCCGGAAAGCATAATCACCTGGGTCTCCGGGTTGGTCTCTTTGATGGCTTTTAATACCTGGACACCGTCCATCGCATCCCTATTGCTGCCACTGAGGTGGTAATCCAGTACGACGATCTCGGGACGGAGATGCATATCCTTCAATGCTGCTTCGCCGTTCTCATACACGTTTATGGTATACAAATACCTTTCTGTAAGAAAGTCTTTCAGCATTTCATTCTGTATAGGTTCGTCATCTACAATAAAGACATAACGTTGCGGTACATTATTTGCCATAGGAGCGAGCTAAATTTTTTTCAAGGACTAAATTATAAAAGAAATTGGTTATTTTAAAGTTTTTTTAAGATAATTCCTTCAGGCATTGCTCCATAACCAGCTCCAGGCGGTGGACCAGCCGCTCAATCGTATGATGGTGAGCACGCTCTCCCGCACTTTTTTCCAATAGGAAAATATTGCTGATTTCTTCCTTTACCCCCATATACCCCAGCTGCGGCTTCAGCGAATGTGCTGCTATCTTCACACCTTCATAGTCGTTGTTGGCCAGGCTCTTCTGGATATCTTCCATCAACCTGGGTCCGTTCTTGAGGAACATCTGCTTATATTTATCCAGCTTGGCCCGGTCCCCTCCGGTAAAGCTGTTCATAAAGCCCATATCTGTAATGCGGGCCGGGAGCACTACCTGCTCCGGAGGGAGCTGTTCAGGGAGCTCCTGCCGTCCCTTACTTTCTTCCGGCATACCGGCCTGCACGCCTGTCTGCAGCACATTGGCTACCTCTCTCAGGAATGCTTCGTGCCTGAAGGGCTTAGTGATGTATCCATTCATCCCGACACGGAAATACTTCTTGATATCTTCTTCAAATGCATTGGCCGTCAATGCTATGATCCTGGAATGTGCGATATCCGGATCCGGGGATCTGCGGATAGCCTGGGTAGCTTCTATCCCGTTCATCACCGGCATCTGTATATCCATGAGGATGAGATCATATGAATGCCCCTGCTCCAGCATGTCCACTGCTTCCTTACCGTTATATGCCCTGTCGATCCGCACATTGGGCAGCAGCTCTTTCATGGTCTCTTCCGCGACCAGGATATTGAACTCGTTATCCTCTACCAATAGAATGCTCAGGTCCTTCAGCCCGGATACATCAATGGGCTGCCTGTCCTCCATATGCATCTCACCGGCGGAAGCCGTCTCGAACGGGATCGTGACGGTGAACGTGGTACCATGGCCCAGTTTGCTCTGTACTTCGATCGATCCGTTCATCAGCTCCGTAAGCTCCTTGCTGATCGTCAGCCCTAAGCCCGTTCCCCCGTATTTGCGTGCCGTGTCCGTACCTGCTTGTGTGAACGATTCGAATATCTTCTTTACATAATCCTCCGCGATCCCGATACCTGTATCGATGACATCGAAGATCGCCCTGCAGGTATCTTCCTTTTCACTGGATATGTGTACCCGGAGCATCACGCTGCCATGGTCCGTAAACTTAATCGAATTCCCCAGAAGATTGATCAGTATCTGGGAAAGCCTGGTGGGATCACCTTTCAGATATAACGGATGGTCGAACAGGGCATTTACCTGGAACTCCAGCCCTTTCTCTTCCGCGCGCAGGAATAAGGTATTGTAAATACCGTCTAAGGTACTTTTCAGCTCGAATGGGATCTGCTCCAGTACCACCTTCCCTGCCTCTATCTTAGACAGATCCAGGATATCATTGATGATCACGAGCAGGTTATCGGACGATTTCTTGATGGCCTGCAGGTATTTCTCCTGTTCGGGTTCCGGGTTCCGGGCCAGAAGAAGATTGACCAGGCCGACAATGGCATTCATCGGCGTACGGATCTCATGACTCATATTGGCCATAAATTGCTGCTTGAGCTCCGCTGTCTTCTCTGCCACCTCTTTTTCCTTCTTGGCATAGAGTATCTGGTTCTTGATCTGTAAGTTCCTCAATTTATTAAGGGTAGCCTGCTGGAAGATCTGTTCTTTCAGTTTTTCAAACTCTTTGAGATGCATATATGCCTGAGGAAGATTGCCCAGGTGATCATAAATCTGGGACAATATTTCATAATAGCTCAGCAGGTCACTTTTTCTTTGGTATTCCTCCGCCAATTGAAATCCTTTAAGGGCATGATCCAGCGACAATTCATATTCATTCCTCTTCATGTACAGCTGGGCAATATAGAAGTAAGCCACGATCTCGTTCTCAAAGCTGTTGGTCTCTTTGGCCCCTCTCAGGCCCATCTGCAGGTATTCCTGGGCAGCCTGTACATTGCCCCGCTTAAAATTCACCTTCCCCAGTCCGATTTTCGCCATCGCCAGATACAAGGGATTGCTGCGGGCAATTTCAATAATTTTCTCAAAATAAAGCTCCGCATTACTATACTGCTCCTGCTTGAAATAAATGTTCCCCAGCGAGTTGTAGATATGCACCTGCTTATGGATATCTTTATATTTTTCAAAAATAGGCAATGTCCTCAGGGCATACTCCAGTGCAGTATCATAATCCCCCAGGTCATAATAGAGGGTAGAAATATTGATCAGGTTGATCGACAGGTTGATCTCGTTATTGAGCGACTCATTGAGCGCCATACTTTCCTCGAAGTTCTTAAGCGCATTGGCGATATCGCCGAGGTCCCTGTATATCCTGCCAAAGTTGTTCATCACTTTCGCGATCAGGGTCTGGTTGTCATTGCCTTTAGCAATCTCGAAAGCTACCGTGAGCTCGTCCAGTCCATCCTCATATTCGCCCAGTATCCAATAGCATGCGCCTTTATGGTTATAGCCTTCTCCCATCCCGTCGATATATCCTATAGCTTTGGACTGCTCTATGATCTCCTCCGAAAGGATCAGGCATTGCTCCGGGTGATCCTGCCTGAGCTCCAGCACAGCCTCTACCAGAACGCGGATCCGTTCCGTTTCGGTCGTTGCCTGGTGGTATTTCGATTGGTACATTTCAGATTGTGCGATCTGGTCTAAATAAGTCATGCTGCTATTGATAAAAATCCGCATAAAATTATATAAAATACAGGAAGAATCCTTGTGCACGGCTGAATTACAATTATGATGCCGGCTAAAACCGGATTACCGGCGATCCAATGGTCAGCCAGGTGGGTTCATATTGTTTTTGTACCTTTCAGGCATGGAAATGACCGGTGTTTATCTGTAAGTGCCGGTTGAACAACAATAGTCTGGCAGCGGATATTTAAAAAAATTCAAACGCCCCGATATGAAGCATTGGAACATAACCCGCTTGGTGAAAACATCCGGTCTGCTGGGATGCACCATCGGGTGTCTCTTTCAGGCCGGGGCACAGGAAATATCGGTTACCGATTTCGAAGAAGGAACTAAATCGGGATATGCTTCCGCTTCTGCCATCATCAATGGCAACTCCTGGATATTCAATGAGGCCCTTTCCGGCAACGCTGCCGGTGACGTTAAAAATGACAACTATGCAGCCAGGCTCAGGTATAGTACTACGTTAGAGACTGCGCTTATTTTGGAAACCGAAATGCCGGACATTTCCGGTGTCTCCTTCTGGTACTGCAGGTCTGACTTTTCAGGAGACAGGACAGGCATCTCCCCAACAATTGTAGCACAGGTAGGAGACGGTACCGGCTGGGTTTCCCTGGACACACTGGAGCTGGCCGGAATTGATGAACTGACCGAAGCGTCTTTTGAAGGCATCGGACCGGGTTACGGCCTATTCAGGATTATCGCCATCTCGGGTGATGACGGAAAGCGTTTCAACATTGATGATATTTCCATCATATACGGTGAGATGGCTGAACCACCTGTAATAGATACATTGTATACATTCACTGAAAGCTTCACGGAATGCGGTGGAATAGGGATCGGCGCATTCAGGTCATATAGTGATATAGGAGACGATAGCTGGCATTGTGTCCATGAGGGTCGTGACGGGAGTCCTTATGCTGCCAGGATGAATGGAGGCTTCGCTGCAGGTGAAAGTGAGGCCAACAGTGACTGGCTGATCTCAGCTCATAAATATGATTTCTCCGGGATGACGGCTCCTATGCTTTCTTTCTGGAATAAAAAACAATACGAAGGGACTGCGACAATCAAAGTAATGGTTTCAACCGATTATGACGGGTTGGGTAACCCCCTAAGTGCAAGCTGGGAAGAAATCCATATAGCTTCCGTCCCTACGGAGGACTGGACAGAAGTATCCGGGATCGACCTTTCGGAATATAAAGACTTGCCTTTCTTCCTGGCTTTTACGTATGAGTGTGGCACCAGCGGTGCCTTTGCGTATTACCTGGATGATCTTGCAGTAGCTGACGAGCCTTCCGGGATCAGCCAGGTCACAGATGATCCTGAGAGCCTGGCCGTGGTCGGCGACCCTACTTCCCATCAGATCCGGCTACAGCTGACGGCCCGGGCCTCGGGAAACTATGACCTGATGATCTATGACCTGAACGGAAGAATGATCTACAGCAATCGATACCAGGTAAAAGAAGGGGAAAACGATATCACGATCAGCAATATTCATCTCCTGAAGGGCATGTATATGATCAAAGTCCGGCATACGGCGCACGCGCAAACTGCTACAGTAAAAGCAGTAGTAAAATAAGCCGGTGCTGCAAACGGTTTTCAAAAAATTTATCAAAAAGGCGATAGATCTGTCAGCGCCTTTTTTCCTCTGAACTACATATAGAATTCAGAAAATCCAATAGAAACTTAAAGCCGTGTTCCCGCTCAGGTTTATACAACTCACCCTGACCGGTGGCAGGCAGCAAACAGGATGCTCCCGGATCTTAAAAAAACTTAAACCAGGCAATTATCCGTCTCCCTGTTAATATTCATTTATTACCAGCCGGCCTCACCGAGCCTGCTTATCCCGGGCAGCTTTATCAATTCGCTCCTGAAAATACCGCCAGTCATAGATCTGGAACACTTTGCCCTCACTCATAGCTACAAAGAAGCCATAAGGGAACATATTGCCGATGGGTGTACTTGTCACATCAGAACCGTCACTCTGTGTGGTACTCACCTTTATCTTGGTGATCAGCTCATGCTGGTGAGGATCGGCATCCCCTCCTGCCCGCGGATAGATCATAAAGGAGCTGTCACTCTGATTCGATACCAGAATATACCCTGTCCCGTCCTGGCGCTTGTAAATGGAAATACCTTCGTGATCCTCTGTAAACCCGTCCGTTGCAAACAGGGCCAGCTCATCATTTCCTTTGGAAGGATCCGCATAATATTTCCTTACACCCACCTGTTCGTCTGAATAATAAACATACCCCAATTCATTGTCCACAGCTATGGCCTCTATTTCTTTCTTACCGGAGTACTTCCCGAACTTGCGTACCAGCTCAGCTTTAACGATACCGTCATTCCCTGCTTTTAATACATACTGCCACAGGTAAGTCCCGTCCGTTCCATTTTTCCGTCCCACGATAGCATATATTTTTCCGTCAGACGGGGTATATAAGGCTATACCCATTGCATCCCTGCACGCTTCACACGTTTCTCCTTCAAAGACAGGAATACCACCGTTATCAACAGGCTTCAGGTCCGGTAGTGAGTATACCCGGATGGTATTGGCTTTTCGTTCCGTAAACACTGCAATATCCAGCTTACCTTCTTTGTAGGGAAGCCGGTAAGCTACGTCCACATTGTTCGGGCGCTTCAGGCCCGTTACTTTATTGACCATTTTTCCGAATAGATCAAAAGCATAGACCCCCCCGCCTTCTTCTTTATCTGTACCGATAATGAGGGATTTATTGATATCTTCCGGGTTCAGCCAGATAGCCGGGTCATCCGTATCATACACTACGCTTTCCGTGATATGGTCAGGTTTTAATGGCAGTAACTCATTTACCTGCCTGCTTTTTGATGCCTCATCACCTGTTTGCTTATGGTCATTGCTCTTACAGGCAACCCATGATGCCAAGATCAGCGGGAGCCAAAGGGTTTTGATATTTATGCTCATCATTTTTTCTTGTTTTTTTATCCGTAATTAGTTGTCGGTGATAAAGACCGGGTTAACTTTATGGTTAACCCAACTTTCATTTACTGTATATTAAAGCCGGCCTTCACATTAAAAAGCTCATTGATCCGGGCCGAACAACAGGTTATGCTATCTGGTCAGGTCAAATTTAACTCCTAAATTATAACGCTGACGGTAGTATTCCATCTGCATCGTCCTGGAAGATATGCCCTGATAATACCTTAAAGGCTGATTGGTCAAATTATTGGCTTCAAAGAAAATCCTGAAATTACTGTTGATCCTATAAGAAGCGTTGAAATCCAGAAAGGTCTGTTTGTCATAATATCTGTCATCAAAATCCTCACCCCCTAATTCATCTAAATATGCAGAGGCATGATTCAAGGACAGCCTTGCTGAGAACCTGCTGTTCTCCCAGGAAAGGGAAGCATTGAACATATGCGGTGCGGTACCGGGAAGCATCAGTCCTTCCCTCAGGTCACCGTCATTGCTGTAAATACCCTGGGCTTCGGACTTCGTAAAGGTATAATTGGTATAGATTCCGAAACCTTTCAGGAATGCTCCCGGAAGGAAATCCAGCTGTCTCTGGAATGCCGCTTCAAAACCATATACATGCACCTGGTCTCCGTTCCTTGCCTGGGTCAATGTCCAGTCATCAGTACCGGAAATCGGATTAGGAAGGTCCGGGAAGTCCGTAGCGAACTTGGATCCGGTATAGGATTCGTCCCGGTAAGTATAGATGAAGTTATCGATATTCTTATAGAATGCACCTGCAGATATCAAACCTACTGATTGGAAATAGTATTCGGCCATCAGGTCATAGTTCCAGGAATACGAAGACTTCAGGTTGTGATTACCTGCTTCTATCTCATTATCATCTAAGATCGTACTCACGAACGGAGAAAGCATATAGTAGTTGGGACGGGCCAGCGCTGTGGTCCAGGCCGCTCTTATGATAAAATCCTCAGTGGCTTTATACTTCAGGGTCAGGTTAGGCAGGAAGTTGGTATAAGCATTTTCTACTGATCTTTTGCCTGCAAGGTCTTCTTCATCCTGGATAATATTGCCTTCGTAATCTATACCGGTATGCTCGATACGTGCACCAAGGATCATGCCAAAACTGCTGGTAAAATCCTGGTCCCACCTGATGTACCCGGCTGTCACCTGCTCCCTTGCATTATAATTCAGCGGAAGGTACTCGCTGGGTACGGCCTCACTTTCAAATAATGAACCATTTGTCAAATCCAGTCCCCCGAGGAAGCTCCTGGAAGCAAAATCCCCGGGCACATATTTATCATCCGGCTGCCAGTTCCTGCCATCCCAGTTTACTACAGATACATCAGCCATTGTCTCGTAAGCTCCCCCTGCAGGGCTATACTCAGTAAAGCGGTTTTCTCTTACCTTATTCTTAAGGCGAACTTTGGCACCGAACCTCAGCCTGCCTTTCTGGCCATCTATGACACTGAATGGGATCCTGAAATTCACCCTTGCGCTCAGCTCATTCTCATAAGTATTATCCGTATTCTCAGAGAGGGTCCTTAATTCGTAATCACTATTGGAAACGGTAGAAAGCGGCTGGTACAACGGTAATTCTGTAGGGCCAAAATCAGGTTTGAATTCCAAGTCACCGGACTGGAATTCGATATATCTTTCATTGGGGCGATATTCCCTGGCCTTCGAATAGTTAATGCCCCAGTCCATATCCATTTTGCTTCCGATCAGATGGTCACCCCTGAGTGAATAGTTCTGGACTGTCTGCTGTTCCAGCCTGGAGCCTTTCACCCTTTCATTATCGATCCCGCCTTTCGTTTCCCTCCTGACAGAACCTTCATATCCTATGATTTTGCTTTCATCCATGTCATCATAGATGGGTTCAATACCACGAGTACGCACTCTATACCTGTTCTCCCAGTCATCCCGCCAGTTGTACATGGCATTGAATGTAATGATATTAAAATCATTAAATTTATAATCGAAGGCCCCGGAGAAACTGCGCCTGGTCCTGGTCACGTCATACTTCCTGATATCATGCTCATCAATATATACATTATCATAATCATCCTTTACCCAAACTGCTTCCACGTTGTCGGAACCATATACATTTTTATTGTAGGAGCCACTCAGCACCATACCAAATTTATTATTGAAAAATCGGTTGCCAAATACGAGTGCGCCATTGTATAAACCGCCATTCCTGATGGGATTATATCCTCCCGACAAGGTTGAAGAAATCCGGTACCCATTCGGTGCAGCACGGGTAACGAGATTGACAGAGCCGCCAATGGCATCGGCATCCATATCCGGGGTAAGCGTTTTGTTCACTTCTATAGTCTGTACCATATCCGACGGGATCAGGTCCATCTGCACTTTCCTGTTGTCCCCTTCTGCCGAAGGTATCCTGTCACCGTTAAGCGTAACAGAGTTCAGCTCAGGCGCCAGGCCCCTGACAATAATATTCCGGGCTTCTCCCTGGTCATTCTGCATCGTGATACCGGGGATTCTTTTCAACGCGTCCCCGATATTGGCATCAGGGAACCTGCCGATCTGGTCGGCTGAAACGATATTGGAAATATTAGAACCATTCTTCTGCTGGTTTAATGCTTTCATCTGCCCCCTCAGCCTGTCTCCCAATACTACGATCCCATCCAGGTATTCCGTTTCATTAACTACAATGGTTATATCCAGGCTTTTCAGGCCTTTTGCTTCATACTGGTTCACTACCGGCTTATACCCAAGGTATTCTACCACGATTTCAAAGCTGTCCTCGATATCTACATTCAGAAATTCAAATCGTCCGTTTACATCCGAAAATGTATAATTTTCTTTGGGAAGCAGCTTAACTGAAGCTCCCGGAAGTGCAAGATTGTTTTGATCTATTATCAGACCTGTCACTACGATTTTCTGTGCAAATGCAGCCGAGCTCAGCATTAAAATCATTAATAAAGATAAAATTCGTCTCATTTTTTAATTTTTTGCAAAAGTCCTGATCTGTAAAAACTATTGCAAAAACGGGCAATTAAGAAATGGTTATGCGAATATTACCTTATGATGAACCGGCGCGAATTAAAAAGAAGGGAAAGAAGGTTCGAATTCCGGAAATAATTTTCTCCGGCTCCTCCTGGTAGCCAGCGTATTTGTTTTCCCGGAGGATATATCCGGCAGTTCTATGGAATTAGAACGGATAACCAATAGCAAAGCCAAAGACGATATTCTCCCGCCTCCATGTACTGTTACCAAAATCAATCTGGTCGAATACCCACCTGTTGCCTTCGGGAAGCCATGGCTTACGGACAGGTATCCCCACGTCCAGCCTGACCATAATCACACTGAAATCCAGCCTGAGACCGATACCCGTTCCCACTGCCAGTTCGGAAAGAAATTTCCCGGAGAACCGGCCACCGGGAAATTCCGGGTTCTCATTGCTCAACCAGACATTCCCTGCATCTACAAACACTGCACCATGTATGAATTCATATAGCTTGGACCGGAGCTCCACATTTCCTTCCAGCTTGATATCACCCAGCATCTCGATATACGTATTCCTCCCCGTCAGGTAACGTTCATTGTAGGTTCCGGGACCAATCATCCTGGCATTGAACCCCCGAACGGAACTGATACCCCCGGAGAACAATTGCTTTACATTGGGCAGCACCCTGCTATTGCCGTAGGGGGATACCATATCCGCCATAGATCCGGCTTGCAAGTGTATTGTTATCGGAAAAATTAAAATAGTGCCTGAAGTCCGCCTGGAATTTGGCATATTGGGCATATGGATTGTTCCATATCTCTTTACTGGCCCTGATGATAATCCGCGCCCTGGATCAGCCCGATGATATTGCCCGAAAAATCCGCCAACCCGTTGAAAAAGAATTCATGCTCCCGCTTTGCGCCAATCTGTGAATTGTAGGTAAACTCATAAGTAGGACCGATGATAAGGCCATTGAACAGGATATTCTGGACACTGAACATCCGTATTGGTAGCAAATGTGTCGGTTCTGACATAGGTAATGTTGACCGGATTTAACTTATGCCTCTTTCTTGGCTGTCTCCTTCCAGGCATATCCAAAGGTCAGTGTTCCTGAATTGATCCTGTACAATCCCGTTCTTAAGAAATAATCATACTTTGCTGAGATGATCGTCTTCGGAAGAAACGCCGTGGAAGGCCTGATACGGATAAAAGGCACCAGGAACCGGGGTACCGTATAATTCACTTCTGCTCCCAGGTTATACGTATTGGGTCTTTGGTTCTGGCCACCATACTGCACTTCAAATCCACCTATACCCTTGACAGCAAACTGCTCTGCACCTTTGAATAAATTCCTGTGGCGCCAGGAAAAATTCAACCGGCTGCCTACACGGGCATCATTCAGGGTGTAGCCCCCGGCTTCCATACTGATCCTTTTCTTCGGATACTGGGTCAGTGAATAGGTCACATCTAATCTCGGATCAGGAGTACTGATCAATCCCCGCTGTAACATTGTATTATAGGTCACATCAAATAAAGATCCGGTAATCGTAGAAGGATCCCTCACTACTGTGAAATCACTTTTTACGAATTTGAATAAGCCTGTTCCTACCAGCCTGCTCAAAGTCTTATTTTGTTCTATCTCACTGTACAGTTCTCCTTTGTCAAACTGTATCGATTCCCCGAAGACCACTTCCCTCACGGATTTCTGACGATCCACTACGGTAAACTTTTCATAATACGCCGTATCTGATGACGGGGCTTCCCTTCTTCTCCTGTTGGGGTTGGCATTGGTACTCACCCTGTAGTTCGGAAGAACATATATATCGTGAATCCTAAAAGCCTGGTAGGCAGCCTTGGGCATCTTGTCTTCCTTGAGCCTCATCTGCATATTCAACCGGTGAGCAGAATCTGCCGCCGTGTCAGCGAGTACTATAAGATAATCCGGGTTGAAGAAATAATATCCCCGGTTGGTCAGCACTTTGCCGATCCGGTCCCTTTCGGCCATTATGGTATTGAGATCATAAGGGTCACCTACTTTAAGAAAACTGTTCTGCTGCTCCTGGGCAATCAACCTGCCTATGGTAGTCGTATCTTCGGGCAGATAATCGATCGAACGGTAATGGTAACGCGGACCGGCCATGATATCGAATATCGCTTTGGTCCTTTTCTTTTTTTCTTCCTTTGTTCCTTCAGAAGTAGCGTAGAAGAACCCTTTATTGAACATCTGGTCTTCCAATACCAGGTTGTTCATTTCGAGTTTAACATCCTCTCCCAGCACCGGCGGTTCCCCGATCTTGGTTCTCAGCCAGTTCCGGATACCCTTAGGCTTCTTAGGCTCACCGGCTACATTCCAAACCCATAACCGAAACTTCAGTCCGAGAATACTGCGGTTAGGGACAGGTCTTATATAGGATTCCAGCTCGCTTTCCAAATCCTTCTTTAAGCGCTTATCCATTGCCGAATCCAGTATATTCACCTCTGCCCCTTTGTATAAGGTCTCCCCTTCTCCAAGGTATCTCGTATTGCTACAGGAGAAAAAGAATAATGAAACCAATATGAAGATGCCGCCCTGTAACTTTCTATTCATAAATATGTCGCAATGCACTTGAAAAAGTAGCGTAAATTAATAGAATTAAATAAAATAATTTCATAAATAAGCACGTTACATATATAACCCATTATCATCACAACCACAAAATAAATGAATCGGCATGATGCTTCCGTTAGGAAACGATCAATTATTCAAAACTACCTCTTTTCATCCTTCAGAAAAATTTCTTCCTGATATATTTGTAAATTGTACCCGATTTTATCTTTACCTCACCCATGGCGCTACATATGATTCGACCGGCTTTAATCGCAATGATCACCTTATTCCCTATTCTGGTTCAGGCACAGGGTATCCTGAAAGGAAAGATAACCAACGGGTCCGGGGCCGGAATAGCGGATGCTTCCATTTCCTTTCCGGGGTCGGAGCAGGAATATACAACAGACAGCCTGGGAAATTTTGAATTACAGCTTCCCGCCAACCAAAAAATAAAACTCACCATTACGGCTCTGGGTTATGAACCTGAGTATAAAAATGTAACCATTAACAATACCGGCAAAGAGCATCAGATACGCATACAGATGCAGGAACTGACTATGATGCTGGAAGGAATAGAGGTGCGGGGAACAAGACGCAATGAGATCGGCCAGATCAGCTTTGACCCGAACGATGCCGGTATCAGACCGGATCCTACCGGAGGGGTAGAAGGAATGCTCAAAGTGCTGGTGGGCTCTAAAAATGAAATGTCCAGTCAGTATTCGGTCCGTGGCGGGAACTTCGATGAAAACCTTGTTTATATCAATGATTTCGAAGTGTACCGGCCGTTTCTGGTCAGGAGCGGGCAGCAGGAAGGGCTGAGTGTGATCAACCCCGACCTGACAGCAAGAGTCGACTTCAGTGTGGGGGGATTCCAGGCCCGGATGGGGGACAAGATGTCTTCTGCCCTGGACATCACCTATAAGCGGCCCAGGGATTTCGGGGGTTCATTTATGGTAAGCTTACTGGGATTGCAGGGCCACCTGGAGACATCCTCCAGGGACAGTAACTTTTACTTCATGGTGGGTATCAGAAGTAAGACCAACCAGGTACTGCTCCAGGCGCAGCCGACCAAGGGACAGTACATTCCATCGTTTCTGGATGCCCAGATCGCGACCGGGTACCGGGTCAATGCGCATTGGAGCATAGATGCAATTGCTAATTACTCCCGCAACCGCTTCACGTTTTATCCCGAGAGCAGTTCGGAATTTTTCGGATTTCTCAATCAGGCTTATGTGCTGAACAGTGTGTATGAAGGTGCTGAAATAGATCAGTTTGATGCCATGTTCGGTGGTATCAGCCTGAGCTACATTCCTAACAACAGGACGATACTCAAGTTCCTCGTAAGCACTTTCTCTACCAATGAGAAGGAAACCTATGACCTTTCTCAGACCTACCTGCTTTCTGCAGTAGAGACCGACCTGGGAAAAAATGTGGGAGAAATCCTTTACAGCCTGGGGTCAGGAACGGTGATGAACCATGCCCGTAATTACCTGCAGGCGAACGTGGTCAATTATGGACATAAAGGTTCTTATTCATCAGGTGCTCATTTCTGGCAATGGGGGCTGAACTACCAGACAGTTCGTGTACTGGACCAGCTGAAAGAATGGGAATACAGGGACTCAGCCGGTTATTCTCAACCCAACAATCCATCAGTGGCTGCCATGTTCTACAGCTACGATACGGATAACGAGATCAACTACCAGAGATTCAGTGCATATATTCAGGATAATATCCTCTTCGGTGGCTCATCAGTGTCTACTTTGAATATCGGCCTGAGGATGAATTATTCTTTTCTCAATAAAGAGACCATCCTCAGTCCCCGGGTACAATATAGCCTGGCACCCGATTGGGGCGGAGCGCATAATGTGATTTTCAGGCTGGCTACCGGCATGTACGCACAGCCTCCCTTCTACAGGGAAATGCGCAGCTTCACTGGACCATTGAATACCCAGCTCAAGGCCCAGAAATCATGGCAGGGCAGTGCCGGGCTGGACTGGAACTTCACTGCCTGGAATGAGCGGCCTTTCAAGCTCACTGCCGAGCTATTCTACAAATACCTTTGGGACCTTACCCCTTATGAGTATGATAATGTAAGAATAAGATATTACCCGGACCGCACTGCGATCGGGTATGCCTATGGGGGTGAGGTCAGGCTCTTCGGTGACCTGGTGCGCAATGCAGAATCGTGGATCAGTATCGGATACCTGAAAACGGAAAATAAATTCCTGAGAACAGACGGAACTTACACCGATTATATTCCCAGGCCGACAGACCAGAGGGTAAACTTCGGCATGTACTTCTCCGATTACCTGCCCAGGAATAAAAACTTCAAAGTATTTCTGAATATGCTGTACAGCACCGGCCTTCCTTTCAGCATGCCGGGCAAAGCTTTCGAGCCGGGATACCAGATCAGGATACCGGATTACAAAAGAGTGGATATCGGTTTTGCAACGCTGCTCCTGGACGGCAAGCGCTCCTACAGGCCCGCGTATAGCCTGTTCAGCTACTTCGATGATATCTGGCTGAGCTTAGAGGTTTTCAACCTGCTCGGTAATCTCAATACCGTAAGCTATGACTGGATCCAGCCCTTAGACACCGAAGCCAGCTTCCTGGTCCCGAACAGGCTGACCAGCAGGTTGATCAATGTAAAACTGGCCATCAGGTTCTAAGGAAGCGCAAGGGATGTTTCATTGTCTGACCCTCAGGTTCTTTTGGACTAAAACACGGTTTGGGCAAGCTTTGAAATTTTCTGGTTTGTCATACCATATTATTTTTTCTAATTCAATTGGTGTTCATACAGAATCAGATAAAAGGTATAGGTAAGACCTGGCAAAGCCCTGCATTTTTACAATCATAGAAATTATCAATACCTTTGCGGCAAATTTTTATATCCTGATCCACTATGAGCATTGAAGCAACTTTAAAAAGCAGGAGCAACGGACAATGTGAACTCTGTACTTCCGATCAGGCCCTCGGGGTATATGAGGTGCCGCCTGTAGCAGCGAACGTTACTGACAGAGAGATTTACATCTGTGTTAAATGCAAGCAGCAGCTGGATAAGAAAGAAGAACTGGACAGCAGCCACTGGAGAAAGTTAAATGAAACGATGTGGAGTGAATATCCTTCCGTACAGGTAGCGGCATGGCGTATGCTCAACCGGTTGAGGGATGAAAGCTGGGCCGCTGAAGCGCTGGACATGCTCTACCTGGATGAGGAGCAGCTTGAGTGGGCTAAGGCTACCGGAGATCATGAAGGGGATGGTTCCGTAGAACTGCACAGGGATTGTAACGGACATCAGTTATTCGACGGAGACTCTGTAGTCCTGATCAAATCCCTGGATGTAAAAGGCTCTACGCTCAATGCGCGTATGGGAACCGTAGTGAAGAACATCCGGCTGGTCCCGGATAATACTGAACAAATCGAGGGAAGGGTCGAAGGACAGCTGATCGTTATCCTTACCCAATACCTCCGGAAACAGCAGGCAGGAACTTAAAAAGAGACCAGGCACTTCCCTGCTTCCTATAAAGAGTGCCAGGCATCTGTGTCCATCCATTCCATGGAGGGCACTTTTTTGTCTGCAAGACCAAATGCGGGCAGGTTCATTTTAGCCGCTTCCGGTACGATGATGACTTTCATTCTTGCGGCTTTGGCAGATACCATACCATTGACCGAATCTTCTACTGCCACACAGTTGTAGGGCTGGACACCGAGCTTCTGCGCACATTTCAGGTATATCTCCGGGTGCGGCTTGGCTAAAGCCACCTCATCCCCGCATACGGTATGATCAAAGAAATGATCGATTCCAAAATGCTTCAGCAACGTTTCCATCATTCTCCTGGTACTGGAAGTCGCTACACCAATGGGAATATTCCGGGCTTTCAGATAAGACAGATGATGCGTAATCCCCGGCATGACCTTTGCATTGCGGCAGGCATTCGCTATAATATCTTCCAAAATGTCTTCCGCTACCTGGTGAGCGGTGGCCGGGCCGGACCATGGAAACTTGTCTGCCCAGAAATCCGTTACCTCATGAATCCTGAGCCCGGTGGTGAACCTGAGGTCCGCGTAAGTAACATTGATATTATGGCTACGGGCTATATTCATCATGCTTTCTCCCCACAAAGGTTCTGTGTCTAAGAGCACACCGTCCATATCGAATATGACCCCTAAATCCTGAATCATCATACCGCGAAAATAATGGTTATCCTGATGGCACACGCAGATGCAGGGTTTATTTTTGTATAAAATTAAATCACCCGCCATTCCTGAACGGATTATTACCGGCTATTGCTTACTGACAGAAGCATTTCTTTTCTTAAATTTAAAGCAACAGAGGTGAAAGGAGGTGATGAAACTAATTCCCGGCCTGCTGTTTATTCAAATCAAAGCTTTACTTTTGACCTTATGCCGATATACCAGCATTTCCTGCATCAAGATGCCGAGGTCGCTATCTGGAAAATAGAAGAACCCGAGTCATTTTTTCAGGAGTCCACAGGACTGGTTTCTTTCATCCGGACAGAAAAAAGACGTATAGAATACTATGCCGGGAGATATGTATTGGCACATATGATTCCCGGGCTGGATCTCAGCACGATCCGGGTAGACCATATCGGCAAGCCTTACCTTCCGGACGGCAGGTACCATTTCTCCATATCTCATTCATTCCCTTATATCGCCGTAGCGATTCATACGGCACAGCCTATCGGCATAGATATACAGGTATTCAAACCCAAGATCCTGAAGCTGAGTGAGAAATTTCTTCACCAGGATGAATATGGCCTGATCCGGGAATCTGTTGCGACCATTACCCTGCTCTGGTGCGCCAAAGAAGCCATGTTCAAATGGAGAGGAACGGGAGGACAGGATTTCTCGGAGCAGCTGCGCATCCTCCGGGTTCATTCTGATGAAAGACTATTTGAAATAGACTGTACCATTATAGATCCGGATCTGAAGAACAATCCCCTATCTCTGCTGGGAAAGATAGAAGATGACTTCGCACTGGCAGTAGGCACTGCCCCTATTGTACTGTAAACATATCAACAGGGTCTACTTTTTGACCGTATCGGCTTTTTCCTGCTCTTCCGCTTTTTTCCTGCCCATATCGGAGAACGTCTTCATCATCACTTCATCCGTAAGCTTCTTGTTGATCCACTCATTGAATTTAGGTGTGAAGTCGGCAGTAATGTCCATCTCCGGCCTCGAGAATGTTGCCGCGGATTTGATCAGGATCAGGTCATATTTGGCCTCATTGTTGTATTCTTTGGTAAAAGCGTCCATCATTGCCGTTAGGGTCATAGAGAACTCCTGCTGCTTTTGCATTAATGCCATAGAAAGAGATTCCTGCTTTTTCTGCAGGTTGATCTGCATACTTTCAAGACGTTTATTGGTATTGGCGATTTCCACATCAGAGATGTCTTTATTACCGATCCTTTGCTGAAGGTTAGCAGCCGCACTCTGGATGCTTCTCTGGATACCGATAAGCTCATTTTGTATGGCTTCGCCTTCCTTATTGAATTCACCCATTTTGGTTTTGTAATAATCGAGGGCATTCTGCATAGAGTCTATATCCAATACCGCAACCTTCCACCCTGCCTGCTCGTCTGTATTCTTGTTCTCGGTATCAGCAGTTTTCCTATCCTTACAAGCCGTGGCCAGGGATACCAGCAATATTGCGGTTACTATGGAAACAATTTTATTCTTCATATTCAGATCTTTTATAGCACCGCAAAGGTAGAAAATACGATAGGAAAAATGAAATGTATCTTCACCATTCTTTGTAAAGAACTTTCAGTGATACTACAGGAACCGGGAATAATTATTGAGCTATTGCTTTTGCAGTCAGAGAAGACCTGATCTCTGCAGGTGTGGTACTGAATTTCTTTTTAAATGCCGCAGTGAAATGATGCGGGTACTTATACCCTAACTGGTAAGCGATCTCATAGATCGGCATATCCGAATGGGTGATCATCTTGTATGCACTGTTCATCTTGAGCTCATTCCAGTATCCGAATACGGTATTGCCGGTCATTTCCTTGAAGCCCTTCTTCAACGTACATTCATTCGTCCCTACCATATGTGCCAGGTCGATCAGGGAGCAAGGCGAGAACGTATTCTCTTCTATGATCTTCTTGGCTTTAAGGATCTTGTCTTTGTGCGAATGATGCACTGATTGCAGCTCCTGGATATCCCGTTCGGAATAGTATTCAATCTGATGCAGTAAGAGCTCCAGAACCTTGGATTCCACGAAAAGCTTCTTGATGCTGCCTGTCTTGTTTGTCCGGATGATATCCTGGATAGCCCGTTGCATAGCTGATGTGATCGTACCGTTTTCCAGGGAGATTTTACCAGCCTGATTTTTTTCTATCCGGGTAATGAACCGGTGGAATATTTCATTCTCCGGGAGGTACTTCAGAAAGAAAGCCGGGTGAAATGCCACCTCAAAAAAATGCATGGCCGGGCAGCCTGCTGTTTGTAATTCCAGGTCATCCTTGGGACGGTAAGCAATGGTCTGCTGATTACACTTAAGCTCCAGCGGCTCATCGTTCTGCCGGCCTTTGATATTGACATCTCCGCAGAACTGAAAGATCAGGATGACCAGGTCCTGGTGATTGGAAAAATGAACCAGCTTGTCCTGATGACTGGAAGCATTGCCATAGAAGATAGAGAAATCCTTGTAGATCAATTCTGTTACGGAAACAGAACCACTGGGAGCAGTATAGCTTTTCTCAAATCCTGCAGCAGGAATAATGGGATGCCTTACTTTGGAACAAAGTAAATCATCTGTTGCAGTAAATATTTTTTTGAATATCATATACCACTTATCCTCAATCGGCTGCAAATATACCAAAATAATCTGGGGAGCAAGGTATTTAGTTCTTTTATGATCATATAAAGCCTGGCAACACCGGTTATAGATCAAATAAACGGGATTGCTGCAATGCTCCTTCCATCTGAAGCAGTTTATGCTTGGCCGGAAGACCACCGGCATAGCCTGTAAGATCTCCATTGCTGCCTATGACCCGGTGACAGGGGATAACGATAGAAATGGCATTGGCCCCGTTTGCCGTTGCTACGGCGCGGATAGCTTTCTCATCCCCCAATTGCCGGCTAAGATTCAGGTAGGACATGGTCCGGCCATAAGGAATGTCCAGTAGCGCCTTCCATACTTTCTTTTGGAAATCCGATCCGGTCATCAGTACCGGGAGATCAAAATCAGTCCTGGTCCCATCCAGGTACGCTTCAAGCTGGCGGATCACTTCCTTGTGAAAAGGAGTGGTCCTCTCGACAAATGATGCCTGAAGCAATCTGGCGACCCGGTCATCAATCTGCTTCCGCTGCCTCCGGTATTCCCAGTCCAGCATACAGAGCTGTCCCTCCAGGTCACCTATGATCAAAGTCCCGAGCCTGCTCTTATAAACATGGGTATAAATGGTATGCATAAAGGAAAATTTCAAAACAAAGATAGGATAAAGAAAAAACCTGGAGCTCATCGTACCCTTGAAGAACCGGAGACAGTTATTTCAGGATAAAAAATAAGCGATATATTCAAGATTCAACACTTTATTAACAAAAATTCTTAAATTGCGGATCAGCCTGCTATAAATAAGGACAATGTACATTTTTTCATTTAAACGGTTCTTCGTGGTTTTTTTGCTGGCCCAGCTTTTTATCAAAGGCGGATATGGTCAGAACCTGGTGATCAATCCTTCTTTTGAGGAGCATGTAATGTGCCCTATTGAGCTAGGATGCATTGGCCCTCCGACTACTTCTAGCACATGTGTTTTAAAATGGTTTAGGCCTTCCTCAGCAACGACTGATTATTTTCATTCTTGTGTAGGTACAATTAGTTTTGTATCCGTTCCGAAACACTTTACGGGATATCAATATCCCAAAACAGGAGACGCTTATGTAGGAATTTTTATGTCTTATGCAGTGGGTAGTCCATTGTACTGTGAATATATACAGGGAAAATTACATACTCCGCTTATCAGTGATCACGAATACTATTGCAACTATTGGGTCAATCGCTCCAACAATTTTGAAACAAACTCCCTCAACAAACTTGAAGCTTATTTTAGCGTAGATTATGTGAATGAACCTTCATTAGAGACAATATTAGACTTTTTAATACCACAAATTTCCTCTGTTAGCAGCGAATTTTTTGATGACACTCTGGAATGGCAATGTGTAAGCGGAACATTTATTGCTGAAGGCGCTGAAGAATGGATAACCATCGGCTTATTTTCAACCCTGGATGAATCCGATGTAAAATATCCAGAAGATCTAACTTCTTACTTCACATGGTATTATTATATAGATGATGTATGTGTACTGGATTTAGATAACACACCTTCTTTCATCCATACGTTTTCTGATTCTTTTTGTTCGGGTAGTCATTTAACCTTATCGCCCAGCGAAGAAGGAGATTTTGATTATGTATGGAATGATGGCTCTAAAGAAGCTTCCCTTATCATTTACGAAGAAGGCATATATTGGGTCAAAATAATTGATAAGCATCAGTGCAGCTTTTCTATAGATTCTTTCCTCGTTAAAGCGGTCCAGCCTGCGACCATTATATCAACTACAGATACGGTGGGGTGTTATGATATTCCTATGCATATCGGCCAATACTATCCTCATGCGCTTGCATACAAATGGAATACAGGCGAGGAAACTATCCAGATCGAAGTAAAACAGGAGGAAACATACTATGCTTCCATATCTACTTTTTGTACTACTTATGTGGATACCTATTATGTCAGCTTCCAGGAAGACATTGATTTCGATCTCGGACCGGATACGATGATCTGCAAGGGGGATATCATCGAGCTGATTCCCAGGGATGTGACCGGTGTACACATTGAATTGGACTGGAATGTTCCTTCGACAAATCAATCCATTCAGGTGAATGATTCAGGTATCTATATCCTGAACGGAACCGACCACTGTGAAAATACTTATTCGGATTCTGTCCTTGTTTCTACAGCATTGTGTGATGATTGTGTACAGATGCCTACTGCCTTCAGCCCGAACGGGGACGGGCTCAATGACCTCTATCAGGCAGTAACCTTATGCAGCTTTTATGAATTCAATTTAAGCATTTATAACAGGTACGGGCAAAGGGTCTATAGTTCGTCCCAGGAATCAGAAGGCTGGGACGGCATGGTCCGGGGAATCCCGGCGGATGCAGGTGCCTATTTTTATCATTTAGAGGCCACTACGCTACAGAGAAATGAAAGGATTTCATTCAAAGGAGATCTTATGCTGATCCGGTAAATCAGGTTTCCCGGATTTCTAATATCCCAATGCTTTATACACATAATGCTGGGCATCGGTGCGTACATTCATCCGGGCGAACAGGTTATTCTCGGCAGAAGGATATACCCTGTTGGCCAGCATGACAAATACGATCCCGGTACTGGGGTCTGCCCATGCACAGGTTCCGGTAAATCCCTGGTGACCGAACGTGCTCTTGCTGCAGATGTCCGCGGCCGGACCGCCTTTACCTGCTTCCTTCTCCGGCTTATCGAATCCATACCCTCTCCTGCTGATGGATGAGCGGTACCCGGTAAACAATGCCACGGTCTCACTCTTGAAATAACGCTTACCGTTATACACACCCCCATCCATCAGCATCTGCATGATGGCAGCCAGGTCCATGGCATTGCTGAAGAGCCCTGCATGTCCCGCCACACCACCCAGCATGGCAGCACCCTGGTCATGGACATAGCCCCTGATCAGTTGCATCCTGAAATAATTATCTCTTTCCGTAGGGACGCACCTGCTTTGTAAGCCCTGCTTCCAGGGATTGTACATCATATTCTTCAGATCCATCGGTTTGTAGAAAAAACCGCTGTACATACATATCCAAAGGCATACCTGTAACCTGCTCGATCACCTGTTCGAGGAACAACAAATCGAGATCACTGTATACATACCTTCCTTTATTCTCCAAAGGAGATGTCAGGATCCTGTCCCAGATCGTATCTACCAGCTTCTCATGGGCGAACAGCTTATAGGCTACAGGGATAGGATATACGGTATTTGAATCCTTGCTGTAAAAGGACTTCATCGGCTGCTTGGTCTGCTCATCCAGTGTATATTTGTAGAACGGGATCCAGGATTTTAAACCGGCCTGGTGGGTCAGGAGGTCACTGATCCTGATCGTAGCTTTATCTGTACCCTTCACCATAGGAAGGTATGCCATCAGGTTTCCCTGGAGCATGATCTTACCTTCTTCATACAGCTTCATCACAGCCAGTGTGGTAGCCGCAATCTTTGTCACGGATGCGATGTCATAAAGACTAAGGTTATTGACCGGGAACTTTTCATCAAAATTATAAGTGCCGTAACTTTTATTCAGGATAAGGACTCCGTCTTTGATCGCCACGACCTGACAGCCCGGCATAGCCTTCCTGGCGATCGCGTTAGCGATATACTGGTCGAGCTGCTGCAGCATCGCTTTGTCTTTCACCATCTCGGATACTTTCATAGAATCCTTCCTGATGGAAAGCAGGCTGGAGTCCGTATTCCCGGGCGGAACATCTTTCCTGCTTACCGCTTCTTTACGGACCGGTGCATTCCCGGCTGACTCCAGGATACGCGGATGATTACCGGTTTGAGACCAGATCGCCGTGCTGCACAACAGGAAGATGAATATGGTGAATAATGGTTTCATTTCTTTTCTCCCAAAATACCTTTTTGAATATAATATTCTTTTGAGGTTTAAAACTAAGATTTTATTTAATGATACATCCCTAATGCTCTATTTCATTATCAACATCAATGCGGGAATACGGCAACAGGCAGCACTCCCCTGGGCCGCATAGCTCCGCTCAATACTTCCGCAGCTGCTTTAAATGTCCGAAACGTCCTCTTCATAGGCAATGAGCACACCTGCTTTTCCGTAAGCAAATTTTGCAGCATAGGCGTTCCCAAAAATCACGATCACCACATTGTCATTTTGAGCAGCCTGTTCTACCTTTTCCACTGCTTGCCGGCTTAAACCGTAATTACCGTCCTTACCGGGATACCAGCTCAATCCGTCCACACCCATAATCACCAGGTCATAATCCTTTACCTGGCCTGTACTGCTGAGGATGGTCAACTGGGGATGCCTGCTTTTTAATGCTGCCAGAAAAATCCTCATTCACGCTACCTGATGGTAAATATGCAACGCGTTTCTGCGGATTGAGGTATCCCAATAGATGAGAAGATCCTGTATCCGCAGCAGTAATGGACGCCCGTGCGGCCTTTTTCCTTGAAAGCGGGAATACCGGCATTCAGCTTTCCGGTCAAACCTGCGGTATCCAGAATTGGAACAGGCTTATGGAGCCCTACATCAAATTTTGCTCCCAGAATTTTCTTCACTGAATATGCCAGCCTCGCTTCTGTCAGGTTCCCCGATTGGATCTCTTTCCTGATTTTCCCGACGGCCAATGGCACATCCTCGCTGAAAAGCAGGATATCGTTACCGGCCCGGAATGCCTTGAAATCAACTTCTCCCGGCTCATAATACTTTGTCACACCTTCCATATTCAATGCATCTGTGATGATGAGCCCCTGGTACTTCAGTTCTTCCTGAAGCAATTTGGTCACTACCTGGTACGACAAAGTAGTCGGCAGGTTGGGCACAGGCTCCAATTGTGTAACAGAAAGATGAGCGACCATCACAGAAGCCACGCCGCTGTCTGCCAGTACTTTGAAAGGATAGAGCTCAAGGCTGTCCAGCTCCGCCTTAGTTTTGTTGATCACAGGCAGATCCAGGTGCGAATCAATATCTACATCGCCATGCCCGGGAAAATGCTTGGCACAGGCCAGCACCTGATGGTCCTGCATTCCTTTCATATATGCCAGCCCCAACCTTGCTACCCAGGACTTATCCTCACCGAAAGAACGAAAGTTGATCACCGGGTTTTTGGGATTATTATTGATATCGATATCAGGAGCGAAGTTGATATGCACGCCCAGGCGTTGACACTGCTCAGCGATCAATGCGCCCATCTCATAGACCAATGCCTCATCTCTGGCAGCACCCAGCATCATCTGTCTTGGAAAGTTCCGGACCCCTTTTAAACGCATTCCCAGGCCCCATTCCGCATCCATACCGATGAGCAGGGGGATATGGCTGATACCCTGGTACTTGTTGGTTTGCCTGGCTTGCGCCTCGGCGGTACCCTGCATAAATATCAGTCCGCCTATCTGGTGCTCCTGAATCAGCTTTGTGATTGCAGGTTCATTGTATTTCTCTCCCCCGCTATAGGCTGCGACCATAAAAAGCTGGCCGATCCTTTGATCCTGGTTGAGGGACTGGTATACGGAATCCACCCACTTATTTTTTTGTTCCTGCAGTTCTTTCTGCTGCTGCGCTTCAAGGAGCCTGGCCTGGGCTTTGGAATCAGGGGCATCACAAGAAAAGAGTGTCGTAAACGGCAACAGCCATTTGAACAGTTGAATGGTAATATAGCTCATATTGTAAAAATAAATGAATCATGAGGCCATTGTATCACCCGGCTGCATTTTAAGCAATATTTATACCAACATCATTATGTGGAAAATATCCCGGCTCTTATATTAGCCCAGGTCTACATCTGTATTATCACCGATATTTAGACTTTGGCTCAGCCCATGCACATATGCGTCGCTTCCGATGATCGATTGCTTTAGCACAATCTCATGCAATTCTGCATAAGCACCGATAATGGTATTGTGAATGATGGAAGACCTGATCTGCGCATAATCCCCGACTGCGACATTAGGGCCTACGATGGAATTCTCGATTTTGCAACCTTCGCCGATATGTACCGGTGGAATAATTACTGTATTGGGATAAGATGCCGTCGTATCCTGGTTGTTGCGTTGCAGCCTTCGGAGAAGTGTGGCATTGGTCTCCAGCAAGGTCTCCTTTTTGCCACAATCAAACCAGGATTTGACTTCAAAAGCCTTGAGCTTGATCCCCTTGTCGATCATCAATTGTAATGCCAATGTCAAATGGTACTCTCCGTTCTGCGCATTACCGGATTGGAGACATTCTTCAAGAGCATCAAAAAGGTCTTTGGTCTCTTTGATCTTATATACCCCGACCAGTGCAAGATTGGATTTGGGGATCAGGGGCTTCTCTGCCACTTTCCTGACGAAGTGCTGCTCATCGATCTCCGCTACTCCAAAGAGCCTGGGATCCTCCACTCTCTTGACACCGATCATAGAATAAGGGCTATTCAATACTTCCTGAATATCAAAAGAGCAAATCGTATCTCCAAATACGATAGCCACCTCTTCTTCCTGCACTGCGCTCCTGGTCAGGTATATCGCATGCCCTGTTCCCTTTCTTTCATTCTGGGTAATGAACGTGCATTTGAGATCAGGATACTTCTCCATCACATAATCCTGGATCTTATCACCCAGATAACCTATGATAAATATATACTCATCTATTTCCCATTTGATCAATTCATCCACAATCACGCTAAGGATCGTCTTTCCTGCCATTGGGATCAATGCTTTGGGCTGTGTATATGTATGGGGTCTTAATTTGGTGCCTGCACCTGCTACCGGTATAATTGCTTTCATAATATCCTGGACACAAAATAATGGTTACAAACAAAGTTACAAAGTATGAATCAAATAATATTACCGTTATCATTTCTTAATATGCTGAAGAGACGATATAGGCGCCATGTTCAGAGACCGAATGACAGGGGATGTTCTTTTCTACCAGGAGTTCGCGGATATCCCTGGAAAGATACCGGGGATGGCTGCTATCCAGAATAATCTGCCGGGGGCGAAACACCTGTAAGGTATTTTCTAAATTCTGAGATGCGGGTCTTGATAGTACCAAAATATCAACGGGAAATACCTTACCTGTACCTTTGTCCATGCATTGGTGCAATACCAGGACCTTCTTCCCCCCGATAAAGAATAAGGAATGGTCCGGTTGCCGGGCCTCAACTTCCTTCACCCCCATGCCCAAATGAGCCGGATCCAGAATATACTTCTGTTCCATAGCATTCCTTTCTTCCGGGGCCATAAGTATTGCTTTTCTTCCCCTGATGTACTCTGTCATTGACTTGCCCGGTGATTGGTACACGATCAGATATTCCTGATGAACGTGAGCATAGGTATTGCCTGCCAGGCAGATGAGAAGCAGAACAGCATTCATCCCTATAGGCCACCACCACCTTTTATCCCTGTAAAACAAAAAGAATGCGGTCAGGACAACGAGTGTCATCAACAGCACATACTCCCCGCGGGTAATGAAAATATGATGTAAAAAATCCGGGGAAAGTCCGGAGAACCATTGGATGATATAATGGAATAAATCAGTGATCCAAGTGATGATATCTCCCAGCCATTTCACATCCCACCCGGCACTTCCCAATAACAACAGTATTAAACTCAAGACCATAAATACCGTACTGTACACTGCAGCAGGAAGATTGGTAAGTACAGCCCATAATGAAAACTGATGAAAATAATACATCAGCAATGGTGCCAGTAATATCTGTACGGAAATACTCACAGCTGCTATACTCCATAAGTAAGACAATACTTTGCTGTTCACTTTCCATAAAGATGCAACAGGCTGATAAAAAATAAAAATAGACAGAACGGATAGAAATGAAAGCTGGAAGCCTACATCAAATAACCAGATGGGCCTGACCGCCAGCACTATGAATGCTGTCGCAAAAAGTGAATTGACCATCATATGCTCCCGCTGAACGAATACGGACAAACAAAGCAGTGAAAACATTATCCCGGCCCTGACCGCGGAGGGTGGGAATCCGGTAATGGCAATATAAGACCAGATGAAAGGAAAAATAATAAGATACTTAACCCAGAACCACCTCCTGCTTTTAATCAAAAACAACATAGCCGCCAGGATGCTAAAGAATAAAGTAATATGCATCCCTGATATGGCTACGATGTGGGCTACCCCTGTCCTGCTGTAATCCTCCCATAAGCCTTTATCTAAATATGTCCGTTCGTTAATGATGACTGCAGCCATTAATGATGCGGTAGTACTGTCTTCGACATTGAAATAAATAGCCTGCAGTAGCCGATCCTTAGTCTGGCTCCAGATATTTTTTGATTCCAGACCTGCTGGAAGCAATTTTGTTTGCTCGGCAGCCAGGAAAGTATGATGGTACCTGCCCTGTATATTTGCATAAGCTGCCTGGTCAAATGCGAAAGGATTTCCCGTTGATCGGATAAGGGCAAGCTCATTAGGAATGATCAGGCGATCACCTATTTTATAGGAGGGCACCGGCTCCCGGAGATAAATATTCAAATCCATGATGCCATGATTTCCAGTCCATCCATTTTTCATTTTTGCAGCAATAACCCTGACCGGAAGTTTTATAATTTTTGTTTTCGGTTGCGGTGCCTCGTAGATCTCTACCAGAAAGGCGCTCTTTTCAGATAAATGGGTGCCCATCCACTTTTCCTGATTCCTTACATCATGATAATAGCTCAATACCCATCCCAGCAAAATAAAAATGGATAAAAGGGAACATATTCTTCCTTTCCTTATCAAGCGTGAGCTGCTGCTATGGAGGTGCAAAAACAGAGCTGATATCAATGCCAGGCCCAACCCTGCAGTAATAACCTGAAAGCTTTGACCCCAGGGTTTAAGTTGATACCATAAGATGCCTGCAATCATTGAGAGCAATGGAAGTAAAAACGGATAATGTCCCAAATTGACCGGATCGCGTTTGGCTTTCATGTGCAGGACATTTTGAACAGGTGAATGCCTGCGTAAATATACAATTAATCATATGTGTGCTTCTTTTTGTTATGATTTTTTTAGTTTTTCTTAAACCTATACCCGGAATTCCTGTCAAGTATATACTTATTCTTTGTTGGCTTAAAAATCATATCCTTATGAAAAGATTCCTTACTTTCCAATCCCTGGCTGCGATCCTTCTTTTCCTTATCTCCGGTCTTTCTTCCTGCACCAAATATTCTTTTATGCCCCTGGAAGAAAAAATCATCGGGATATGGGATTTTGAAAATGTAACGTACAGGCCCGGGCTATTTAAAAGCCGGCAAAATATCACCTGGCAATACCAGCAGTTCGAATATGACTTTCAATACACAGGTGATTTTATCATGCGGGATAAAACGACCGGCAGCGAATTCTTCGGCAAATGGACAATGACTGAATTGTCTACCGGTTATGATAATCCTGAGACCACACATACCTTACATATCTCGGTATATAACCCTTCCGCCGGTTCTATAGAGCAAATGGTCTGGGAGATCGAATCCATCACCGCTAAGAGACTAAGGGCTACAGAGAACTGGGGGGCTGAAGAATGGGCTTACAGGATGGTAAGGCAGGATTAAACCTGATCAAACTATGCTTTTAAAGTTACAGTTGCCTTCCGTGAAATTCGTCCCACAGGCTTTCCAGCTCCGAGAGGATCATAGCCGTAGCGCCCCATACAATGACCGATTCATTGATGATATAAGCAGTGATGTCTATTTTGCCTTTTAAAGGTAAAGTAATATTGATGACAGTATCCTGCTTGGAATCAAATAAGGTGGATAACGGGATCTGAAAAATCTCCGCTACCTCGAATTCTGATTTTTCCAGGTCCGGAAGCTGGTCAGCATACGCTACCACAGGGTGGACAATGAAATTACTCACTGGAATGTACAATGGGGAAATAGACCCGATGACCTGAACCTGCTGCGGGTCTAAAGACAGCTCTTCATTGGCTTCTCTCAGTGCAGTATCCGGGTAACCCGGATCTTCCGGCTCCTTTTTTCCTCCCGGGAATGCAATCTGGCCGCTGTGCGCTCCTCCGTCTGCCGTTCTCATAATCAACAGGACATTCAGTGCTCCAGCTTCTTCAAAGAGCAGAATCAGCACAGCGCTTTCTTTGGCATTAGGAGGTGCTTCATCAGGTTGGGGACGATACAGGCTTTTAGACATCCTCTTCTGTGCGGTATACCCGGGCAGCGGTTCCAGCATGCGGTCCTTTAGCCATTGTACAAAATGATTCATTTCTTCAAATATACAGGAATAGACCGATTAGCTGAAATCGGAAACAGGTTTGTTCCTTATGATGCTAAGACAGGAACCGGGATCTCAACTCAGGTGTAGGCAGCATACAGGCATCTCTTTTTCCCATCCAGCGATACCTGTTCCTGGCGATGATATCATAGACAAAGTCCCTGAGAAACCGTGGAACCAGCAGCAGGTAATACCACAGGCTGGTCGGCCAGGACAATATCCTCGAAAGGCGCAGCGCAGCATCAGATTTGGTGTGAATTTTACCATTCTCTACATAAATGAATGTATTGAACTCCGATGTGGACAGGTGATTGGCGGCAAGTATTTTCTGCCCTATATCGGATTGAAGCGGGGCATAATATACTTTTTTATCGGTATCGCGCCTGATGATGTACTGGACAGATTTATTGCACAGATTACAAACGCCATCGAAAAGTACGATATGTTCGGGCAGCCCCATAGATTCAATTTTTAGATGATACAGGCCAGTTGATAAGCGAAAGCGCTCCCCGGAATGCAAAAATATTTTTCCTCTTTTATCCCTGATCCGGCACTATCCTGTAATGATATGATTTCCAACTGCAAAATTAAAAAGGGTATTGCTTATAAACAATACCCTTTTCCTATAAATCCATTGATGACATTAATGACTTTCCTCGCCAGGTCTTAAGGGAACTGTCTGGGGTGTAAAGTCTGTACCGTCTCCGTTATCTTTATATTCATAAGGCCAGCGGTGAACTTCAGGGATAGGACCGTTCCAGTTGCCATGGCCCGGCACTAATTCGTCTGTAGTCCATTCCAAAGTGTTCGCACCCCAAGGGTTTTTGCTGGTTACTTTTCTTCCTTTATAGATGCTCATAAAGAAGTTGAAGACAAACAACAGTTGAACAAAGAATGTACATATTACAACTATGGTAATGAATTTATTCAGTTCTCCGAAGTCCCCGAATGTCTTCCAGGCACTATAATCGTAATACCTTCTTGCATAGCCTGCCAGGCCTTCATAGTGCATCGGCCAGAAGATCAGGTAGGCACCGATAAATGTACCAAAGAAGTGAATGTAACCCAAAGTCTTATTCATATATCTTCCGTACATCTTAGGGAACCAGTGATAGATCCCTGCGAACATACCGAAAAATGCAGATACACCCATGATCAAGTGAAAGTGAGCTACTACAAAGTAGGTGTCATGTAAGTGAATATCGATCGCAGAGTTCCCCAGGAAGATACCTGTCAAACCTCCCGAAATAAAGATGCTCACAAAGCCAAGTGCAAACATCATAGGCACATTCAACCTGAGATTACCCTTATAGATTGTGGTTAGCCAGTTGAATACCTTAATCGCCGACGGGATCGCGATCAGCAGGGTAAGCAATACGAATATACTTCCCAGAAACGGGCTCATACCCGTTACGAACATATGGTGCGCCCATACCACGAATGCCAGGCTGGTTATACCAATCAGGGAAATGATCATCGCCATATATCCAAATACAGGCTTACGGCTGTTACAGGAAAGGATCTCTGAGGCCATACCCATACCCGGGAGCATGACGATATATACTTCAGGGTGACCCAAGAACCAGAATAAATGCTGATATAATATAGCAGATCCGCCGATATTGGATAATGCCTTACCTTGTATAAAGATTTCAGACAAATAGAAACTGGTACCCGCGTGACGGTCAAACAATAACAATACAAAGCCAGAAACCAGTACAGGGAAAGACAATACGCCCAATACGGCAGTGAACAATAATGCCCAAACGGTAAGCGGCATTCTTGTCATCTTCATACCTTTGGTCCTCATATTAAGAATCGTAGATATATAGTTCAGACCGCCCAGTAGCTGGCTCGCCACAAAGAGCACCATACTGATCAGCCACAGGTCCATCCCGATCCCTGAGCCGATCGACGCTTCCTTCAGCGCACTTAACGGAGGATAGGTAGTCCAGCCGCCTGCCGCAGGCCCTGTCTGTACAAAAAGAGAAACAATCATTACAATACTGGAAGCAAAGAACAGCCAGTAAGAAAGCATATTCATAAAAGGAGATGCCATATCCCTGGCCCCGATCTGAAGCGGGATAAGCATATTAGCAAATGTACCGGACAGGCCGGCAGTCAATACAAAAAATACCAGAATGGTACCGTGCATTGTCACCAGTGCATAATAAGCTTCAGGTGTCAGCTTTCCACCCTGTGCCCAGTTCCCCAGGAATGTTTCCAGTATTTTGAAGTTTTCTTCGGGGAACCCTAATTGTAAGCGGAAAAATACTGAGAACAAGGCACCAATGATCGCCCATATAATACCGGCAATCAAATACTGCTTTCCGATGATCTTATGATCAAGGCTGAAGATATATTTATGAATGAAATGCTGCTTGTGGTGCCCGTGATCATCATGATGGCCGGAAGAATGATCTTCGGAATGAGACAAATGATCCTGGCTGTTTAAAGTAATATCCATACTCATCTTTACTGATTGTAATAGGTTGTATATTTAAAATTTTCCTTTTCTAATTTTTTACGGCTACTGTAGTTCCTGTTTTGGCAGAATCTGCAGGGTTCGTTTCCTCTGCTTTGGGAGCTGCTCCCTCCACCGGCTTTTGTTCCCCGGCGGGTTGTATCGTAGAGTAATAAGAAGGCTGTTCCTTGATCCACGCTTCAAATTCTGCTTCTGTAGATACGACCACGGTCCCTCTCATAGAGAAGTGCCCTTTACCGCACATCTCGGCACAGTTGATCTCGTATACGAAATCAGGGTTCACTGGTTTTTCTCCTGCATTTCTCTTGGTGGTATACAATGGTGTGAACCACATAGTGGTGATAATACCCGGTACGGCATCCATTTTCATCCTGAAATGGGGCAGACCTATATCGTGTAATACGTCTCTGGATTTGATCACCAGCTGAACGGGCTTGCCGGATTATGATATGCATCTCACTGTTCTGGATAATGATATCGTCTTTAGCAAACTCATCATTCCAGTCCAGTCCAAGGATATTGTTCTCATCATTGATCTTTCTGAAATCCGTCCTTACCGAATTGCCCGTCCGGGCCCGGGTAACGGATGATAAAGTTGAACTGGCGGCCTACGATCTCTACTACCATCTTATCCTTAGGCGGCTCACCGGTCATCGTGATCCAGTTCCTCAGGCCTATCACCACCAGGGATCACCAGGAAAGATGGTCGGGGACTACAGTCCAGATCACTTCCAGGGTATTGTTATGAGGGATATAAGCAGCTCTGTGCTTACCTGTATCCTTATATTTCATTATGAAATAGAATAACAGCGGCCTGGGTCAGGAAGAATACAATCCCTGTAAGGATCAATGGTAACATAAAACATTTCCTCGTACTTCACCCCATGGTTTGAAGCAGGAACCGGAAGCATCTTATCTATCAGCGCCATATGACACTTATAGATACCATACATACCCAGAAGGAATGTGATCAATAATAACCAAGCCATTATCTTGTTGGTCCTGAAATATTGCTCTTTCTCGTTTCCTCTTAAGATACTTGCAGTCTCAGCCGCTTTAGCAATCTGGTAGATGGCTATAAATACTAAAACGATCAATGCAAAAATTATAAACGCCGCCATTTATTATCTATTTATATTATGTCAATTATTTATTTGTTTTTCTTTCTAGCTTAAATGAACTAATGTCTCTTTTAACATTGGGTTATTGTGTGGTATCAGGTTAGACTTGCTCAATGTTTTAGAAACAGCAAGAATCAGCACACCAACAAAGCCAAGCAGGACACCTATTTCATACCAGTTGATGTGCCAGTGCTCTCCTAATGGGCCGGGAGCAGCCATCAGGTAGAAATCCAGCCAGTGACCAAATATGATGATGATCGCCATGAATACTACAGTAAAGTAGTTGCGCTTACTGGGAGCACTCATCAGGATCAAAATCGGGAAAATAAAGTTCAAAATAAATGAAGCATAGAATACCAATCCGTAAGGGCCTTGCTGCCTTGTCTGGTAATACACTGTTTCTTCAGGAATATTGCCATACCAGATCAGCATGTACTGACAGAACCAGGTATAAGTCCAGAAGATAGAGAAGGCAAACATGAATTTACCCAGATCGTGCATATGCTCTTTGGTCACGATAAACAGGTTACCCTGGTTCTTCAGGTAAACAGTCCATAATAATACCAAAGACATTCCACTTACAAAGGAACTGGCAAAAACGTACCAGCTATACATGGTAGAGAACCAGTGCGCATCGATACTCATCAGCCAGAACCAGGGGGCTGTACTCATTGTCGTCAACCCATAGAATACCATGAAGCCTGCAGAGATCATTATAGTCCTCCAGTAGATCCTTGTACTGTTCTTAGGAGCATTTTCCTGAGCCAGGGACATACTTCTGAATTTTCTTCCAAATAATGAAAATCCTATTAATGTAACAATGGTAAACCCGAAGAACATTCCTTTATTCAGGAAGGATGACTTAGACTCAAGGATCTGGTCGCCTTCAGGGTGTATCCAATGATAAATATGATTCTCTCCTCCTACACCGAATACGATACAAGTCAGGATGATGAATAGGATAATCGCAAAGACCCAGACATTGGCGCCTATTGCTTCCGTGACACGGCGGTATGCGATAATCCAGGCACCCTGGGCCATTGATACTGCTGCCATAATGAAAATAGATGCTACAGTCATCAGCAAAAAGAATACACCATTGTGCAGCAGAGCTACCCAAAAGCGTGCAGCACCATGCTCGGAAGGAAGTATAAATATAGCTCCCAACAAAATTGCTAACAACCCTACTCCTGTTAATAGCAACCCTGTCATCTTTAATCGACCGGGTACTTCAAAACGATCTGTTATCATTGTATTTTATTTCGGTTTTCTTATTTTTAATTTTTATTCAACTTCTGATTAATTAGCTACTACCTGTCCTTCTTCTGCTGCCGGAGCCTCCTCTGTATTTTTTCTCTTTTGCGCCATTCTTGGTTCTAATATAAGCGATCACTTTCCAACGATCTTCATGATCCAATTGTGAAGCATATGAACCCATCATATTTTTACCGTACATAATGGTATAATAATATCTTCCGTCACTATAAGCACTGATGGCAGCATCATTAAAGTTAGCAGGTTTCGCAGCATACTTACCTTCTCCGCCATTATACAATGGCCCGTTCCCATCCAGGTTAGCGCCATGGCAGATACCACACTGGATATTATAAAGGCGCTTGCCGGATTCGATATCCTTCTCGTTAAAGGTATAAGGATTGGTCATCGCATAGTAGGTCAGGGAATCTGCTGCAGTGAGGTGGTCAGGCAAATATTGCCCCCTGGCTATGGTACCTGGTACCGGCAGCTGGCTGGTCAAGCTATCAGGTGTATTGGGATTGTATGTATAAGCATCATACGCCCTGGAGTATACCATATCCGGTACATAGGTTTTACCTGGATTTCTTCTGGTATATCCGCTATTACACGCAGACAATGCCGCTAATGCTATGAGTAATGCTGATATTAATAAATTACGATTCATTATCTATTAGGAACTTTTGCTATTATTATTGATATATTATTTGGCTTGATTCAATTTCTCGTATTCTTCTTCCTGGTTCCAGAATCCATACCACCAGCCTTCTTCAGCCCATTGTACATCTGTCTCTACCGTACCTGTACCTTTTACGAAATCAAGCATTTCAGCTTCTGCGTTGGGGTCAGTGATCTCCAGGGCCATTACAAACAGGTCATCGGACTGTCTGGGATGAAAGACGTGCTTCTTCACTCCGGGCATGATCTGGTTCAGATAACAATAAGTCAATACCATACCCACCGCTGCAAACATGATGGTCAGCTCGAAAGTGATCGGAATAAATGCAGGCAATGAAAAATTAGGCTTACCGCCATAATTGATGGTCCAGTCAGAAGTCAGGATCCAGCTCATGAAGCCCAGCGCTGTGGCCGTGCCTGTAATTCCATAACAGAACCCGGCAATATGCAGATCGGTCGTCTTATGTCCCATAGCGGTATCCAGACCGTGTACCGGGAAAGGGGTATAAATATCATGTAGTTTATAACCACTGTTTTTCACTTTCTCCAATGCAGGGAACAGTGTTGCTTCATCGTCATAACAGGCTACTACAAATTTTTTTTACTGCCATTGCTCTAAGTTTGATATTTTGTAAATTGTATTGAGGATATGATCCTGCTTACAAATTCTTTAATATGGTGTTGTTTTATTGATTCTATTTAATGTGCATGTTCTACTTTGTGCATAAACTCTTCTTCACCCATCTCTTCCAGTTCTCTCATCTCACGCTTGTACTTATCCCCGGAGGTTTTCAATACGAACTTCACCTCAGCAATGGCTATCACAGGGAAATATTTGGCAAACAGGAAGAAGCAGGTAAAGAACAGTCCGAATGTACCCAGGTAAAAAACCTAATTCCGGCCAGGTCGGACTATAGTGCGTCCATGATGATGGCAGGAAGTCCCTGGCCAGCGTGGTAACGATAATGACGAAAACGCTCGAACCACATACCAATATTGACTACGATAGACAGAATAAAGGTGAAGACAATATTCCTTCTCAGTCTCTTGAACCAGAAGAACTGAGGAGACACCACGTTACAAGTCATCATCGCCCAGTATGCCCACCAGAATGGTCCCATAACCCTCCATTTGAAAGCCTCCTGCTCATATTGTACTGCAGAATACCAGGCCATGAAGAGCTCTGTAAGGTAAGCGATACCTACAATAGAGCCTGTCAATACGATTACCTTATTCATCGCCTCAATATGTCCTAAAGTAATATAATCTTCCAACCTGTAAATTTTTCTCACCAGGATCAACAGGGTTTGCACCATCGCAAATCCAGAGAAGATCGCACCCGCTACGAAGTACGGAGGGAAGATCGTGGCATGCCATCCCGGGATCACCGAGGTAGCAAAGTCAAAAGATACGATCGTGTGTACTGAAAGTACGAGTGGTGTAGAGACTCCTGCCAGTACAAGTGACAAAGCTTCGAATCTTTGCCAGTTTTTGGCAGTACCGGTCCATCCAAAAGATGCAAGCCCGTATAATTTCTTTCTTAATTTGGTCTTGGCCCTGTCCCTGATCGTAGCAAAGTCAGGTATCAGTCCGGAATACCAGAACAGTAGGGATACGGTAAAGTAAGTAGAGATCGCGAATACGTCCCATAATAAAGCCGAGTTAAAGTTAGGCCATAAAGGGCCGCGCGTATTCGGATACGGCAATACATAGAAGGCATTCCATACCCGTCCCATGTGGAAGATCGGGAACTGACCGGCACACATTACCGCGAAGATGGTCATCGCCTCTGCCGCTCTGTTCACCCCTGTACGCCATCCCTGGCGGAATAACAGCAGGATGGCAGAGATCAATGTACCGGCGTGACCAATACCCACCCACCATACAAAGTTGGTAATATCCCAGCCCCAGCCTACAGTCCTGTTGATACCCCATGAGCCGATACCCCAATATACCTCCCAGAATACAGAGAATACTCCGAATCCCAGAAACAAAAGGGATATGATAAATCCCAACCTCCACAATGCTGTTGGCTTCTGCTCGATAGGATAAACGATATCTCTGGTAACATCAGAATAGGTTTTATCCCCGTTTACCAAAGGTTCTCTAAGAAATGATTCGTACTTAAGATGCATAATTTATCTATGTTCTGCTATATAATAATATTCTTTGTTCGTATGGAACAGTTCTTTAAATAAGTCTTTACCCAATGGTTCTTTTTTCTTCAGCCAGTCTCTTAGTGTAAAAATGTCATAACCGCATTCATCCAGATAAGAGAACATTTGACCGGCATCCACCTGATAATAGTCTGCAGCACCGAGGCCGAACTCAAATATCAGAAACGGATGATGCTGCAATAAAATCTGCCGCGCACCTTTCAAAACTTCGAATTCAGCACCCTCCACATCTATCTTGATCAGGTCTACCGGCTCTGACAATAAAAGATGGTCCAGCTTTCTGACCTCTACTTCTATCTGCCGGATAGATTCCTGGCCGGGATATTTTCTTTGCCTGAGCCCACTATAAGACGGATTGGATACTACATAATTGAAGACAGCGGTGCCGTCTTCATTCCCCAAAGCATAATTGAAAACATGAACATTGTCATCGAATTTCTCAACCAGCTTCCGGTACTTATGCGGTAAGGGTTCCACCCCATAATGCTTACCCCCGGGTACATACTTAATAAAGAGCTCCAGTATTTCTCCGTCCAACACACCTACATCCACACATTTTTTTATTTTCCCCTCACTTGCGAGCCGCTCTATGATACGTTCCGTATCCAGATCATATCGCATATTCTTCGTTACCGGCAACCTTAATCCCCTCAAGATGCTTTTTATTATTTCCTTTACCGCACTCATTAGGCTGCTACAGCTCCGATTTTTAATGCTTATATATGTTGCTCATAAATACCATCTTTACCTTTCACTCCTGCTACTATTTCACTGGTATTTCTGATTTTAGAAAGATAGTTAATATTCGGAAGAACGTGCAATTGCTCTAATACATAGAATACCCGCTCTTTGTTCTCCTGATATCTTTCTCTATAGATGGCACTATCCGTATCATTGATGTTACCGAATGTGATACAATCACTTCCACATACAGATTGACAGGCAGTAGTAATGTGTCTGTCCTGAAGAGGAACGCCTTCTTTCTTGGCTGCCAGCTTGCTCTCCTGCAATCTTTGCACACAGAATGAACATTTCTCCATTACCCCTCTGCTTCTTACTGTTACTTCCGGGTTCAGCACCATCCTGGTCAGATCGTCATTGATATCATCTATTCTTCCATCTTGATACAGGTTGTCTGCGAAGCTATCTGCCCCGTTGAAGTCAAACCAGTTGAAACGGCGTACTTTATAAGGACAGTTGTTCGCACAATATTTGGTACCGATACAACGGTTATAAGCCATTTGGTTCAGCCCTTCAGTACTGTGATTGGTCGCTGATACAGGACACACATTCTCACAGGGAGCATTGTCACAGTGCTGGCACATCATAGGCTGGAATACAGTCTGGATGGTATCCGGGTCATCAGGATCTCCGGAGAAATACCTGTCGATACGAATCCAGCTCATCTCCTGTGCCTTAAGCACCTCTTTCTTACCTACCACAGATACGTTATTTTCTGCATGGCAGGCAATGACACAGGCACCGCAACCGGTACAGGCGTTCAAATCAATGGACATACCCCAATGGATACCCTGCTTCTCATGAACAGGATACAACGTACCGCCAGCTGCGAATTCACGCTCAAACTGACGCGCGTCAAATTCCTCCGGATTCTTTAATTCATGGAACTCATGATGCTCCCATGGCTTGCCCATGTAATGCTGTAAGGAATGCCTGCGATCATTGATCAGATTCATCGGATCCTTCTTGAAATCCTCCAATGTATATTCCCTGATGATCGGCCTGGCTTCATAGCTATGGTGCGTCTGGGTAATCGCTACAGGATATGTACTGCCGGTCTTCTCAATCTTCACCGGGTTAGTATAATTGAATAAATTATTGCTATAGGTAATTAAAGGATAAACGTTCTTACCTGTATTTGCAGCCGCTTTACCGACTTTTGCACTCCTGCCATATCCTACGGCTACCGCGATGACTTCATTGTGCATACCCGGGATGACCACAACAGGCAGCTCTACACTGGCGTTGCCCACCGTAAGCTTTACTACACGTTTTTTGGGATCTACCTGATTGATACCGGTAAGCTCAGCATCGAATTCTTTCTTTTTAGCTGTCTTGGGACTCATCATGACATAATTGTCCCAGGTAGCTTTGGTGATCGGGTCCGGAAGCTCCTGCAGCCAGGGGTTGTTACTGTGTGCACCACCTGTGCCTATTGGCAGGGATTCATAAACCAGAAGCTCATATTCACCATCCGGCCGCGGACTTGGAAGCCGCTGCCAGGGCTTCTGAGCTTGGCGCATTGGCAGTAGCCCCTACCATACTCGGGCTTGCCGGCATCAGGATACCTTCCTGAAGCGTTTTATCCAGGTTGGACTGGCTGCCTAACCTGCCCGTCCCAGTATTTCAAAAAATAACTGGTGGTAAGTATCCGATGCTCCTGCCCATACCAATAAGGAGTCCTGATGTTGTCTTGTCTTGAATAAAGGTGCAATAGTAGGCTGCATGAAAGAATAGTAGCCTGTCTTGGGCTCTGCATCTCCCCAGCTTTCCAGCCAATGATGACCGGGCACTTTTGTACACCATCTGGTCCGTAGTCTCGTCCAGCCTGTCATTCAGGGAAATGGTCGTCTTCACTTTCTTCAGCCCTTCGTCGAACTTCGCTGCATCGAAATATTCATAAGACGGATTTACGCCCTGCAAAATAAGAGCGCCTACCTGTCCCGCATTCATAGCATTGACCAGGTCTACCATCTCACTGTCGATACCTTGTTTGTAATTGGAATTCACTGCCCAGCTGATCGTAGAACCGTAAGCGCCTATTGCCGAATTGACAGCGTTGATGATCTGCTGTACGTTAGGATCATTGGCTCCACAAAACTACGAGACCGCTACCCGCTTTCAGATCCTTGGCTGCATTTACGATCAGCGTATTCAGCTTCTCAGAAGGGAATCCGGGTTTTGTGCCACTGGTTACCGCATCTAACAATGCCTTAGCTACTGCCCCGTATTGGGAAGGCTTACAAGTAGCCCTTTCATCTGCACTGGCTCCGGAAGTGGTCATCATTGCCTCTACCTGATAATGTTTGCTCATTACAGGGTTCTCGGCTTTGAACTTCCTGTTTTTTCACGTAACCGTGCGTGAACTCTGAAGGTGATAACCAGCTTCCTAAGAAGTCTGCAACCCAAAGAGAATATGGTTTTTTGCATTTTCAAAATGATAAGAAGGAATAGCTCTTTTGCCAAAACTTGCTTCATTACCCAGGATCATACCGGAATAGGACACCGGGGTCAAAACTGCACATGGCGGGTATTCGGGTATTTGGACTTAAAGGTATTGATGGCTTCAATAGTAGTAGGACTGATGAACAGTTCCGGTCAGGATCACGATCTGTCCGCTGGCGGCCGCTAATTCACTTCTTGATTTTATTATCAATATCCGCAAATACATCCACTTTGTCTGCCCCGATCATAGGTCCGCGAAGACGGGCTGTATCATAAAGGCTCAGAGTAGAAGCGACAAACCCTTGAGGTCGCACCTCCTGCACTAACTTTGCAGGGACTTGTTACCTTCTACCAATATAGGTCTTCCTTCTACTGTCTTTACGATAACAGCACAGTATTCACCATTGTCCACATAGGTAGAAGCATAATAGTTCGCAACCCCGGGAGTAGTGAGTTTCTGCATCCGGCTTGATCGCGTAAGGGATGGCCTTTCTTACAGGCATCTCACAGCTTGCAGCCACTGTAGCAGCCAGAGTACTGAATCCTAAGAATTTCAAGAAATCTCTTCTCGGAGTTTGAGCACCTAATAGGTCTTCACTCAGGTTCAATTGCTGTAGATCCTGCGCGAATTCATTATCCACTACTTTCTGGTGATCTTCAGTAGTATGGTACTCTTCTAATCCTTTCCAATATTTTTTTTGACTCATATTGTAATAGTAAAGTATCGTTTTCCAGCAATCCGCTGTTAATGTTTTTTTATCTTGGGTTCACGTAAGGTAACGAAATATTAGTAGTGACATTTCTGACATTCCAGGCCTCCGATGTCTTCCACTGTTACTTTCTCACGTTTTCCGTCTTTTATCTCCTGGTGGTATTTGGTAAATATTTTATAGTAGTCATTGTTCTCAAACTGTACATTTGTCTCTCTGTGACAGTTGATACACCAACCCATGGACAAGGGTGAGAATTGCTTCACTTCATCCATCTCCTGGATCTCGCCGTGACAGCTTTGACACTGTACCTGGCCTACAGCTACGTGCTGGGAGTGGTTGAAATAGACGTGATCCGGAAGGTTATGGATTTTCACCCAGGGAATAGGCTTCGCATCGATTGCACCATCCTCTTTGAGTTTATACTTCTTGGCATCCTTATCCCATCCTGCATATTCATACAATTTGTGGATCTCTGCGGTACCGTTGATTTCATTTCCCTCATAATCGTAAAGCGGGTCTCCTGTATATTCGCTGATCTGCATATGACAGTTCATACATACGTTCGTGGAAGGAATAATGGCCTGACGGGATTTCTCCGCGCCTACGTGACAATACTGACAGTTGATCTGGTTGATACCTGCATGTACCTTGTGAGAATAGAAAATCGGCTGCTCCGGCATATAATTCTGCTGGCGGCCCATCTCGATGGAACCATTCGCCACCCAATACCCGGACAATGCCAGTAATACGACTCCGGCACAAGCGATGAATACCTTATTCCTGGTAAGCGGGATCGTTTTCTTGGTCTTGAGGCCCTGCTTATCATTAGCAGCTTTGTCGAGCGCGGTATTGACCCTCCACAATACAAAAACCAATGCGGCAAGCAACAAGGTGATGATCGTGTACAACCAGGTGTTGTCTGTCTCCTGAGCCGCTACATCTCCTTTAGGTGCATCTGTAGCCGGGGCTTTGTAGGCTTCAACATAAGCAAAGATGGCATCGATCTCTTCATGTGACAGGTTAGGGAATGCTGTCATTGCTGTCTTATTCCACTTATTATAAATCTCATTAGCATATTTATCACCGCTGGAGATCAATGCAGCAGAATTCTTTACCCATTTGTACAGCCATTCTTTGTCCGGAACCCTGGACTCCGCTCCCTGAAGGGCCGGACCGGTCACATCCTTAACCGGATGGTGACAACTGGCACAGTTGGCGGAAAATAACGCTTTACCATCCTGGGCGGTCACGTTATTATTGAATGATAAGAATGAAAATAATAAGGCAAAAAAAAGCAACGAAGCCGGAGCTCGACATAAGTCTTTTCCCTGAATACCTGTTTAATATCACGATAACGATTTTTTAATTCAGCTTTTGAAAATAATCGGGGCAAAAATTACAACAGAATCTCAAAAAAAGAAAGACTATGTCAAAATTTTCTTTTCCTTTACTGGCAAGGGTTTCAGCCTTATCAATTGTCATTTAAAATATGTGTTTGTCATTTTTTTTGTCATCAAATTGTAGAAAAAGTGTCAAAAATATCTGCCATTTTTTAGCTGATTCAGGACTTTTTATATGCGCATTTTATTATTTTTTTTAGAAAAATTGCGGGATGAAAAACAACTCCATTTTGTTTTTTTAAACAATCATAATAGAATCACTTATATAGATGTGTTTGATTGAATTTATTTTTTTATGCAATAGTTTTTTCTTATATTTATTTTCCATTATCGAAACATAAAAAAGCCCGGATCCATTTCCCGTATCCGTTACTCCTCCGGCACCGTCATATGAAATGCCATCATTCCCTTTTCAGTGGAGGACGGGCTCTTCCATAGCTTTACTGGCCAAATGACAGTATCCAGCCGTACTCCGGGCAACTCCGGAACTCCATGAACCGCTGCCGGGCAGCATAGCTGCCCCGGATGCCGAAAAAATCCGCTCCCCGACAGGCTTTGACTCCTGCCCTGGCTCCCGGGACGATAAAAATGAAAAAAAGAGCCCGGATATTTATCCGGGCTCTTCAGGTATAAGTTCCAATAAGATTAAATTTCCCTGTTCGGGTCGAATGCTTCCAGGGCATTGGCCACTTCGGTCAGGAACTGCGCTCCCAGTGAACCGTCTACGATCCTATGGTCGTAGCTGAGTGAAAGATACATCATATGTCTGATCGCGATCACATCGCCATCGGGCGTCTCCAATACCATCGGGCGTTTCTTAATGGATCCTACAGCGAGAATCGCTACCTGAGGCTGGTTGATGATGGGGGTTCCCATCAGGGAACCGAATGTGCCTACATTGGTCAGGGTAAACGTTCCCCCCTGGGTATCGTCAGCTTTCAATTTATTATTCCTTGCATTATTGGCTAATGCATTGACATCTTTTGACAGGCCCAGCAGGTTTTTGGTATCTGCATTTTTGATCACCGGAACGATCAGGTTGCCGGAAGGAAGTGCCGCAGCCATACCGATATTGATGTCTTTTTTCACAATGATATTGGTGCCTTCTACAGAAGAATTGATCATCGGGTATTTCTTGATACTATTTACGATCGCTTCTATGAAGATCGGTGTGAAGGTGATCTTCTCACCATACTTCTTGCTGAAAGCATTTTTATTTTTTTTCCCGCCAATTCACGATATTCGTCACGTCTGCTTCGGTGAAAGATGTAACGTGGGGGGAAGTAGCCTTACTGCGCACCATATGATCGGCGATCAGCTTACGCATACGGTCCATTTCTATAATCTCTACATTGCCGCCCGGTACCGTAGTACTGGCCGGTGCGGCAGCCGGTACAGGCTGCTGAACAGGAGCAGGAGCTGCAACTGCCGGTTGTTGTACAGGGGCGGCAGGGGCATTGCCTCTGTTGGCAACATAAGCCAGGATATCCTTTTTGGTTACGCGGCCTTCATTGCCGGTACCCGGGATATGCTCCAGTTCTGCCATTCCGATGCCTTCCTTAGCAGCAATATTCAATACCAGGGGAGAATAAAAGCGGCTGCCATTGCCTGTATGAACAGCATTCTGGACTGCAGGAGCAGGTGCGCTGACCGGGGCAGCCTGGACCGGGGCCGGAGCTTCCTGTACAGGTGTGGCAGCAGGTATATCCGTGGCACCACTTTCGACCCTCGCAATAACAGTGCCTACAGGTACGACATCATTCTCCTTGAACAACAATTCTTTGATCACTCCTTCCGCTGTAGAAGGGACTTCACTGTCTACTTTATCCGTAGCGATTTCCAAAACTGTCTCATCCATCTTCACTGCATCACCGGGTTGCTTATGCCATTTTAAAATGGTTGCTTCCATGATACTCTCTCCCATTTTCGGCATCACCAGATCCATTATAGCCATATGTTCTCTTTTAATCTTTTAGGTTGGTAGCAAAAGTACACATTCAGGTTTATTTTTCAAATATTAATTCAATTCGATGAGGCTACCCTTATATAAAAAAAAGATTGTGCTTTTGAAGCACAATCACAGGTTACCTTGCACAATAAACGGACCGATTAATATTCATCCTCATTGAAGAAAAAGTCATCTTGTGTCGGATAATCCGGCCATATATCCTCTACACCTTCGTACATTTCTCCTTCGTCCTCCAGTTCCTGAAGATTTTCCACTACCTCAATAGGCGCACCGCTTCTGATAGCATAATCTATCAATTCATCTTTTGTAGCCGGCCAGGGTGCATCTTCCAGATGAGAAACAAGTTCTAATGTCCAAAACATATTATTGTAAAATTAAACGTGTGTAATTTTTGTGCAAATGTAGGGTTTACAATTTAAATTACAAGAGTTTATTTTAGGGATTAAATCTTAATTTTGACCTAATTTTTGAAAGATGACAGAGACGCTGCTCGTAGCCAAAAATATCACCAAAAGTTATCACACGCTTCAAGTGCTGCAAGATGTATCCCTGTCAGTGGCAACCGGTTCTTTTATTGCCATCATGGGTGCCTCCGGCGCCGGCAAAAGCACCTTCCTGCATATCCTGGGAACCCTGGATACACCCGATAGCGGTTCTGTCCTCTTTGAAGGGAAAGCCCCTTTCAGTCTGAATAAAAAAGGACAGGCTGCATTTCGCAACCAGAAGATGGGCTTTGTCTTCCAGTTCCACCACCTGCTGCCTGAATTTACCGCCATTGAGAATGTATGTATGCCCATGTGGATAGCAGGGAAAGGGAAAAAAGAGGCAATGGAAAGATCAGGAGCGCTGTTGCATCAAGTAGGGCTCCGGCACAGGGAAAACCATAAGCCATCTCAGATGTCGGGAGGGGAACAGCAAAGAGTGGCTATAGCCAGGGCTTTGGCCATGCAGCCGCAGATCATTTTTGCTGATGAGCCAACCGGTAACCTGGATACAGAAAACGCCGAAAGTATCCACCAGCTTTTCTTACAATTACAAAAAGAGCTGGGGATCACGATTGTCGTCGTAACGCATAATGAAGATCTTGCGAAGCTTGCAGACAGGGTACTGATGATGAAGGACGGCCAGATCATTTCTGATTCTGCAAAACGAGGACAATAGACCTGCTGCCTGATTGCTCTTTATATCCAAAATCCGACATGCAGAGACAGTGCCCTGTTTTGGTCTCTTTCCTTTTTACCTGATCAATAATGTACCATTTATATAAAAAGAGGCTGCCTGTCAGGCAGCCTCTTTTTATTCAGGTAATTTCTGATTCCTTAAAGTATTCATCACTGCTTACTTTAAAGGATTACCTTCTTTGTCCAGGTAGATGATCTCGTACTGGCTTTGTGTCTTTGCACTCAGCTGTGATTTATCTCCTACCAGAAGGATAATGTACTCATCGGAATTTTTCAATTTGGATTTCGCAAGGCTATGTACCTCATTCAAAGAGATATCTTTCAGGATTTTGGTCTGCTGCCTGGCGATATCCTTTGGGAGGTTGTACTCTAAGATATCATTGAGGTAATATGCTTTTTTGAAACCCTGTCTCATACTGGCGGGCCTCGCTTTGCAGCTTAGCGCTTCGGGTGAAATCCAGCTCTTCCTGTGTAGCACTGTTGTCTTTATATTCCTGGATGATCTTCATGACATCGTACAATGCAGAATCTGTGGCAGATGCCTTGATGCCTCCGGAGAACATAAAAATAACCTACATATTTATTACCGGAAAAGCCTGATCTGGCTCCGTATGTCCAGCCTTTCTCTTCTCTCAGGTATAGATTCAACCTGCTGTTGAACACGCCTCCCAGGGGATAGTTCATAATTCCGGACTTGAAATAAGGACCTGTACCGTCATATTTCATATCCGTAATAGACGCTATTCTGAATTCCGTCTGGGCGGCACCCGGGAAGTCAATGAAATAGAGCTTTTGTTTGGATCCTTTGCCGGGATGCTGGTATGCCGGTACCTGGACCTCGGGAGCAGGGGTAGATTTCAGACGATCCAGGAAAGTAAGTTTGCCCATGATCTCGGACCTGGACAGGCTTCCTACCACCACCACATTAGCACCATGTGTCGTAAACAGGCTATGCTTATATGCCTCTATATCAGCAAGATTAACATTACCTAAAGTCTTATCCGTACCGGAGACAGGCTGACCGTAATTGGTTTTGCCGAATAGAAGCTGCGGGATGACAGCAGATGCCACTCCTGCGGGCCGGCTCAGGCTATTCTTATAGCTTTCGATGGATTGGGCCTTGATCCTGTCAAAATCTTCCTGGGTAAACTTAGGCTTGCTGAGCTTCTCTTCCAGTAATGCCAACGTAGCATCCAGGTTCCTGGTCAGTGAGCGTACCATTACATCCACGCCATCCTTACCCGCACTGAAAGAAATACTGCTTCCCAGCATCTCCAGAGCTTTGCTGAACTCTTCCGCAGATCTCCGCTCTGTTCCTTCCTCCATCATACCGGCAAACAGAGCAGCTCTTCCCGCTTTATCTTCCGGATCTGTCAATGCGCCTCCGGGGAAAGTAATGAATACATTCACTACGGGGATTTCATCTATTTCTGTTCCGATATAAGCTATGTTTTTCCTGTTTTCCGTCCAGAATTCCGGAGAGACCACACTCAGTTCAGCAGCAGAGGCCGGCATTTTCGAACGGTCAAAATTATCTTTGGCTTTGTTGTATACCAACCCTTCGTATCCGTAATTCGGCATTTGGTAACCGCTGGAATCCACCACATATTTAGTATCACCTGCGGAATTGGCCGGATCATCCTTAGTAGCTACACTAAGTCTGACAGATCCTTTTCCCTTAATGTAAGTATTGTAAGCGTTCAATACATCCTGAGGAGTCACGGAACGATAATTCTCCAGGTATTGACCTATATAATTGGGGTTGTCCAGAAATGTCTGGAAGGCTGCCAATCTGGATACTTTACCACTTACGGATTCAAGACCGTAGATAGTCTGGGATTCGATCTGTGCCACACATTTATCAATGTCTTCCTGCGTCACACCTCTCTTTTCAAAAACTTCAAATGCTCTTTTTACTTCTTCGTCCATTTCCTTCAGCGTCTTGCCGGGGAATGGAATAATGGAAATGGTAAATTCCCCAGATAATTCGCTGGCATAGTTGTAAACGTCCGCCTGCAGTGCTTTCTGGGTTTTTACCAGTTGCTGGTACATGATAGAGTTGTTACCCTGGCCAATGATCTCGGCCAATACGTCAAGGGCAGCTTCATCTTTGGTATACCATTGCGGTGTAGGATAAACTATTCTTAACATCGGGAGCTTGGCATACTGGTCTACCATATTGATATAACGGTCCCGCGCCCAGGCTGGGATAGGACGGCTTCATATCGACCACTTCAGGGCCCCTGGGAATGCTGCCAAAATATTGCTCTACCAATTTCACTGCTTCACTGGTATTGACATCGCCGCCAATGGTGACGGTAGCATTGTTGGGACCATACCATCTCAGGAAAAAGTTCTTCAGGTCGTCTACCCCCACCCTGTTCAGATCCTCAATATAGCCAATCGTCAGCCAGGAATAAGGATGCCCGTAGGGGTATAACGATTTGGAAGCGGTCTCACCTACCAATCCATATGGACGATTGTCGTAATTCTGGCCCCTTTCATTCTTAACAGTGGCTCTCTGGATTTCAAATTTCTCTTGCGTCACTGCATCCAGCAGGAAGCCCATACGGTCTGCTTCCAGCCACAGCATTTTTTCCAGCTGATTTCTGGGAACGGTCTCGAAATAATTGGTCCTGTCCCTGTTCGTGGTACCATTCAGCGTACCGCCGGCTTCCGTGATGATCTTAAAATGCTGCTCATCGGCTACATTGTCTGATCCCTGGAACATCATATGCTCGAAGAAATGGGCAAACCCTGATTTTCCTATCTCTTCTCTTGCAGAACCTACGTGGTAGGTTACATCTACATGAACGATAGGGTCGCTGTGGTCTTCGTGAACGATTACGGTCAGCCCGTTAGGCAATACAAATTTAGAATATGGGATCACCACATTCTCTCCTTTCTGCTCCACCTTCTCTACAAGCCTGGCCTGGGCCTGGGTGAAAAACGGGGAACAACCGGCTGCCACTGCAGCGATAAAGTATAAAATCTTTCTCATTAAAATAAAATTTGTTCATCAAAACGCTCGATCCGCTAAGGTAAGCTGAATCCTTCAAATAAGCTGTAATTGCCAGGGCAAAATTACTCGTACCGGTTTAACCAAAGTGAAAAGGATTTGTGGAATCTGACCCTGATACGAACCATTCGTCACTTCTTGCGGATACGCTTTGGTTAATACGTTCCCCTATAGCTTTTCAGAAAATTTTGGCAGAATAAAATATGCAACAAGAGGAATATAGAAGCAAAATTGTACCTACCTTTGCACCCTTAAAAACAATTTAAAACTTATACCATATGACTGCTGCCCAAGATCTGACAGCGATTATCTCTGATGCTGTAACACAAGTTCAGAAAGGATCTTTTGACCTTAAAGAGATCTATACGAACCATGAAGCGCCTGTAGGAAAGAACGAATTTTTATTTTTCATCAAACCGGAGATCACCCTTCCGTCTGACAAAATCCAGTTGAATAAAATCCTGGAACTGATCCGGAATAAAATCCATGATTTCGGTTTTACGATCCATAACATTAAAGTTCTTTCTGCTGCTTATCTGGACCGGCACAATATCATCGCCCAGCATTATGGTGTGATCAACAAAATTGCAGGCAATGCTGTCGGCAACATGTCAGAAGGAGCAAAAGATAAATTCAAAGAGTTTTTCGGTGAAGATGTGCAAAATGTAAAAGTCCTTGGAGGAATCGAATTCCTGGCCCATTATCCTGACTTCAACCCTAACTCTATTGATTTCCTGCTTCAAAATATCGAAGCCAAGAAATTAGCCGGTGGTACCTATTGCGCCAAAATCAAAATGGACAATGAAATTGTTTACCTCGTAAATGGCTTCCACCCAAGACAATTAAAACAATTTACAGAAAAAGGCAGGAGTATCGTCGTGATGACGCTGTCTTCTGACCTGAACTGGAAAGAAGCCAGAACAAACTTCATCGGTGCCACCAATCCGGAAGCAGCCCGGGAAGGAAGTATCAGAAGGACGTTACTGGAGCAAAAGGATGCATTGGGTCTGGATGAAATCTCACAGGGAGTGAACGGTGTCCACCTTTCAGCAGGTCCTGTAGAAGGCCTGATAGAACTGAGAAGATACAATACAGATTTTTCTAAAAATGAAGATAAGGCGTTTACTGACTTTTCATTCGGCAGACAGCTTCAAGAGCAGTTTACCGATGAACAGTTTGAGCAAATCACCAGTAATGAAAATGTAGTTGTCGACGGCAAAGTGACTTCTATCTTTGACATCACGGAAGAAATGAATGCAGATGAAGCCATTGCCACATTGAAATCTGTGTTGCAATAATTCCAATCAAAAAAGTATCCGGAGGGATAAAAATGGAATCATCTCGCCGGCTCCCCGATAAGACACGAGCCTGCAATCGTTATACAAAAATGCTGCCCTTGGCAGCATTTTTTATGATCATCATTGCTCCTGATAAATAGTCCTGATCAGATCGCCGTATTTCCCCATCACAGCTTTCCTTCTCAGGCTCAGCTTGGGTGTCAGGATACCGTTTTCTACGGTCCAGTCATCCGGCACTATCCTGAATGCTTTGACCTGTTCTATATGGTTGATCTTGGGGTTAGCCCATTCTATACCTTTTTGAATCAGTTCTTTCAATTCAGGCTTATCAATCCAGGCCGGTCGGTCGGCAATACCTATGGGTTGATTGTTGTTGATTTTCCCGGCGACCACATCCCAGTCCGGCACTATCAGCGCTGATACAAACTTTTTACCATCTCCCAGTACCATAAGATTAGCAATGGAATCTACACTTCTGTATATATTTTCTACAAATTGCGGCGCTACGTATTTACCCCCTGATGTTTTGAAAATCTCTTTCTTCCGATCCGTGATTTTCAGGAATTTATTATCTACAAGCATCCCTATATCACCCGTCCTGAACCATCCGTCAGGAGTGAACACCTCCTTGGTGCCAGCTTCATTATTATAATAACCTTTCATTACATTATTTCCTTTGCACAGTATCTCTCCATCTTCTGCGATCTTGACTTCTACATTCTGGATCAACGGTCCTACAGTACCGAAAACCCGGCCATCGTTATCGTAAGTATTGACAGATATTACCGGTGAAGTCTCCGTAAGCCCGTATCCCTCCATGATAATAATGCCGGCAGCTGTAAATATCCGGATCAGCTCGGGATTCAAAGCCGCGGAACCGCTGACTACGGCCCTGACCCTCCCCCCGAGCGCCTCTCTCCATTTGCTGAAGACGACCTTATTGGCCAGTTTCAATTGGAGGTTGTACCATACACCCTGGTTCTTGTGATTATCATATCGCTGGGCCAGTTTCAATGCCCAGAAGAAAAGCCCGCGCTTGATCCCTTTCAGTTCTTTGCCCTTTGCCACGATCTTATCAAATACTTTCTCAAGCACCCTGGGTACACAGGTAAATACTACGGGCTGTACTTCCTTCAGGTTATCCCCGATCGTATCCATGCTCTCCGCATAATAGATCTGGGCTCCTTTGTACATATAGATATAGGAAATAGTCTTCTCAAAAATATGGTTCAGGGGAAGGAAACTGAGCGCTTTCTCCCCATCCTTAGCAAAGTGAAACTGGGGCATACAATCCTTGACATTGCTCATGATATTCTTATGGGTCAGCATTACCCCTTTTGGATTGCCTGTAGTGCCACTGGTATAAATAATAGTCGCCAATGTGTCCTCAGTGATGTTGTTTTTACTCTGGACCAGCAGGCTTTCGGAAGATTGCTGTACCAGTAACGTTTCCCAGTTAGGGACACCTTCAAGCTTGTCGAAAGAATAAATCCTGTAGTTCCCGTTCTCCAATACGGACTTAAAGCGTTCATAAATTTCACTGTTGGATACAAAGATGATCCTGATCTGGGATTCATTGAGGATAAATTCAAGATCAGGGATACCCACCGTAGGATATATAGGTGTCAGGATGGCACTGGCCTGCTGTACGGCAAGATCCGTGATCAGCCATTCGGGACGGTTATTGGAAATGATACCAATTTTTTCCATCTTATCGGGAGTATATATATCCGGTAGCCCGATAAGATTCAGAATCGATGCGGCCAGGTTCTCCACTTTAAGCACGACATCCTTATTGTGATATTCCTTCCATTTGTTATTTTCCTTTTTCGCAAATGCCGTTCTGTTCGGATGCTCTCTGGCATTCCTTTCCAGTATATCAAAGAGTCTTTTCATATGCCGCGTCATTTAAAGGTGGAAATTGATTGAATAAAAATACCAATTTTTATTGTTAATACAAACTTATCGGGCCGTACATTACCTGCGCTGTAGTTAATCCATGGATCTGCTGTACGTTTTCCCTTATTGTTATATCTTTGGCCCTTATGAGAAGGATGAAACTTCATATCGGTGACAGATACCCGATCCGTCATTACTTTGACCGGGTTGATTAACTGTCGTCATATGAACCGTTCTGTAATGGTCTATAAAAGGCTGACAGAATGGATATAGGATGAGGAATTAAGGATAAAATAAATTCATGAATTATTCTGAAGTAATCATCAGTGGCATTATGCTGGGTCTGTTTGTATCGATATCGGTAGGACCGACCCTGTTTGCAGTCATCAGGTACAGCATGCACCATACCTATAAGGCAGGAATTGCTTTCATACTCGGAGTATCCCTGAGTGATATCCTATATGTAGTGATGGCCAATTTTGCAACTTCTTCCTGGACCGAATCCTTCCGGTCTTACGAATCCGTGATCGGTTACATCGGTTCCGGTATATTTATGATCATGGGCCTGTATGGATTTTTGAAAAAATACAAACCCAGGAAACCCAAAAGGGATCAGTCCATGGATATCTCGGGAGCCACTTATTTTAAGATATTCTTCAGCGGTTTCCTGATGAATACCTTTAATCCCGGAGTCGTATTGATGTGGGCGGGGGCCGCACTTAAGGTTGCCTCCTATACATTGACGGAGAAAATCCTGTTCTTCGGGATTTGTCTCTTTATCGTCCTGTCCATAGATTTCTGCAAAGTATTCCTGGCGGAAAAGATCAGGTCCTGGCTTACTCTACGCAAGATCATGTACCTCAACAAGATCTCAGCTGCGATCATTTTCTTTTTTGGACTTATCATACTGGTCAATATCCTGATGGGCAGGCAGCTGAGCCATTAGCTAAAGCCTGATGATCATCCCTTTTTCTCCGCAAGAGATCTGAAAGGAGTTGAAATGGTTGCCACCTTCAAATTTATTTTTAGAATATGGTGCAAAAATCTGTGATTGTCTTACATTTGCAGTCCTTTCAAAGCGGAGGTGGCGAAACTGGTAGACGCGCAACGTTGAGGTCGTTGTGTCCGCAAGGACTTGGGAGTTCGAATCTCCTCTTCCGCACTTCAGTGGACAAAATGGATGGATTTCCATTTTGTCCATTTTTATTTCTATCTAAATCATTGTTAATCTGATAGATAAGGCTTACTACTTTGTTGACGGAATTAGTTCGAAGTCTTCGATTTTCAAATTCAAACTTTTTTGTAAAAATTGTACCGATAACCTCCTGTTTTTTCTCGTTATCACCTTGCTCGTAAATATAATCGAGCTTCAGCAGGGCGTTTAGGCCGTTTTGCAGCAGGTTTTTGATGTCGGCATGATCTGCTCCGTCAGTTCGATACTTGGCATTGAGCCTATCGAGTTTTTCGCCGTATTCGGCTTTCATCTCGCGGTAGTCTGCCGGATCGATCTCCCGAGATGCCAGCAGTTCGCGGGTATAGGCCAGCTTGTCTTCCACTGCCTTTATTTCCTTCTTTATTTTCCGTTTGTCGTCCAGTATATGCCCGGTCTGCTTTTGCCAACGTTCCAACAGCAGCTTCCTGTACAAGGGTAACATGGCGCTATTTGGGGTATATTTTTTTCAGCTGGCTGATGAATTGCTCGTTAACATCTTCGGCTCGTATGCGGAATGAACACCCGGTTTGGCAATGGTAATAGGTGTAGTATTTGGAGTAACCCTTTGATGCGCTTCCGGTGAGTACCCTGCCACATTCGGGGCAAAGCAGAAACCCCCGCAACGGCAGAGACCTGTTGGCTACGACCTTGAGGTTGAATGTCCGCTTTCTCCCATCCAGTACATCCTGTGCGTCATAAAACAGGGCTTCGGTGATGATGGGTTCATGTAGTCCCTTTACATAGCGGCTTTCTTCATCCTTGTATTGCGGCACATGGATCTTTCCGCAATATACCGGATTTCTGACGATGGTGTAGAAATGGGCCCTTTGCTTGCTGAAGCCTCTTTTCTGCGCCATTCTGAAAATCTGATCCGCATTGTATTTGCCTTTGGCAATTTCCCTGAAGACCCACTGCAATATATTGGCTTCGGGTTCTTTGGGGGCAATGTACTTTCTGGCTTCTTCTGTGCTGCGGTTGATATAGCCATAGGGCGCCAGCCCCATGTACCTGCCCTCTTTCCTTGCCCTGCGCATACCATCAATGACATTCAGTGCACGGCGGTCATTTTCCACTTCGGGGGAGGCGAGATAAAACGCCAGCATGATCTTGTTTTCGGGGATGGAAAGATCAAGCGGTTGTTCGGTAGCCTGGGGCTCCACGCCCAATTTTTTAAGTGCTGCGATCATCTGATATGCGTCAGAGGTGATCCGGCTGAACCGATCCCATTTGACAAAAAGCACAAGGTTGGACTTCCGTTTGTTCTTTCTCAGGTCTGCAAGGTATTTTGTCCATTCCGGGCGGTTGAACGTGCGGGCGGTGTAGTCCTCAATCATTACCCTGCGTATAGTAATATGATGTATGCTGCAATATTTGCGCAGTGCTTCTTCCTGACTTCTTTGGGAGTACCCCTTATCTGCCTGCTCGTCTGTAGATACCCGTATGTACAAGTCTGCTATCAATCCTGTTAACTCCATAAGCAAGTCTGAATTATATGATGAAACGATTTTGAAATCAAATAAATGCCTAAACGGTCAATCAAAGATACAATCCATGTCCCGGTTAAGGTAATTTGCCACCACGATGTCGGCCATCTTCCGCAAAAAGGCCAGAATCAATTCCGCTTCTTCGATGGTCACTTCCCTTCCTTCTCTATATAGCATCTCTTTTACCTCTTCAGGCGTAAGTATATCTCGCTGCACATCCCCTCCTTTTTCCGACTTCACAACATCCCCGTGCAGGGGCTACTTCCTAAAAAGCTAATATAGCAATTTGTTTTGATTAAAATATAAATTAACAAAACTTTTTTATTATTTTTGAGTGCATTTTTGCACAGCGTAGGTTATTGCACTACTTTTACCCGGGTTTCAAATCCGTACAGTATGGCAAAGGATTATAAAATCACTTACAAGGTCTATCACAACGAGCGCCTGAAAAAAGTTTTCTTTCATGGGAGGATGACCTATCCGCTGTATGTGCAGGTAACCTATATGCGCAAGAGCATCTTTTTCAAAAGTTATTATTTTGACCTGTTGTCCAGCCCGAAATATATGCTACAGGCTGCGGGATTGGTCGGGGGACCCAAACTGGAAGATGTGTTCAAACTGGAAAACGAATTGTTAGCGTTCATTATGACAAAACATAAGGATGATTTTTCGTTTGATGAATTTAGGCAATGGTATGATTTCTACGGTGCGGACCTGTGTAGCCTCACCGAGGAAGGCTTCGTGCATTACTTGCATACCTTTTTCGAGGACAAGGGCCGACCGTCATTTGCGGATGCCATCAGGGAGGGCTGCCGTGTCCGTGTCCCACATGATGTGGTACGGGATATGAAGGCGCTCCTGTTGCCGGAAGTTTACAGGGAGCTTATCGGGAATGCGCTGTTCTATGCTCCTCCGTACCTGCCCCTCTATGGATTCATGCGACAGGTGAAACGTTGGCCGCTGCTCCTGCTCTCCGTCAGGGAATGGCTGGACGAGGCTACCCGGCAGGATTTCGACGACTATATTGGCAAGCGTTACGATGCGGAAACCACCGACACTATCCGAGAACTGCTGTCCCGATATCTCAAATCGCTGGAACGGAAAACCATCGTTTCAGGCAGTACCTGAAAGGGCATTCACACCGGAATCGGGTGTTTCATACCTACCGGAGCCGATTCTTATTATGTTTTGCGCTTAGCTATTCTATATTTAGTTTGAATGATTCAAACACCCTAGAAACTCCAACTTTATCGATATTTCTATAAATGTTGAATAGTCTTTATCCCATGTGCCTATCCCTAACCACGGACGGTACACCTGAGGATATTGAAGACAACTATCGTCGTATCAAGGATGAGGTGATGGCCATCATTGATGAGGAAATGTAACGGATATACAATACGCCTGAACTGGCGCACCTGCTGGTGGCAAGGGAAGATTAGTAAAATTTAAGACAATTCAGATCATTCGGGATTTTCTTTGGCTTTAATCGCATTTGACTTTCTGCCTGAATCTTAGCACTGGCAAACCCCTGCCACATGGGGCTGGCGGTCCCACTACAGCCGGACTTGAAGGCCAATATATTCGATGAATGTGCGTCACCCCCCTATCCCCGCGTATAAACCCGCAGATAATGAAGCGGCGCCCTCCTGACCTGATAGCGTATGTGCTTTTTAAAGACCTTCAATACAATATGGCAAACCGACACATGGATATTTCTCTTACGGTTTGCTTTTCATTTGTCTTTACTCCAAATGCAGGCAATTCTGTCGGACATGTGTGTGCGTTTGGGACCTGTACATTATATTTACAGGGCGTTAGCCCATGAGTCTTCCTGCCTACCCGATAAATAATATAAAGATGCATGCATATGAAAACCTCTCGCTTACCGATATGCCCGGTGAACAATGGAAACCCATTGACGGATTTGAAGACCTCTATGAGGTTTCCTCAATGGGCAGGGTAAAATCACTCCGGCGTGAAGTCAGCTCCAAAAGCCGCAATATGCGGATGCAGGCGGAACAGATACTCCGGCAACGCGTTGTTAAAGTGAAGAACAAAAGGGTCGGTGATTTTCTATATACGATGATCGTCTCCCTGTCACAGGATGGTAAAAGATACTATTTTTCAGTCGGACGTCTGGTGTACCATGCTTTCATTGCTCCCATTGACTTGGGCAGCAGGTCGATGCTGATCAGCTACCGGGATGGCGACGGCAGGAATCTTAGCTCTGTAAACCTCTATGCCAGCAACCTGAGTGAGCTGAAGCTGCGATCCTTTCGTAGCGGCAGGGCGTTGAGTCACTTGAATGTATTGAGCAAACCCGTCAGCCAATTCCTGCCGGATGGCAGGCTTATCGCACAATATCCCAGCTATTATGCAGCGGCAAAAGCAACGGGCTTCCAGGCATCCAGTATAGCCTCGGTCGCATCCGGTGGAGATTACCTGTATAAAGGATTCTGCTGGCAACAAGGGAAAAGAAAGAGTTTACGGGCCAGTTCGCTGCCAGCAAAAAAGCCGGAAGCCGGCATTAATTATAAATTACTGGAAAAAACTGGGGATGAAGAAAGTCCCGAAAACCTATTCCGCACTGTTCGACCTTTCCCTGAAAAAAAGGCCTGGCGAATTATGGAAGGATATTCCCGGATATGAGGGACTCTATAAAGTGTCCAATCAAGGACGGGTGAAGGCTTTGAAAATGGTGACTTCCGGCAAGCAGCAGAAATGGCACCCGGAGCGTATCATGCAATTATCCATCATCATCCATGAAAGAAAGGACGGCAGTCTCCGGCTGGATAATCCCTATGTGACCCTTTGCAAAAGCCAAAGAAAAAGGAAGGTGTTTATCACCCGCCTTATCTTTCATCTTTTTGTACAACCCTTCGATATAGGTAACCCCATGGTGCGTGTTTATGTGAAAGACGACAATCCACTGAATATCCACCACAGCAACCTAGAGCTGCGAGATGCCATTTGGTCCATCAACAAAGCAACTAAACAAGGTTAGACATAGCGAATAAGCGGATTGTATCGGCTGTCGATGTTATTCTTCTAACAGCCTTGTTATTTCCACCAACATGGATTGTATATGCATCTGGAACATTTGTGTTTCAGTCTCAGTGGCGATTCCCGTCCTTAGATAGGTCAGCTCCACAGTCCGGTCATCCTTTTCATTGATCGTGAAACTCACTTCCGAATAATGCTCCGGCATATCCTTGTCCCCGCCTATACCCGTCCAGAATGTGTGCTTTAATTGGGCATTGGGTTCAATCTTCAGGATTTCTCCCTTATTACTACAAGACATGCCATGCATTTCCCCAGACCAGATTAGTCAGCCAAGCGCTTCCATTCAGGCTAAAGCCTTTAGAGAGTCTATAGTTTCTTGGCTGTCACAATTTTTTCTTAGTCTGTCATTTATAGAATGTATAAAAGAGTCAGAAGCTAAACCTTTCTTTACAAGATTTATATCTTGAATAAAAGTTTCTATTAAAACCCAATCCTTGTCATTCATAATTGACCTTTCTTCCTTAGTCCCAACTCTTGCCCAGCCATCGACATCACCGTTAAACCGGGTATATATTTTGATTTTATCTATTGTAATCATTTTGCAAATACATTATGTCATAATGTATTTGCAAAATGATTACAATAGATAAAATCAAAATATATACCCGGTTTAACGGTGATGTCGATGGCTGGGCAAGAGTTGGGACTAAGGAAGAAAGGTCAATTATGAATGACAAGGATTGGGTTTTAATAGAAACTTTTATTCAAGATATAAATCTTGTAAAGAAAGGTTTAGCTTCTGACTCTTTTATACATTCTATAAATGACAGACTAAGAAAAAATTGTGACAGCCAAGAAACTATAGACTCTCTAAAGGCTTTAGCCTGAATGGAAGCGCTTGGCTGACTAATCTGGTCTGGGGAAATGCATGGCATGTCTTGTAGTAATAAGGGAGAAATCCTGAAGATTGAACCCAATGCCCAATTAAAGCACACATTCTGGACGGGTATAGGCGGGGACAAGGATATGCCGGAGCATTATTCGGAAGTGAGTTTCACGATCAATGAAAAGGATGACCGGACTGTGGAGCTGACCTATCTAAGGACGGGAATCGCCACTGAGACTGAAACACAAATGTTCCAGATGCATATACAATCCATGTTGGTGGAAATAACAAGGCTGTTAGAAGAATAACATCGACAGCCGATACAATCCGCTTATTCGCTATGTCTAACCTTGTTTAGTTGCTTTGTTGATGGACCAAATGGCATCTCGCAGCTCTAGGTTGCTGTGGTGGATATTCAGTGGATTGTCGTCTTTCACATAAACACGCACCATGGGGTTACCTATATCGAAGGGTTGTACAAAAAGATGAAAGATAAGGCGGGTGATAAACACCTTCCTTTTTCTTTGGCTTTTGCAAAGGGTCACATAGGGATTATCCAGCCGGAGACTGCCGTCCTTTCTTTCATGGATGATGATGGATAATTGCATGATACGCTCCGGGTGCCATTTCTGCTGCTTGCCGGAAGTCACCATTTTCAAAGCCTTCACCCGTCCTTGATTGGACACTTTATAGAGTCCCTCATATCCGGGAATATCCTTCCATAATTCGCCAGGCCTTTTTTTCAGGGAAAGGTCGAACAGTGCGGAATAGGTTTTCGGGACTTTCTTCATCCCCAGTTTTTTCCAGTAATTTATAATTAATGCCGGCTTCCGGCTTTTTTGCTGGCAGCGAACTGGCCCGTAAACTCTTTCTTTTCCCTTGTTGCCAGCAGAATCCTTTATACAGGTAATCTCCACCGGATGCGACCGAGGCTATACTGGATGCCTGGAAGCCCGTTGCTTTTGCCGCTGCATAATAGCTGGGATATTGTGCGATAAGCCTGCCATCCGGCAGGAATTGGCTGACGGGTTTGCTCAATACATTCAAGTGACTCAACGCCCTGCCGCTACGAAAGGATCGCAGCTTCAGCTCACTCAGGTTGCTGGCATAGAGGTTTACAGAGCTAAGATTCCTGCCGTCGCCATCCCGGTAGCTGATCAGCATCGACCTGCTGCCCAAGTCAATGGGAGCAATGAAAGCATGGTACACCAGACGTCCGACTGAAAAATAGTATCTTTTACCATCCTGTGACAGGGAGACGATCATCGTATATAGAAAATCACCGACCCTTTTGTTCTTCACTTTAACAACGCGTTGCCGGAGTATCTGTTCCGCCTGCATCCGCATATTGCGGCTTTTGGAGCTGACTTCACGCCGGAGTGATTTTACCCTGCCCATTGAGGAAACCTCATAGAGGTCTTCAAATCCGTCAATGGGTTTCCATTGTTCACCGGGCATATCGGTAAGCGAGAGGTTTTCATATGCATGCATCTTTATATTATTTATCGGGTAGGCAGGAAGACTCATGGGCTAACGCCCTGTAAATATAATGTACAGGTCCCAAACGCACACACATGTCCGACAGAATTGCCTGCATTTGGAGTAAAGACAAATGAAAAGCAAACCGTAAGAGAAATATCCATGTGTCGGTTTGCCATATTGTATTGAAGGTCTTTAAAAAGCACATACGCTATCAGGTCAGGAGGGCGCCGCTTCATTATCTGCGGGTTTATACGCGGGGATAGGGGGGTGACGCACATTCATCGAATATATTGGCCTTCAAGTCCGGCTGTAGTGGGACCGCCAGCCCCATGTGGCAGGGGTTTGCCAGTGCTAAGATTCAGGCAGAAAGTCAAATGCGATTAAAGCCAAAGAAAATCCCGAATGATCTGAATTGTCTTAAATTTTACTAATCTTCCCTTGCCACCAGCAGGTGCGCCAGTTCAGGCGTATTGTATATCCGTTACATTTCCTCATCAATGATGGCCATCACCTCATCCTTGATACGACGATAGTTGTCTTCAATATCCTCAGGTGTACCGTCCGTGGTTAGGGATAGGCACATGGGATAAAGACTATTCAACATTTATAGAAATATCGATAAAGTTGGAGTTTCTAGGGTGTTTGAATCATTCAAACTAAATATAGAATAGCTAAGCGCAAAACATAATAAGAATCGGCTCCGGTAGGTATGAAACACCCGATTCCGGTGTGAATGCCCTTTCAGGTACTGCCTGAAACGATGGTTTTCCGTTCCAGCGATTTGAGATATCGGGACAGCAGTTCTCGGATAGTGTCGGTGGTTTCCGCATCGTAACGCTTGCCAATATAGTCGTCGAAATCCTGCCGGGTAGCCTCGTCCAGCCATTCCCTGACGGAGAGCAGGAGCAGCGGCCAACGTTTCACCTGTCGCATGAATCCATAGAGGGGCAGGTACGGAGGAGCATAGAACAGCGCATTCCCGATAAGCTCCCTGTAAACTTCCGGCAACAGGAGCGCCTTCATATCCCGTACCACATCATGTGGGACACGGACACGGCAGCCCTCCCTGATGGCATCCGCAAATGACGGTCGGCCCTTGTCCTCGAAAAAGGTATGCAAGTAATGCACGAAGCCTTCCTCGGTGAGGCTACACAGGTCCGCACCGTAGAAATCATACCATTGCCTAAATTCATCAAACGAAAAATCATCCTTATGTTTTGTCATAATGAACGCTAACAATTCGTTTTCCAGTTTGAACACATCTTCCAGTTTGGGTCCCCCGACCAATCCCGCAGCCTGTAGCATATATTTCGGGCTGGACAACAGGTCAAAATAATAACTTTTGAAAAAGATGCTCTTGCGCATATAGGTTACCTGCACATACAGCGGATAGGTCATCCTCCCATGAAAGAAAACTTTTTTCAGGCGCTCGTTGTGATAGACCTTGTAAGTGATTTTATAATCCTTTGCCATACTGTACGGATTTGAAACCCGGGTAAAAGTAGTGCAATAACCTACGCTGTGCAAAAATGCACTCAAAAATAATAAAAAAGTTTTGTTAATTTATATTTTAATCAAAACAAATTGCTATATTAGCTTTTTAGGAAGTAGCCCCTGCACGGGGATGTTGTGAAGTCGGAAAAAGGAGGGGATGTGCAGCGAGATATACTTACGCCTGAAGAGGTAAAAGAGATGCTATATAGAGAAGGAAGGGAAGTGACCATCGAAGAAGCGGAATTGATTCTGGCCTTTTTGCGGAAGATGGCCGACATCGTGGTGGCAAATTACCTTAACCGGGACATGGATTGTATCTTTGATTGACCGTTTAGGCATTTATTTGATTTCAAAATCGTTTCATCATATAATTCAGACTTGCTTATGGAGTTAACAGGATTGATAGCAGACTTGTACATACGGGTATCTACAGACGAGCAGGCAGATAAGGGGTACTCCCAAAGAAGTCAGGAAGAAGCACTGCGCAAATATTGCAGCATACATCATATTACTATACGCAGGGTAATGATTGAGGACTACACCGCCCGCACGTTCAACCGCCCGGAATGGACAAAATACCTTGCAGACCTGAGAAAGAACAAACGGAAGTCCAACCTTGTGCTTTTTGTCAAATGGGATCGGTTCAGCCGGATCACCTCTGACGCATATCAGATGATCGCAGCACTTAAAAAATTGGGCGTGGAGCCCCAGGCTACCGAACAACCGCTTGATCTTTCCATCCCCGAAAACAAGATCATGCTGGCGTTTTATCTCGCCTCCCCCGAAGTGGAAAATGACCGCCGTGCACTGAATGTCATTGATGGTATGCGCAGGGCAAGGAAAGAGGGCAGGTACATGGGGCTGGCGCCCTATGGCTATATCAACCGCAGCACAGAAGAAGCCAGAAAGTACATTGCCCCCAAAGAACCCGAAGCCAATATATTGCAGTGGGTCTTCAGGGAAATTGCCAAAGGCAAATACAATGCGGATCAGATTTTCAGAATGGCGCAGAAAAGAGGCTTCAGCAAGCAAAGGGCCCATTTCTACACCATCGTCAGAAATCCGGTATATTGCGGAAAGATCCATGTGCCGCAATACAAGGATGAAGAAAGCCGCTATGTAAAGGGACTACATGAACCCATCATCACCGAAGCCCTGTTTTATGACGCACAGGATGTACTGGATGGGAGAAAGCGGACATTCAACCTCAAGGTCGTAGCCAACAGGTCTCTGCCGTTGCGGGGGTTTCTGCTTTGCCCCGAATGTGGCAGGGTACTCACCGGAAGCGCATCAAAGGGTTACTCCAAATACTACACCTATTACCATTGCCAAACCGGGTGTTCATTCCGCATACGAGCCGAAGATGTTAACGAGCAATTCATCAGCCAGCTGAAAAAAATATACCCCAAATAGCGCCATGTTACCCTTGTACAGGAAGCTGCTGTTGGAACGTTGGCAAAAGCAGACCGGGCATATACTGGACGACAAACGGAAAATAAAGAAGGAAATAAAGGCAGTGGAAGACAAGCTGGCCTATACCCGCGAACTGCTGGCATCTCGGGAGATCGATCCGGCAGACTACCGCGAGATGAAAGCCGAATACGGCGAAAAACTCGATAGGCTCAATGCCAAGTATCGAACTGACGGAGCAGATCATGCCGACATCAAAAACCTGCTGCAAAACGGCCTAAACGCCCTGCTGAAGCTCGATTATATTTACGAGCAAGGTGATAACGAGAAAAAACAGGAGGTTATCGGTACAATTTTTACAAAAAAGTTTGAATTTGAAAATCGAAGACTTCGAACTAATTCCGTCAACAAAGTAGTAAGCCTTATCTATCAGATTAACAATGATTTAGATAGAAATAAAAATGGACAAAATGGAAATCCATCCATTTTGTCCACTGAAGTGCGGAAGAGGAGATTCGAACTCCCAAGTCCTTGCGGACACAACGACCTCAACGTTGCGCGTCTACCAGTTTCGCCACCTCCGCTTTGAAAGGACTGCAAATGTAAGACAATCACAGATTTTTGCACCATATTCTAAAAATAAATTTGAAGGTGGCAACCATTTCAACTCCTTTCAGATCTCTTGCGGAGAAAAAGGGATGATCATCAGGCTTTAGCTAATGGCTCAGCTGCCTGCCCATCAGGATATTGACCAGTATGATAAGTCCAAAAAAGAAAATGATCGCAGCTGAGATCTTGTTGAGGTACATGATCTTGCGTAGAGTAAGCCAGGACCTGATCTTTTCCGCCAGGAATACTTTGCAGAAATCTATGGACAGGACGATAAAGAGACAAATCCCGAAGAACAGGATTTTCTCCGTCAATGTATAGGAGGCAACCTTAAGTGCGGCCCCCGCCCACATCAATACGACTCCGGGATTAAAGGTATTCATCAGGAAACCGCTGAAGAATATCTTAAAATAAGTGGCTCCCGAGATATCCATGGACTGATCCCTTTTGGGTTTCCTGGGTTTGTATTTTTTCAAAAATCCATACAGGCCCATGATCATAAATATACCGGAACCGATGTAACCGATCACGGATTCGTAAGACCGGAAGGATTCGGTCCAGGAAGAAGTTGCAAAATTGGCCATCACTACATATAGGATATCACTCAGGGATACTCCGAGTATGAAAGCAATTCCTGCCTTATAGGTATGGTGCATGCTGTACCTGATGACTGCAAACAGGGTCGGTCCTACCGATATCGATACAAACAGACCCAGCATAATGCCACTGATGATTACTTCAGAATAATTCATGAATTTATTTTATCCTTAATTCCTCATCCTATATCCATTCTGTCAGCCTTTTATAGACCATTACAGAACGGTTCATATGACGACAGTTAATCAACCCGGTCAAAGTAATGACGGATCGGGTATCTGTCACCGATATGAAGTTTCATCCTTCTCATAAGGGCCAAAGATATAACAATAAGGGAAAACGTACAGCAGATCCATGGATTAACTACAGCGCAGGTAATGTACGGCCCGATAAGTTTGTATTAACAATAAAAATTGGTATTTTTATTCAATCAATTTCCACCTTTAAATGACGCGGCATATGAAAAGACTCTTTGATATACTGGAAAGGAATGCCAGAGAGCATCCGAACAGAACGGCATTTGCGAAAAAGGAAAATAACAAATGGAAGGAATATCACAATAAGGATGTCGTGCTTAAAGTGGAGAACCTGGCCGCATCGATTCTGAATCTTATCGGGCTACCGGATATATATACTCCCGATAAGATGGAAAAAATTGGTATCATTTCCAATAACCGTCCCGAATGGCTGATCACGGATCTTGCCGTACAGCAGGCCAGTGCCATCCTGACACCTATATATCCTACGGTGGGTATCCCTGATCTTGAATTTATCCTCAATGAATCCCAGATCAGGATCATCTTTGTATCCAACAGTGAAATTTATGAACGCTTTAAGTCCGTATTGGAGAACGGGAACTACAGGATTTATTCTTTCGACAAGCTTGAAGGTGTCCCTAACTGGGAAACGTTACTGGTACAGCAATCTTCCGAAAGCCTGCTGGTCCAGAGTAAAAACAACATCACTGAGGACACATTGGCGACTATTATTTATACCAGTGGCACTACAGGCAATCCAAAAGGGGTAATGCTGACCCATAAGAATATCATGAGCAATGTCAAGGATTGTATGCCCCAGTTTCACTTTGCTAAGGATGGGGAGAAAGCGCTCAGTTTCCTTCCCCTGAACCATATTTTTGAGAAGACTATTTCCTATATCTATATGTACAAAGGAGCCCAGATCTATTATGCGGAGAGCATGGATACGATCGGGGATAACCTGAAGGAAGTACAGCCCGTAGTATTTACCTGTGTACCCAGGGTGCTTGAGAAAGTATTTGATAAGATCGTGGCAAAGGGCAAAGAACTGAAAGGGATCAAGCGCGGGCTTTTCTTCTGGGCATTGAAACTGGCCCAGCGATATGATAATCACAAGAACCAGGGTGTATGGTACAACCTCCAATTGAAACTGGCCAATAAGGTCGTCTTCAGCAAATGGAGAGAGGCGCTCGGGGGGAGGGTCAGGGCCGTAGTCAGCGGTTCCGCGGCTTTGAATCCCGAGCTGATCCGGATATTTACAGCTGCCGGCATTATTATCATGGAGGGATACGGGCTTACGGAGACTTCACCGGTAATATCTGTCAATACTTACGATAACGATGGCCGGGTTTTCGGTACTGTAGGACCGTTGATCCAGAATGTAGAAGTCAAGATCGCAGAAGATGGAGAGATACTGTGCAAAGGAAATAATGTAATGAAAGGTTATTATAATAATGAAGCTGGCACCAAGGAGGTGTTCACTCCTGACGGATGGTTCAGGACGGGTGATATAGGGATGCTTGTAGATAATAAATTCCTGAAAATCACGGATCGGAAGAAAGAGATTTTCAAAACATCAGGGGGTAAATACGTAGCGCCGCAATTTGTAGAAAATATATACAGAAGTGTAGATTCCATTGCTAATCTTATGGTACTGGGAGATGGTAAAAAGTTTGTATCAGCGCTGATAGTGCCGGACTGGGATGTGGTCGCCGGGAAAATCAACAACAATCAACCCATAGGTATTGCCGACCGACCGGCCTGGATTGATAAGCCTGAATTGAAAGAACTGATTCAAAAAGGTATAGAATGGGCTAACCCCAAGATCAACCATATAGAACAGGTCAAAGCATTCAGGATAGTGCCGGATGACTGGACCGTAGAAAACGGTATCCTGACACCCAAGCTGAGCCTGAGAAGGAAAGCTGTGATGGGGAAATACGGCGATCTGATCAGGACTATTTATCAGGAGCAATGATGATCATAAAAAATGCTGCCAAGGGCAGCATTTTTGTATAACGATTGCAGGCTCGTGTCTTATCGGGGAGCCGGCGAGATGATTCCATTTTTATCCCTCCGGATACTTTTTTGATTGGAATTATTGCAACACAGATTTCAATGTGGCAATGGCTTCATCTGCATTCATTTCTTCCGTGATGTCAAAGATAGAAGTCACTTTGCCGTCGACAACTACATTTTCATTACTGGTGATTTGCTCAAACTGTTCATCGGTAAACTGCTCTTGAAGCTGTCTGCCGAATGAAAAGTCAGTAAACGCCTTATCTTCATTTTTAGAAAAATCTGTATTGTATCTTCTCAGTTCTATCAGGCCTTCTACAGGACCTGCTGAAAGGTGGACACCGTTCACTCCCTGTGAGATTTCATCCAGACCCAATGCATCCTTTTGCTCCAGTAACGTCCTTCTGATACTTCCTTCCCGGGCTGCTTCCGGATTGGTGGCACCGATGAAGTTTGTTCTGGCTTCTTTCCAGTTCAGGTCAGAAGACAGCGTCATCACGACGATACTCCTGCCTTTTTCTGTAAATTGTTTTAATTGTCTTGGGTGGAAGCCATTTACGAGGTAAACAATTTCATTGTCCATTTTGATTTTGGCGCAATAGGTACCACCGGCTAATTTCTTGGCTTCGATATTTTGAAGCAGGAAATCAATAGAGTTAGGGTTGAAGTCAGGATAATGGGCCAGGAATTCGATTCCTCCAAGGACTTTTACATTTTGCACATCTTCACCGAAAAACTCTTTGAATTTATCTTTTGCTCCTTCTGACATGTTGCCGACAGCATTGCCTGCAATTTTGTTGATCACACCATAATGCTGGGCGATGATATTGTGCCGGTCCAGATAAGCAGCAGAAAGAACTTTAATGTTATGGATCGTAAAACCGAAATCATGGATTTTATTCCGGATCAGTTCCAGGATTTTATTCAACTGGATTTTGTCAGACGGAAGGGTGATCTCCGGTTTGATGAAAAATAAAAATTCGTTCTTTCCTACAGGCGCTTCATGGTTCGTATAGATCTCTTTAAGGTCAAAAGATCCTTTCTGAACTTGTGTTACAGCATCAGAGATAATCGCTGTCAGATCTTGGGCAGCAGTCATATGGTATAAGTTTTAAATTGTTTTTAAGGGTGCAAAGGTAGGTACAATTTTGCTTCTATATTCCTCTTGTTGCATATTTTATTCTGCCAAAATTTTCTGAAAAGCTATAGGGGAACGTATTAACCAAAGCGTATCCGCAAGAAGTGACGAATGGTTCGTATCAGGGTCAGATTCCACAAATCCTTTTCACTTTGGTTAAACCGGTACGAGTAATTTTGCCCTGGCAATTACAGCTTATTTGAAGGATTCAGCTTACCTTAGCGGATCGAGCGTTTTGATGAACAAATTTTATTTTAATGAGAAAGATTTTATACTTTATCGCTGCAGTGGCAGCCGGTTGTTCCCCGTTTTTCACCCAGGCCCAGGCCAGGCTTGTAGAGAAGGTGGAGCAGAAAGGAGAGAATGTGGTGATCCCATATTCTAAATTTGTATTGCCTAACGGGCTGACCGTAATCGTTCACGAAGACCACAGCGACCCTATCGTTCATGTAGATGTAACCTACCACGTAGGTTCTGCAAGAGAAGAGATAGGAAAATCAGGGTTTGCCCATTTCTTCGAGCATATGATGTTCCAGGGATCAGACAATGTAGCCGATGAGCAGCATTTTAAGATCATCACGGAAGCCGGCGGTACGCTGAATGGTACCACGAACAGGGACAGGACCAATTATTTCGAGACCGTTCCCAGAAATCAGCTGGAAAAAATGCTGTGGCTGGAAGCAGACCGTATGGGCTTCCTGCTGGATGCAGTGACGCAAGAGAAATTTGAAATCCAGAGAGCCACTGTTAAGAATGAAAGGGGCCAGAATTACGACAATCGTCCATATGGATTGGTAGGTGAGACCGCTTCCAAATC
>JAHHDV010000028.1 GCA_019739295.1 Taibaiella sp.
GTGGATTACAACCTCCCGGAAAGATTCGAGCTGGAATATGTGGACAGCGACAATTCCAGAAAACGCCCGGTAATGATCCACAGGGCCCCGTTTGGAAGCATGGAAAGGTTTGTAGCTGTATTATTAGAGCACTGTGGAGGAAACCTGCCACTGTGGCTCACCACTACGCAAGTAAAAGTGCTCCCTATCTCGGACAAATCCCAGGCTTATGCGGAATCAGTAATGGCAGCATTGAAAAAAGCAGGTATCCGCGCCGAAATAGATGAAAGAGCAGAGAAAATCGGCAGGAAGATCAGAGATGCAGAAGTAGAAAAAATACCCTATATGCTGGTGATGGGAGAAAGGGATATCGAGCAGAATGTTATCAATGTGAGAAAGCACGGCGAAGGAGACCTGGGCGCATTTTCACTGGAAGAATTCATCAATCGCATCCAGTCCGAGACACAACTGGCACAATAACGATCCATTGAAGTAACCACAAAGCAAGGTCTTTCCGAACTGACGGTTTGGTCTGTGGGATCAATCGTATTCATTTTCGGGAAGACTTTAATGATGGCAAGGACGGCATCCAAAACTTTAACCTGGTAACAGGTCTTCATTGAGACTTCTTATTTAAGAAGAAAATACTTCTACCGGGATTTTTAAAAACATACTTACCCGACCCATGAATTGGAATCAGCAGGCATTCATAACCAAAAGAAAAAGCAGCTACTGGTTCTGGACAGCTGTACTTCTGATGCTGGTTCCCTGCTTCTTCTTTATGGAGCGCATGCCCGTACAGCTATGGGATGAATCCCGCCTGGCGATCAATGCAGCAGAAATGAGCGAAAGCGGTAACTGGCTGGTCACCACTTTCGATGGTAAGATCGACAACTGGAATACCAAACCGCCATTGCTCATCTGGATGCAGGCTATGCTCATCCGGGTCTTTGGTCTCAGTATTTGGGCGATCCGGCTACCTTCTGCAATTGCAGGATTGTTGACCGGGATTTTGTTGTTCCGCTTTATTACAAAAAATTCCAATAGCCATATATGGGCAGTGCTGAGCGTTATCGTTTTATTCACTGCGCATGGATATGTCCGCGAACATATCCTGCGAACAGGTGACTATGATGCATTACTGGTATTGTTCACCACCTTTTATGCCATTTGCTATACGCAATTCCTGAGTACACGCCAGACCAGGGACCTTTACCTGTTCTTCTCAGGGCTTACGCTGGCAGTGCTGACCAAAAGCGTAGCCGGTTTATTCTTACTTCCTTCCCTTTTCCTTTATACCCTTTACAGGAAGCAACTTTTTTTCTTATTGAAATCCAGGCATTTTTACATGGGTATATGCGCTTTTGTGCTATTGGTCTCTGCCTATTACTTAGGCAGGGAATCTGTTCAGCCCGGTTACCTGGACCGGGTGCGTACCAACGAATGGTCCGGAAGGTTTATGAATACGGTCGAAGCGCACCGGCATCCTTTTTATTATTATATCAATAATCTCTCCGGAGGAAGGTTCTCCTATTGGTTCCCCTTACTGGTCGCCGGGGTGGTCATGATTTTTTATACTAAAAATGAAAATACGAGGAGCCTGGGCATTTTTTCTTTGTTTATGGCTGTTCCCTTTTTGTTCCTTATCTCTGCAGCCGAAACCAAATTGCTCTGGTATGACGGCCCTGTTTTTCCTTTTCTGGCCATCCTTGCTTCCCTACCCTTATACTTGGGGTATCCATACCTTTTACAACTGTCCAAAAAGAAGCAACACCAATGGAAATACTACGGGTTTGCGGTTTTGTTCGTGCTCATTCTCCTGATCCCCTATGGTATTATGGTTCATAAGATCGGATTTAAGGCAGATAGTGACATAGTCCGGAAAGAATATGCCATTCCACGCTATATCAGCCGGCTCATCAAATCCGGGACCCGGATTCCTCCGCAAAAGATACTTTCAGACATATACAATCCCCATTATCAGTTTCCGGTACTGGTAGCACAGGATCAGGGGTACGATATCGCACTGATCGAACCGGCAGAAGAACAGGAAGATGACCTCATCCTGACTAATGAAGAAAAGATGGTTCGCTATTTATACGCGAATTATGAAATTCAGAAAGATGAATTATGGGAAGGATTAAGGGCCATAAAAACGGGCAAGAGAAAGTCAGATCATTGATGGGAATCAATTCTTTCCTTTAACTTCGTGGCTCGGATTTACCATTAAAGATTACATTTAGAATATGAACATATTACTTTTAGGATCAGGAGGAAGAGAATGTACATTGGCCTGGAAAATGAGCCAAAGCCCGCTTTGTCAAAAGCTATGGATTGCTCCCGGCAATGCCGGAACATTAAACTATGGGCAAAATATCGACATCCAACCCACAGATTTTGAAGCTGTCAAAAAGATCTGCATAGAGGAAAACATAGATATTCTTTTTCCGGGTAATGAAGATCCTTTGGTATCAGGTATCTATGATTTTATAAAAACTGATCCGGACCTCAGGCATATCATCGTCGTAGGTCCTTCCAAAGATGGTGCTATCCTGGAAGGAAGCAAGGCATTTTCAAAAGCTTTTATGCAGCGACACGATATCCCCACAGCTGCCTATGCTGAATTTGATAAAGAAAACTACGAACAGGGAATTGAGTACATCCGGAATCATCAGCTTCCCATAGTGCTCAAAGCAGATGGGTTGGCAGCGGGGAAAGGTGTGATCATTGCTCTGGATACGCAGACCGCACTGGATACTTACAAAGAGATGATCAGGGAATCCATGTTCGGAAGCGCAGGCGAAAAAGTCGTGATTGAGTCTTTCTTAACAGGAATCGAGCTTTCGGTTTTTGCATTTACGGATGGGACAAATTACCTCATTCTTCCCGAGGCCAAGGATTACAAGCGAATCGGAGAAGGAGATACCGGTCCCAACACTGGCGGGATGGGTGCTGTATCTCCACTACCCTTTGCTGATGACGATTTTATGAAAAAAGTGGTCGACAGGATCGTGGACCCCACTGTCAAGGGCCTGGCGGAAGAAGGAAGGTTTTACCAGGGCTTTATCTTTTTCGGACTCATTAATGTAGAAGGTAATCCGATCGTGATCGAATACAACTGCAGAATGGGTGACCCGGAAACAGAAGTGGTCATCCCGAGAATCAAAAACGATCTGGTAGAACTTATCCTCAGCATGAATGAGAAAAAACTGGATGAGGTCAGCCTGGACATTGATCCCAGAGCTGCAGCAACGGTAATGCTGGTCGCTCAGGGTTATCCCGGGAATTATGAGAAGGGTAAGGTCATCTCCGGCATTAATGCCGTAACAGACAGTATTGTATTCCACGCAGGAACCAGAAGTGACAACGGACAGATATTTACAAACGGGGGAAGAGTGATGGCAGTCACTTCCTATGGAGCTCATATACAGGATGCATTGCACCAAAGTTATCACAGCATAGCATCCGTAGAATTCGAAGGAAAGACATTCAGAAAAGATATAGGCTATGAATTTATCGGTTAACCTGATCGGATGTGCATACCAAGCAATCATCAGGATATGAGGGACATCATACCATAAAAACAATATCCATCTATAGGCTGGAACAATAATGATAGACAATGATAGAAATAGATAATATATTGATCAGTGATGAAGTCATTGAGAAGGAATTTGTCTGTAACCTGGACAAATGCAAGGGAGGATGCTGTGTAGACGGAGATGCCGGTGCGCCGCTTACCCGGGAAGAAGCCAATATCATAGAAGATTTATACCCGTTATTAAAACCGGAACTAAGTCCCAGGGCCATCCGGGAGATAGAAGAGCAGGGTGCCTATACTTACGATGATGAGTTTGACATAGTCACCCCGGTCATAGATGGTGGTATCTGCGTATATGGGTATTACGACGAGAATAATATTGTGAAATGCGCCATTGAAAAGATTTATTACGAAGGAAAGACTGATTTTAAAAAACCCATCTCCTGCCATCTTTACCCGATCCGTATCACTGAGACCAATGGTTTTGAACTGGTCAATTATGAGCCCCGCAAGAAACTGTGCTCCCCTGCCTGCAAACTGGGGGAACAATTAAAAGTACCGGTGTACCAGTTCCTGAAAGAACCTATTATCCGGAAATACGGCGACGAGGTATACCATGTCATTGACGATATCGCTAAGGAACATTATGGAAAATAAACCTATTGAATCCAGGCAGGACTTACCTCGTTTAGCCCTGGTCATACCCTGCTATAATGAAGAAGAGGTCCTGCCGGAGACTTCCAGGAGGTTGGTTATATTATTGAACCAGCTGATAGATCAGCAATTGGTGGACAGGAACAGCTATGCTTTGCTGATAGACGATGGCAGCAGGGACAATACATGGAACCAGATCTTTGCGCTGGCCAATGAGCATGAATTATTCAGAGGATTAAAACTATCCAGGAACTTCGGCCACCAGCATGCATTACTGGCCGGATTGAGACAGGTAGGAGATTGTGACATTTCGGTTTCGGTAGATGCCGACCTTCAGGATGACCTGGATGCTATAGGCCAAATGATCGCCAGGTATCATGAAGGTGCAGAAATAGTATATGGTGTCCGGGATGACCGGACTTCTGATGCTGCATTCAAAAGGTGGACGGCTTTAGGTTTCTACAAATTACTATCCGTCATGGGTGTAGAGTCCGTGTATAATCATGCAGATTTCAGGTTGATGAGCAGGAAGGCATTGGATGCCTTTGAAGAATTCAATGAAAAGAATGTATACCTGCGCGGAATGATTCCCATGGTCGGCTTCCGTACCGCACAGGTGTATTACAAAAGATCGGAAAGGTTTGCCGGAACCAGTAAATACAATCTCAGGAAAATGCTGGCGCTGGCCTGGAATGGGGTGAGCAGCCTGAGCTTTAAGCCATTGAGATTTGTAACTTTCTGTGGATTCCTGGTATTCAGCATCAGTTTAATTCTCAGTATATATGCACTGGTATCTTACTTTATGCATCAAACGAACCCGGGGTGGACATCTATTGTATTGCCGATGTATTTCTTAGGGGGGATACAGCTTCTATGTATAGGACTGCTGGGAGAATACATTGCAAAGATATATAAGGAGGTAAAGAACAGGCCCCTTTATATTGTGGAACAGTTTATCGGAAAAAATACTTAATATGCTTCATTACTATGGTTCAAAACCGGAATCATCCAGCCGGTAAATCAGTTCCCCTGAGTTTTTCACCCAGGCTTCATACCTGATGATTCCGATTTCCCTGTCGACATAAATGATATGCTGTTCTAAATCTTTGCAATTGAAACCGGGGGCAAATACATCTTATATACATCATAAGCAGTACCACTAACAGATATCGAAAGCCCTCTTTCGATATGATAACAGAATTAACCCTTTCCTCTCTCCTTACCCTGCAGCATAGGCACAAACTGGAATTCGTCCAATGGAACAATTTCCAAACCATCTTTATGTTTGATGACTTTGTTCATAACCTGCCTGGTACCGTCATCATTATCCAATGGTACGATCAGGATACCACCTACCTTGAGCTGATCAATGATATCCTGGGGGATATAGGGGGCTGCCGCCGTAATAATGGCTTTATCAAAAGGGGCATACGAAGGCAATCCTTTAAAGCCATCGCCATAGAACCTTTTGATCTGCGGGTATTTCTTCAGGTAGAAGAAATGGTTGTTATAATCATACAATTCTTTCTGGCGCTCTACTGTATATACCATGGCCCCCATCTCGGCAAGCACGCATGCCTGGTAGGCGCTCCCCGTACCTACTTCATAGACCTTATCAAATCTTTTGACCTCCAGGAGTTGCGTCTGGTAGGCTACGGTATATGGCTGGGAAATCGTCTGGCCGGCCCCGATCCTGAAGGCTTCATCTTTATAGGCATAACTTTCAAAAGCCGGATCCAAAAAAAAATGTCTGGGAATCTTATTCATCGCTTCGAGTACGGCTTCATTGGTAATCCCCTTTTTCCTTACTTCATCTATAAGTGCTTTTCGAAGCCCCTTGTGAAGGTAATTATCTATCCTTTCTATCGAATGCAGCATAATGCAAAGATAATTTTAGTCCTTCATCTTTTCAAATAAATAAAAGAGTAGAACGAATAGATTCCACTCTTTTATTTATTTTGGATTGCATTCCTAAGCCGTCATTTTGACTGTTTTATAATTTTATAACTACCGGTCTCTCCTGTCTTCACATCCTGAATTTCCAGGATATAAACGCCATCGCTCCATTTCCCGGCCTCTATTGTTGCTGCTTCATTCGCCGTGGTATGGTAGATCCTTTGACCCAGGATATTCCTGACACTAATCCCTACCGGCTTGGAATCACCCAGGTGCTCAATGTGTAACCTGTCTGACACCGGATTAGGATATACTTTAAATTCATGTGTGTATTCACTGTCCTGAATAGAAGTCGAACTTCCGGTAATGGTAAAGTCTGCATCAGACACATCATAAAAAACATTCCCGGAGCCTTTGATTTTAACTCTTGCTTCAGTAGTAGCCATACCTTCCGGAATGGTGATCGTTGCCGACCCTGTATTCGGTACATTTTCAGCAAGAATATAGGGGTAAGTAGCCCCGCCTGTCCTGGATAGGTAAATGGTAACCTGAGCAGTATTGATCGGCGCTCCCGTGGTCCCTGCCACATCCCAGGTGACTGTCTGGGTGCTACCCGTACTCCAGGTCACACCAGAGGTATTGGGTGAAAGAACCGTAAACGGAGACCCGGTATTGTGATACTTTACCGTGATCTCGTCAGAAGAGGTATTGAAACTACCGTATCCGTCACTGCCCATGCCTCTTACGACTAACCTCGTCTTCACTTCTCTTTCTACATCAGGAGTACGCTCACCTTTATAGGTATAAATATTTTGATGAACAGAATCGCTATGTGGGAAAGAACGCACCCTGCTGTTATCAGCCACTTTATAGGAACGGAATACAGGGGCAGAGATTGCTGTTGTTCCCAGGTTTTCTGCTCTTCCTACCTGACCCAGGTTATATTGCTCCCAGGTATATCGCAATTCTGCCGAAGACCAGGATGCCTCGGGTGCTTCCACCTCAAAGGCTGTATTGGTAGGAATATAATATTCAGCTTCATAAGCAGGGATAGTGATCACTGTACTTCCCAGGCCTGCCGAACCACATACTCCGGTACCTCCCAAAGATTCACCGGTAATATAGGCGGAGATTTCATTTAAACTGGCAGAGTGAAAATAATCGTCAGAATTGCTCTGAAGATTATTAACAGTTCCACAGATGCCTGCATAGCCCATTATGGTGCTGCCGCTGCCCGGCTCAAAAGCCGTCGGATCATTTTCATTTCCGCTACAATTATTAAATGTATGGTTGGCACCAAACTGATGCCCCATCTCATGGGCTACATAATCTACGTCATACGGGTCTCCATACGGTTCAGGGGAACCGGTTACACCCTGAGCTTTGGCATAATTGTAGCATACACTGCCAAGAGAAGCAATGCCCCCTCCCCCTGTGCTGAACACGTGACCAATATCAAAATTGGACAAGCCTATAATTTCCTCAAGGTTATCCTGATTTTCATCCATCAGGAAGTAACCATTGAAATTATACATATAAGGATCGGTAGAAGGATTAGTAAAGATAATATCCTCATTATTGTCAATGAGGTTCATATGCACACTTAGCTCACGCTCATAAATCCCGTTGACGCGATTCATTGTGGTAATCATTGCACTTAATACCTCTGCTTTTGTCGGCGAGCTGCTTCCCGTTACCGCTTGTGCATATTCACCGGTACAGGCCAATGCCAGCCGGTATGTTTTCTTTTGATTACCGTGAGTTCTCTGAAGTGGTGGCAGGGCACCGTCTCTACCGGTTCTTACGATTTCCTCTTCCGAAAACAATTCCGGCATCTGTGGATCACCTACGTGACATACCGTTTTCTGCTTGGAAGACGGATGATAATCCGATTTGTAATAAACCTGGTATTGACTTCCTCCTTTAAAGCTGACAGGATCTAAATAATAAGTACCCCGGTTACCAAAGACGATCCCGTGGAAGCCATAGCGGGTATAGTCAAACTTGGCTGTAACAAACGGGTCATCTACTTTTACAGCTGAAAAGGTCCTGATATCCGGGAACTTTCCTGCTAATCCCTGCTCCATCATCGGGGTTTCCCATACACTGAATGCTTCAAAGATTCCATCAGGATTAGGGATCATCATCACCCGGGCCTGTTCAGGCTCCTGCCCTAAAGAAAATAAAAATACCCGGATGGCCTCATTGTCCAGCTGCAGCAAATGAAACTGATCAGGAAGTATTCTCCTGTTGACTTCCTGCAATGAACTTTGCTCCGTTTGTGTCCAAAATTCGGGCTGGGTCCAACCCTGGTCACTCAAAAATATACCGGCTGCCAGCATCCAGAATCTGAAATTTGTTATTTTCATTTGTGATATCTTATTTGGTTTTATTATTCGTATTTTACTTTTGGAATCCCGGAATTCTTTTTATCAAACATCAGGTAATAAGTCCCGTCCTCCATCTCGAAAGGATCCAGGATAAACGTTCCTCTACCTGTGCTCACACTTACTCTTAACAGCTTGCCATCATAATCAATACTTGCGAGATCAGATGCCTGACCGGTACCGATGCCCCTGTAAGATTGCAATTCGGGAAATTTCTCGGCCAGCTCCGGACTCATTACCCCCGAAGGAACAAGCCTGAATGTGAGACATTCACCATTAACGGGAAGTGTTATCACTTCTTCCTCCCCTGATTTAACAAGTGTCATCAGGGTCCTGAGTTCGCTCTCGTCGATCTGATAGGCCGTATATGATTTGGGCAAAATAAGCTGTTTGTTCACAGGTGAGCCTATAGGTGAACTGACCTGATGCCATTTCAATGATCCCGTAGCACATACAACTTCCGGATTACCGGCACTCGAAATTATTTTTTTGGATTGGGAACAGCTCAATAAAAATACAAGGGAAGAACTAATAATGATCCACTTCATGGCACTTTTTACATCAATGAGATACCGAAGTTAGCAAATCCATATATTCATCCAATATAAATAAATGCTAAATATGTATAGGAAAAGCAGAAAAAACAGGTAAAAGCAGCTAATGATTCAGAATGCCATCCGGATATCTTATTTATATTTTTTCTCCTGTCTGCTGATGGTCATCAATAATATTTATCGACAGCTCTCAGGTACATACCTACCGTATTCTGCATCCCATATTTCAGGGCATCGCTGATCAATGCATGTCCGATACTTACTTCCAGAAGTCCCGGAATGTTGTGAACAAAATAGGAAAGATTTTCCAAATCCAGATCATGCCCGGCATTGATCCCCAAATTGATTTGTCGTGCTGTTTCCGCAGCTCTGGTAAATGCGCTGATTGCATCTTCTTTTCCCAGGTGAAACCGGGCAGCATAAGATTCTGTATAAAGCTCTACCCTGTCCGTACCGCAATCCCGGGCGGCAGCTACCATTTCAGGATCAGGATCCACGAAGATGGAAACCCGGATACCCTCTTTCTTAAATATTTCTACCAGTCCGGACAGTACTTTCTGCTCTTTAATCGTATCCCAGCCATGATTGGAAGTCAGCTGGTGGAGGGTGTCCGGTACCAATGTAACCTGTTCGGGTTTTGTTTCCAATACCAGCTGAACAAACTTATCCTCCATCGGATTTCCCTCTATATTCAACTCAGTGGCAAGGATGTTTTTCAGCTGCCTTACATCTTCATAGCGGATATGTCTTTCATCCGGCCTGGGATGCACGGTGATCCCGTCTGCTCCGAAGGATTCTATAGCTCTTGCCCAATAGAGCAGATCAGGGTTATTTCCTCCCCTGCTGTTCCTGAGCGTCGCTATCTTATTTATATTGACTGAAAGGCGTGTCTTCATAATGGTGTATTCTTTACCGTTCTTGAAATATCTCTGTGATCACATTCCCAATATTCCCATTGGGTTCCTGAATCTGTAATAATGCGGCCAGGGTAGGTGCGATATCTGTCATATATACTTTTCGATAGGTCTTTCCTGCCGGGATACCTGCCCCGTACCAGATTAGCGGGATATGCGCATCATAAGGATTCCAGGTACCGTGGGTCGTACCCGTATTCCATGAGCTGTGATACCATCCCGGCTCCATAATGATCTGAATGGAACCGCTTCTGGTAAGATGGTAACCGTTGATGGCACGTTCCTTTATTTCCTGAGGGATCGCCTCATTTCCGATTTGCTGTAAATCTATTACCATACTGATCCCTTCCTGAGCCAGCAGCCATGATTTTACTTTAGCAATGAGTTGGCCCCTGTCGTATCCTTTATTGATCACCATTGCTTCATCGATATAAACCTGATAGTTGGTAATATCCATGACGAGATTGGAATCATATTCTTTTCCCAGTAATTCCTTTAATCCTTTCTTAAGTATATGCTCACTGTATGAACCGGCCGGTATTTTATTATCCTTCAGGAAAACAGGATTATGAGCACCTGCATGATCCGCTGAAAGGAATAAGGTATACTGGCCTTTCCCGACATGATGATCCAGGAATTTTAAAAATAAGGCCAATTCCTGATCCATCTTGATATACATATCCTCGATCTCAACAGAATTAGGACCATACATATGACCGATATAGTCCGTACTGCTAAAGGAAACAGCCAGAAAATCTGTCTCGGGAGATTTCCCTAATCCCTCTTCAAGGATCAATTCCTCTGCTAACATTCTTGTCATCGTATTGCCCTGAGGTGTGGTCTTGATGCCGGATCTGTTCTGAACCGCATCTTTGGAAGTATGGTGCGGGAAAGTGGGCTGCTGTTCATACTTAAATGTTCCTTCGTACTGGTTCAGATCAGGGGTGCTTTGATTATAACTGGCTATATCAAAGCTGGTATGCCAGTCTAATCGCAACAGGCTGTCCGTGACATTCCGGTTATTGAACCGGTTCAGCCATTCAGGAAGATGATCCATATAGAATGAACTGGATATAAACTTACCGGAAGCAGACTCGAACCAAAATGCCCCGTCAGCAGCATGTCCTGCAGGCAGGATGGCACCTCTATCTTTTATAGCTACTCCATAAACTCTGGATCGGAAATTAGTCGCTAATTTTAATTCATCCGTAATCGTAGTGGCCAAAAGATTTCTCGGACTTTGCAGACCATCTTTTCCCCCGCCTACAGGTTGTACCGTCTTATCCTCCGTACAATAAACATTTTTTTTCATTTTTATATCCAGCCAATCATTAGCAGCGATCCCATGGATAGCGGGTACAGAGCCTGTGTATATACAGGAATGGCCGGGTGCTGTAAATGTGGGAAGGTAATTGATATAGGTGCGCTCACAATTAAATCCATCTTTCATCAGTCTTTTAAATCCATCCGGACCGAATCTGTCATAATACCTGTAGAGATAATCCCACCTCATCTGGTCCAATACGATACCGATTACTAATTTTGGTCTTTGCATATCTTGTGCATCGATACGGGATATACATCCAAAAACCAGGAGCATGGAGATTATTGATTTCTTAATCATAATAAAAATTACATGTTTTGCAACGCAGGGAATATTTTTGAAAAAGCTATTTGCTGTTGGTCACCTGAGATCATATTCTTCAGGGTAATGGTATTATTTTCCAGCTCATTTTCCCCGATGATGGCTACAAAAGGAATATTTCTTCTATGCGCATATTTCATTTGCTTATCCATCTTACCAAGCTCGGAATAAAATTCAGCAGAGATGCCATTCTCCCTGAGCTGATGAACATATTGCAGGATTTGAGGAATAGCATCTTCTGTAAACGCAAGGAAAATAACCTGTGTGGTGATGTTGATCTTTTCCGGGAAGAGTTGTAATTCCTCCATCACATCATATATCCGGTCAACGCCAAAAGAGATACCTACCCCGCTTGTGTTTTTCAGACCAAAAAGACCGGTAAGGTCATCATATCTTCCCCCTCCGCCTATGCTTCCCATCCTGACAGCTGAAGTCATCACTTCTGTAATCATGCCGGTATAATAATTCAATCCGCGGGCTAAAGTAAAATCTATCGAGATATCCTCCGCTTCACCTTGTAAAAGTTGATAATAACTTAATATCTCCTTCAGTTCATTGATACCCTTAATGGCGACATCTGAATGTCCAATAATATGTCGTACCTGATCGAGCTTCTCCTCGTTGGTGCCCTGGATAGATAAAAATTGCTGGATCAAAGCCCAGTCTTCATCCTTAAAGCCTTTGCCTACCAACTCCCTGCCTACCATTTCCAAACCTATTTTATCCAGCTTGTCAATAGCAACAGTCAGGTCCGTCATCATCTCCCGCTTCCCTAGTGCAATAGCAAGGCCTTCCAGAATTTTACGGTTATTGAGTTTTATCTGCACTTCAGGAATACCTAACAGTGCAAATACATTACTATATATCTGCAGCAATTCTGCTTCATGAATCAATGAAGTGCTACCGACTACATCTGCGTCACATTGCCAGAACTCCCTGTACCTTCCTTTCTGCGGACGGTCGGCTCTCCATACCGCCTGCATCTGGGAACGCTTGAATGGGAATGCCAAAGTACCCTGGTTCATAACAACATATCTTGCAAATGGGATGGTCAGGTCATACCTTAACGCTCTTTCCGTAATCTGAGTATCACTTCTTCCTGCAAGGATATTTTCAAATGCAGTTCTGGCCTTGTCATGTTTGGCCGGTTCATGAAGCCCATTGTTCAGTATTTTAAAAATCAGCTTATCCCCTTCTTCTCCATATTTACCCATTAATGTTGTCAGGTTCTCTATCGCCGGAGTTTCTATAGGCTGATAACCGAACAGCTCAAATTGCTTTTGGATCGTATTCAGTATATGTTGCCTTTTTCTGACCGTAAGAGCATCAAAATCTCTGGTTCCCTGTGGCGTATTTACCTTCATATTTAATTGTTTTGTATTATTTTTACTTGTATTTATATATTAGGGCTTGACATAAATCGTGGATCATATCATATATCAATTCATATCCCTCGTATCCCCCATAATATGGATCCGGTATATCTTCAATCCCCTGACCTGTATTCAGCGACGAAAATAGGACGATCTTCTTATCCTGGTGCTTTATCGCAGTCATCTTTTTAAGTTCCTTAAGATTCGCCCGATCCATCGCCACGATCAGGTCAAACTGGTCTACCATAGAAGCATTGAATTGCTGGGCCCGGTGATGACTGATATCGATGCGGTGAGCGGCACATATTCTCTGACTGAAGTGATGCGGGGCCTTCCCTAAATGATAGTGCGCCGTTCCGGCGCTGCTTGACTGCCAGGACAATTTGTGCCTTTCAATCATCTTTCTAAGTATTCCTTCAGCAATCGGGGATCTGCAGATGTTTCCCAAACAAACGAAAATCACTCTCATGCCGTCTACCTTTTAAATCATTCTTAAAACTTTGCAAAAGTAAAGCTTTGAAATTCTAAGTGTCAACGAATTAAAAGATATTATTATAAATATTTGAAAAAATGATATTAAGCTTTACCTTTGTACTAATATTCTTTTAGTTTCATGAAAGAAATACTGCTTGGATACTTTCCAAAAAAATTCCGGTTTGCACCTCGGTGGACTATATTTCTTTTAGATTTATGTTGTGTTGCATTAGCTATATCAGTCAGTCTATTATTGTTGAACAATTTCAACATTCCATTCATATTAGAGAAGTATCCTTTATTTAATATTTTCCTTGTTTCCTTATTATTAAATGCAGTGCTGTTGTACGGCTTTAAAGCCTATAAAGGAATAGTCAGGTATACCACATTTGAAGATACAGGCAGGATACTGCTGATCAACTTCCTGGTCTGTGTCTTGTTGAACGTTCTGGAATACGTATACTCCAGAACCATCCACCAACAGGGTACGCTCATATTACCCTTTAACAACTTAGTCATTTACTTTTTTGCCGTCTCTTTCTTCCAGATCCTTTACCGGTTAGGAGTAAAAAGGGTCTTCTCATACCTTTTTGTCAATAAACGAAAAAAAGATAAGGCTGTAATTTTTAATGCAAGGAATGAAGGCAGGCTTGTAGGCAAAATGATCTCTGACAATCCTATGTCTTCTCTTAAAATCATTGCCTATCTTGAAGATAATCCAAAAGTAATCGGTAAAAAGATAGAGAATATTCCCGTAGTCAGGATGAGCTACAACAATCTGGAAAGGCTGAAAAAGGAAAATGTCAACCTTGTGATCATTGCCGACCCTTATATCCGGAAGTCGGTATTAAACGAAATTGTGGATCTCTGTCTTGACCTGGATATCAGGGTACAGCAAGTGCCTTCGACAGAGAAATGGATCAATAATCAGTTAGATGTTGGTCAATTGAAAGATATCAAAATCGAGCAGTTATTAGAGCGGGAAGAGATCAATCTGAATAATGAAAGGGTCGCTACCGATATCAAAGGGAAAAAGGTCGTTATCACGGGAGCTGCGGGATCTATTGGTTCGGAAATAGTAAGGCAGGTGCTTGCGCTCAACCCTACAATAGTTATCGCTATTGACAATGCCGAAACACCCCTGCACAATCTAAAATTATCCATTGAGGACAGCAGGAATCTGTCGAAGATCATTTATTTTGTCGGTGATATCTGTGACCGGATCAGGATGGAGCAGGTCTTTGAAATCTATCAACCGGATATCGTATACCATGCAGCTGCCTATAAGCATGTACCGCTGATGGAAGAAAGTCCTTCTATTGCTGTAAGGAATAATGTATTGGGCACAAAGAATCTGGCTGAACTCTCTGTAGAATACGGTGTGGATAAATTTGTCATGGTTTCAACAGATAAGGCTGTTAACCCTACAAATGTAATGGGTGCTTCAAAACGAATAGCTGAAATCTTTACCCAGTCCTACTTTACCAGTCTTAAGAAGAAATACGAAAAGAAAGAAATTCAATACTCTGACCAAGTTTATCACCACCAGGTTTGGGAATGTATTGGGATCGAATGGTTCAGTGATTCCAAGGTTTACCCAGCAGTTAAGGGAAGGGGGACCGATTACGGTAACAGACCCTGAGATTACCAGATATTTTATGACGATTCCTGAAGCTTGCAGACTGGTAATGGAAGCCGGTTCTATGGGTAATGGAGGCCGAGATATTTGTTTTTGACATGGGAGAACCTGTTAAGATAGTAGATCTTGCACGCAAGATGATCCGTCTAGATGGTAAATTACCTGATAAGGATATCCAGATCGTCTTTACAGGTCTCAGGCCAGGAGAGAAACTCTATGAAGAATTATTGAATAACTCTGAGAATACCCTTCCGACACACCATCAGAAAATATTGATCGCCCGGGTAAGGGAATACGACTTTGCAGATGTATACGATCAAATCGAAAAGCTAATGGTGAGGGCCAATCACCACACCAATATGAATACAGTCGCTATGATGAAGGAGATGGTTCCGGAATTTATTTCTCAGAATTCCATTTACCAAAGCCTGGATAAAAAATAATTTTAGATAAAGAAAAGGAATAAACCTGCAAGGATTTCTTGCAGGTTTATTATTTTTAGCCTCTATAAGCTTTCTGCCTCATGAAGATCTTAGTTCTATACAATCGGGTACCTTTTCCTTTGAATGACGGCGGTAATATTGCAGTAATGGCGCTTTTAAAAGGGTTAAAAGAGGAAGGCAACCAGGTTCACCCTCCTTACCATGAATACGACCAGGCATTATGTCGCTGAAGATGAACTTGCGAACCAGCTTTCATTTTTGGATGGCTATGACACAGTAGAAATCAACAATAACATTACTTTCTCCGGTGCAATGATATCATTATTTCAACGACATTCATACCATCTCAGCAGGTTTATAAACGGGCATTACAGGAAAAAAACTCATCGAAATCCTGAACCACAATCAATTTGATATCGTCCAGATGGAAGGGCTGTTTGTAACACCTTATATCCCGGATATAGAATCCAATACATCTGCAAAAATCGTATACCGGCAACATAATATTGAATATAAAATCTGGGAAAAAAATACGGAACAGACAAATCATCCTTTAAAAAAATGGTACCTGAAGATACTAACCAGCCAGTTAAAAAAAATATGAACTGTCCTTTCTCCGGAAAATAAAATATATCCTTCCTATAAGTTATTCGGACCTTAAAGAAAATATAGGATCAGGAGCAAAAGCAGAACAGCTATGGATCCCGTTCGGGATAGATGATCAGGCCTTTCAAAAATTAGGGGATCCGGCTCCTATACCCAGGAAAGTATACCATATCGGGGCAATGGATTGGTTAGCCAATCAGGAGGGGGTAAAATGGTTTTTAAAAAAAGTATGGCCTGTCATACTAGAAAAAATCCCTGACGCCAGCTTTCATTTTGCCGGAAGGAATATGCCCGATTCATTTCAGGAACTGGCAAAGAAATATCAAAATACTTATTGCGCCGGTGAGGTAAAGGATGCCGCAGCCTTTGAAGCGGACAAGGATATTCTGATTGTACCGGTTCATTCTGCGTCAGGTATCAGGATCAAGACATTAAAGGCCCTGGCCCATTTCAAAACTGTAGTTTCTACAAGCATTGGCGCGCAGGGCCTGGAAGCGCAGCCCGGCAAACACATCCTGATAGCTGATGAACCGATGGATTTTGCACAAGCCGTCATTACATTGATGACATACCCCCGGGAATATCAAAATCTGAGAAATGAAGGGTATCATTGGGTACAATATTATTACAACAACAGCAAGATCATGCGCAAACTCAGCTCTTTTTATGAGGTGATCAGAAAATAGCTCAGGCACCCTGGAGTAGTGATTCATATGATAAACCCTACACCTGGGTCCGGAGGCTTGAATACGTGAAGCAAGAAATCACGGATGATAATTTCATCTATTTTGGGACTTATTGTGATGAATTAGCATTACTTTTATCGACTTTTGTGTTGTATCAATGGATATAACGGATTATCCTTATTATTCTGTTTTTAGCAAACAAATCAGGTATCTTAAGGTTAAGAAAAACTGACGCTGCAAACCATTAAATTATGATCGAAAAAATTGGAGTTCTGGGTCTGGGTAAAGTAGGAAGCCTTGTAGGTATATTGCTACACCAGTCATTCGGGGTAACAGGTATGGACCTGAACGACCCTTATGACGTGCTTCCGTTTCCGGTTAAGAAAGGGAACGTCAGCTCGGAAAAAACAATCAGATCATTTCTGAAAGGAAAAGATGCAATCGTATCCTGTCTTCCATTTCATTTAAATATCCGTATTGCCACAATAGCTGCAGAATTGGGAGTACATTATTTTGACCTTACTGAAGATGTACCTACACTTCATGCCATTCTTGATCTTTCCAGAAGGTCCAGGTCCATACTTGCTCCTCAATGTGGCCTGGCTCCGGGATTCATCGGGATAGTGGGCGCCGACCTGTACCAGCAATTCGATGCAGTGAGATCTGTAAAGCTCAGAGTAGGTGCACTGCCGCTGCAGCCCGTTGGTAAACTGGGATATAGCATCACGTGGAGTGCGGATGGCATCATTAATGAATACATCAATGATGCCGAAGTCATCCACAACGGGATCAGGAAAATGTCTGCGTCCCTGGAAGACATCGAGCAGATCAATATCAACGGCAGACAATATGAGGCCTTCGCCACCTCCGGGGGGCTGGGTACAATGTGCGCAACACTGGAAGGAAAAGTAGATACGTTAAACTATAAAACCATCCGCTATCCCGGCCATGCAGCGTACATGAAGTTCCTGCTGTATGATCTGTGGGTTGAAAAAAGACCGGGAACAGTTAAAGCAAATACTGGTCAATGCGCTTCCACTCGTAGATGAAGACATCGTGCTGATCTATGCTGCCGTGGAAGGAACTGTCAATGGTAAATTACAGACCAAGCAATACAATGAAGCCTTTCAATCCATTACAATTGCGGACAAAAGCTGGAGAGCCATCAGCTGGACTACGGCCTGCAGTATAGCGGGAGTAATAGAAACTTGCCGCCGCCGGGAAGTTGAAGAAGAAAGGATTTATCAGGCAGGAAGAAATTTCACTTTCAGATTTTCTTGAAACCAGGAATGGCAGTATGTACGCAACATTCGCGGAAAAGAAATAAATACAGGCAGTCTTTTTATAGATCTTCCGGTGATTTTACCTTCGAGATAAATATTGTAACATAAGGAGTCTCCTTTATAACTCCCTTCTCATCTGCGCTACAGGATACTGAAGCTGATCCCTGTACTTTGCGACAGTTCTTCTGGCTACCTGATAGCCTTTTTCATTCATCAAATCAGTAAGCTGCGCATCCGAAAATGGATTTTTTCTTGTTTTCGTTTTCAATAAGGTCCCTCAAGGTATTTTTCACATTGATGACCGAGATATCTTCACCTTCCTGATTGGTATAAGCATCTGTAAAGAAATACTTGATAGGATAAGTTCCATATTGTGTCTGCACATATTTGCTTCTGGATACCCTGGATATGGTACTGATGTCCAATCCTACTTCATCCGCAATGTCTTTCAGGATCATCGGCCTGAGGTCCAGGGGATTCCCGGATAAAAAGAACGGCAGTTGCTTATCTACTATGGCTTTCATCGTAATCAATAAAGTTTCTTTCCTTTGCTGCAGCGCATCGATAAACCACTTCGCAGCATCTATATTTTTCCTGATAAAGTGCTCTGCTTCCTGGTCATCTTTCTTTTTCTGGCGGACATCCCGGACACTCATCAGCATATGTTCGAAGTCGGGAGCTACCCGCAGATGCGGAATACGCCTGTCATTCAATGTAATATGAACGCGGTCATTATCAATGGTCACAAAGAAGTCCGGATAGATATATTGGTTATTCTGGGAAGCATTTTCCTGGCTACCGTACCCCATCCCGGGTTTCGGGGAAAGGCTTAATATCAGCTCCAGCGTTTCTTTAAGTTCCTCTTCCGAAAGCCTGTGCTTCTCACCCAGCCTGGTATAATGTTTTTTAGAAAACTCCTGAAAGGATTCGGTGATTATCTGAATAGCAGCGGAAATCAGGCTCTTGGGACCGTCCTTGGATTTAAGCTGGAGCAGCAGGCATTCCTGTAAGTCATATGCCCCTACCCCCGAGGGTTCAAATGTTTGGATAAGTTGAATGATATCTTTGATCTTCTGTTTCCTCCACTACCACATTCTCCTTGAATGCAAGGTCATCACTCAATTCAAGCGCTGTTCTTCTTAAGTAACCATCGTCATCGATACTTCCGATAATGTGTTTGGCAATCATCCGTTCCTGGTCATCTATATCCAGCATTTCCACCTGACGAAGCAAGATATCATAAAAAGAATCCTGGGCTTTATACAGAACATTTTTGTCCTCAGCTATATCATCAGAACCCCCGTCATAATAATATTCGAAAGGATTTTCTTCGCTATGTTTCGTCTATAGAGAAATCAGTATCAGAGTCTTCATAATCGGCAGTCAGATCCTGTCCCTCTTCACCGCTGATCTCCTTGAGCAGATCTTTTTCGTGATCTTCGTTCTGATCCACAATTTCCAACGCCGGGTTGGACTCAATCTCTTCTTTGATTCTTTCCTCCATTTCGATCGCAGGGATTTGGATCAGTTTCATCAATTGGATCTGCCTGGGGGATAATTTCTGTGATAATTTCTGTTGTAAAGACTGCCTGATCATTATTAATTTTATAGAAGTAACCTACTTGTAGCAAATATAATTAAATCCTGTGGCTATAAAATCGGGGGAAACAGATTTAATGAAATATTTAGAAAAAAGTCTTGAATAAGTGATGCTTAGTTTTTATCTTTCGTAATTAAATATTTATAATAATTATTTTAAGCCGGTGAAGAGTAAAATCAGCCCGTCCTTGTCTTATATTCCTCTCGAGGAGACACTGGAGATCATACCGAAAAAAAAAGCAACTTTACATTGGATTACCCAAGGAAGATTCCTATCAGGAAAACCGGATACCTTTGACCCCTGATGCGGTAGGCGTCCTGGTATCTAATGGCCATGAAGTAGTCGTAGAACATGACGCAGGTCTGGGCTCACATTACACAGATCATGATTATTCAGAGCAGGGCGCAATGATTGTTTACGATAAGGAAGCTGTATATAAAGGACATGTCATCATTAAGTCTGCTCCCGTCTCGGAGTCTGATATCGAATATCTGCACAATGGACAGATCATTATTTCTCCGGTTCACCTACCGTTCTTAAAAGCAGAAATCATAGAGCAATTGATCAAAAAGAGAGTGGTTACACTTGCTTTTGATTCGATCAAGGATGATTCGGGATCATACCCGATAGTCCGCTCTATGAGTGAAATAGCCGGAAGTGCCACCATGCTGATCGCGTCCAATTATCTGAGCAGCAGTCATCACGCGCCGGGGTATACTGCTGGGTGGGATATCAGGCGTGCCCCCCGCCCGGGTGGTTGATCATAGGTGCGGGAATGGTAGCGGAATCAGCAGCGAATACAGCCATCGGCTTAGGAGCTACGGTCCAGGTTTTTGACAATTCGCTCTATCGGCTGATGAGGCTTCAGCACAATATCAGGCAGCGCATCTATACTTCTGTCATTAACACTAAACTCCTGGAAAAAAGAATTAATGGGCGCGGATGTGCTCATCGGAGCATTGAAGCCTGTCAATGGCGTAACTCCTGTAGTCGTGACCGAAGAGATGGTATCCAATATGAAACCCGGCTCTATCATTGTAGATGTAAGTATAGACCGTGGCGGATGTATAGAAACTTCAAGAGTGACCACTCATGAAAATCCGGTTTATAAGAAACATGGCATCATTCATTATTGTGTACCCAATATATCTTCCGGATTTTCCAGAACAGCCAGCAGGGCCATCAGCAATGTACTGATGCCTATTCTTGAAGAAGCTGCGGAATCCGGAGGGTTCGAACAACTGCTGCAAAATAAATCCGGTATTCGCAATGGCGTCTATCTGTACAAGGGATGCGTCACCAACCAAGCCATTGCCAAACGCTTCAATTATAAATATACCAATATTGACCTTATACTTTCCACATTCATCTGATCTCAACACTTCTCTCTATGACCCGCATTCGTACCAATAAGACAATAGCCGGATTTCATCTGTTAATGATATTATCTGCCGTTGATTTCAAATTATCGCATAAAGAGGACCTGGTGATTAGAGATTATATCATCCAGGAGTTTCCTTTCAGGTTAAATATGGACAGGGAGATCGAGATACTGAGCGGATTAGGTCCGGAAATGTGGGAGTCTCATTTTCTGCGGTGCATGGAAGATTTCTATGCAGATTCTACCGAAGGAGAAAGGTTGGATTTATTACAATTTGCCATCAACCTGTGTAAAGCTGATGACATCATTTCGAGAGAAGAGAACCGCTTTCTCAATATGATGTTCCATGCCTGGTACCAGGAAGCCAGGGATTAGTGCCCCTAACCTAAGCATTATCCTCTTCCTTCAATTGATATATAGCAGGGAGATTACGCCCCCATCCGTCATAATCCAGTCCATACCCTACCACGAACCTGTTATCTATCTCGAATCCGGCAATATCAATATGCAGCGGGTAGCGGATTGATCCTGGCTTGACCAGTAAGGCTACTATTGTAAGCGAACGAATCCCCTGGGACGCTAACTGGGGTAAAAAATCGTGGAGTGTTTTGCCCGAATCTATGATATCTTCGACCAGAACGATATCCCTGTCCCTTAAATTTTTATCCAGGCCTATTGTGGTCAATACACTTCCTGTAGAGCTGGTACCCTGATAAGAAGCCAACTTCACAAAAGTGATCTCAGCGGATATGGTTATATTCTTGAAAAGGTCAGCAGCAAATACAAAGCTTCCGTTCAGTATTGCCAGGAACAAAGGTTGCCGGTCCCTGAATTCCTGATTCAATTCATCTGCTATTACAGCTACTCTCTCTGCGATTGCAGCCTCGCTGATAAACGGAATGAAGTTCTTATCTAAAATCTGAATGACCGGCATATGCAATAAAATTTGCTATCTTAGCTTTAAAACAGCGAATTTAAGTCATAAAGCAAAGCCTTCCCAGGAATCCATGATATTTCATTGATATTTTCAGACCCTTAAAGAAGAAAAACGGCTATAAAGAACAGCATTTTAATTGCAGATAAATAATATATTATCAAATAATAGCTGATTATCAATAAAATATAAGAAAAGAAGAAAAAATAATCAATATTTTTTGGCAATCTAAATAATCATGGTACCTTTGCGAACCATTTTTATGCTTATAGAAATGGTTTTTTAATGGAAAAGTCAAAATATCAAAATAATGTCTGTTAAACATTTAAGTTTTAAAACCAAGCCTGCATCTGAAGCTACCATCAATCGTGAGTGGTGGATAGCTGATGCAACTGACCAAACTTTAGGTCGTTTTTGTTCTAAGATTGCTACCGTACTTCGGGGTAAGCACAAAGCTACATTTACGCCGCATGTGGATGCCGGCGATTATGTAATCGTATTGAACTCCGGCAAAATCAAAATGTCCGGAACTAAACTGGAGACAAAAGAATACCAGCACTTCACCGGCTATCCTGATGGTAGAAAAGTGGAGCTGGCAAAGAACCTGATCAAGCGCCGTCCTAATGCGATCATTGAAAGAGGTGTAAAAGGTATGCTTCCCAAGAACAGGTTAGGCAGAGCTATGTATAAAAAGCTTTTTGTATATGAAGGTGCCGAGCATCCTCATGCTGCACAAAAACCGAAAGCACTCGAATTCAATAAATAAAAATATTTTCAATCAAATCATTATACCAGAATTCAATGGAAAAAACACATAATAAAATAGGCCGTCGGAAAGAAGCAGTCGCCCGTGTGTACCTGACCAAAGGATCAGGAGAGATCACGATCAACGGTAAAGAATACAAAAATTATTTCCCCATTATCTACTTACAGAATCAGGTAGAGCTTCCTTTGAAAACCATCGAAGGAGTGAACGCTTATGATATCAAAGTAAATGTAAAAGGTGGTGGTCCTAAAGGACAGGCTGAAGCAGTAAAATTAGGTATTGCCAGGGCCCTGGTGGATCTGAATGAAGAATTTAAGCCATTGCTTAAGAAACAAGGTTTGATGACACGTGATCCTCGTATGGTAGAACGTAAGAAATTCGGTAAGCGTAAAGCACGTCGTAGCACTCAGTTCTCTAAACGTTAATCATTACCTGATTTTATTACTCGTATTACAAAAGATTATCTAACAATATTTAATATTTCCAAGCAATGGAAGAAAAATAAATCATTACATCAGCAATTATTGGAAGCAGGCGTTCACTTCGGACACCAACGTAAAAAATGGAATCCTAAAATGCTTCCTTTCATCTTTGCAGAGAAAAACGGTATCCATATCATCGACCTGAACAGGACTATAGAAGGGCTTGAAGAGTGCGCGGCCGCTTTAAAACAAATCGCAAAGAGCGGCAAGAAAATCATGTTCGTTGCTACTAAAAAACAAGCTAAAGAAATCGTATCTGAAGCTGCTGCAAAAGTAAATATGCCATTCGTAACGGAAAGATGGCTGGGTGGTATGCTCACCAACTTCCAGACTATCCGTAAGAGCGTAAAGAAAATGCAGAATATCGAGAAAATGCTTTCAGGACGGTACTTTGGACAGTGTTACTAAAAAAGAAAGGCTGACACTGGACCGCAGCAAGCAAAAAATGGAAAAGGTACTGGGTGGTATCGCTCAAATGAACCGTCTTCCGGCTGCATTGTTCATCGTAGATATCAGTCACGAACATATCGCTTTAGCAGAAGCCAAACGTTTGGGTGTCTCTACTTTTGCTATGGTAGATACCAACTCTGATCCTACCAAAGTAGACTTCGCAGTGCCTGCAAATGATGATGCTACCAAATCTATCGCGATCATCACCAACTATATTACTGCCGCTATCCAGGAAGGCCTGGAGGAAAGAGCTGCTAATAAAGAGCAAGAAGAAGAACATGAAGAAGAGCAAGAAGTAGTAAGGATAGATGACGGTTCTAATGATGAAGAGACAGAAAGCACAAAGAAAAGAGCTAAGAAAAAATAAATTCCTACCCGGGCCTTGTGTCCTGGCTTTGATCGTAAAAATGCCTGCTGATATCAGCAGGCATTTTTATTATTCTTTATGATTGGGTATTGTTCGCTGGAATGATCTTTTCAGTATTTAAATGGTCCTCATAAGCCTACCCATTCTCAATAAAGCTCCGAGAAAGGAAATAAACGAATGGATCACTCCATGATTCAACATCAGGACAAACGATCAATCAGCATCTGAATGTAACTGGGTGCTGATATGCTCGTATTGCTTCACGATATCATGTATAGGCTTGCCCATACGATAAATATTGGTATTGTACTTATTACCCAATACAATGATCGTGAAGTTATCCTGGATAAAGCGGTAGAACAATACATTATTGCTGTGCCAGTTACCATTATGGAAGATGAGCTTTATAGTCATCATTGATCATCATTCTCCACCCCAACCCATAATTTCTTCCATTAGTCATATCAGGACTCCTGTGGTGTATAGGACATTTTGGTAAATTTATCATTGAGGAAGACATGGTTATAAAAAGACTGGTCCCATTTGTACATGTCCTCTACTGTACTGAAGATACCTTTGTCACCGGTCACACCATCTGCAAACATATCCTCATGCAGCGCCCAGTTAGATTTGTAACCCTGGCTCCTGTTGGAAGGAAGAGCTTCGAGCGGGTCATAAACAAATGTATTATCCATTCCCAATGGTTCAAATATAAATTACTTTCATGAATTTAGGAAATTGCATTTGGCGAGACCTCCTCTACTACCCTGGCCAGCAGCGCATAATTGGTATTCGAATATTCGAACCGGGTATTCGGGGTAAATCTAAGACGGGGTTTGTGCTTATGAAGCAACTGCAGCAGATCTTCATTGTAACATGACCAGGTCATTTTTTTTTCCAATAGTTCAATCCCATCTTGGTATAAATCCTGGAGACCGGATCTGTGGCATAAAAGCATCCTGATCGTGATCTCATCATAAGGAAATGCAGGAAGTATGCTTTTCACTGGTGCATCGATATTGAGATACCCATTCTGGCCAAGCCACAGAATGGCTACAGCTGTAAACGGCTTAGAGGTAGAAGCCAGCTGGCTGGGCTGTATTTCTATCCCATTTCATACCGGTAGATTTATTGGCAACACCGAAATATCTCCGGTACAGTACCTGTCCTTTATATCCTACCAGGACACTCCCGTTAAAACCCTCTGGATACCTGCATTCTGTAAAATGAATCCAGTGATGCGATCAGCGCTTTACCATGGATAGAATTGGTGTCCTTAAAACTCAATTCCATCTTCTGATGCTTGCGGTCGGGCCTCAGGAAGGATCGATTTAGCCTGTACTTCGTTTGTGCCTACAGTATTGCATGCCACCAAGATTAAAAACAACAGAGAGGAAAAAACAGGATTCGAAGGTTGGGTAATTTCATACTGATGATAACAAAATTTAAATAAAGGAATAATGAGATTTAACTTGCTCTTCTAACTTTAAATGAATTCAAAAGTCCAAATTTACCCATTTATTCGTTTTTTACCCTGCGACATTAACTTCGATTTGACATAGTTTTCCACATCCTCTACAAATTCATAGTAGATTCTGGTTCAGCTCATTAATAATACCGAACGGTAGTCTCATATGCTTTCCTTCCGTCATGCTCATAAGTCATCCTTCTGACCAGCCGGTTCATCCCTGTTTCCAGGCCTTTCAGACTTCTGATCTGGTATAGCCAGTTATCCTTTTCCATATACTGAAGCATATGGGCAAAGTCCGGCGGCAATATAAAACTGGTACTGATGAAGGATCCGGAATACCTCCTGTTGTGAAGTCCCCTGAGCTGCTCATCCTGTGGAAAAAATTTTGGATCATTGGACAGAAAATGATCATACATCACATCTACAAATGCCCCGCTGTATAATCCATAGTCATTCCTGAAATAATTTTTGGCCTTGGCCGTAGCCCTATGCCCGTCGGTGAATACGTCTATGCTCCTATGGAGCTCCAGGCCTTGTCTGATCTTAGGCGGGTAACGGTCCAGTATGGAGGAACCTTTTACAAAATCACCCATCATATTACCAACGAGTATCTCAGGCTCCCTGCCTGACAAGAAAGCATGTGCCAAATAGTTCATAACTTTCGAAGTTAGCCTAATTTTTTAAATTTTTCAATCCTGCCCCGGGATTTACAGGGTCATATTCTATGCGTACGGATCTCTCAGCAGAAAAAATGAAAGTAAAACAAACAGTTAAACTAAAGGGTCCTGCACAGAGTCAAACCTGCACTTAATTTTATATTTGGTCATTTATGCAGGTATTTATCAGATTTTTTACCATCATTTCTTTTGCTGTTCTCTTGCTGCGCATCTTATGCTCAGCGGCCAGTGTTATAAAGTCTCCGGTAAGGTGGTGGGACAATCATGACGAAATCATGATCGGAGCTGAAATTACTTTACTTCAGGGTGATTCCATTTTGCTTTCCGGATTTACAGATGCAGAGGGCAGTTATACCTTTGAGCAGGTCCAAAATGGTATGTACCGGATCCAGGCTATTTTTTATTGGCTTTGCCCAAAAGGAAATCTCATTTCAGGTAGAAGACAAAGACGTATTGCTGGAGTCCATTAAGCTGAATGCCAGTGTGGAAAACCTGGAAGGTATCACCAGTGCTCGGTGAAGTAACAGCAGTCAGGACAAGATGGAGATACCACTGCGTATAATGCCAATGCATACAAGACCAATCCGGATGCTACTGCCGAAGGACCTGATCCGTAAAATGCCGGGCATCGACCTGTCGGGAGGTACACCAAAGTCCCAGGGTGAGAACATCACCAGGGTATTGGTCGATGGCAAAACCCTTTTTCGGTGATGATCCCAATGCTACCCTGAAAAAACCTTCCGGCAGAAGTCATTTGCAGGTATCCAGGTATATGACGAAAGAGGAGAACAGTCCCCAATATTCGGGGTTTGATGACGGGAATACGACCAAAAACGCTGAATATCATCACCCGGGAGGATAAAAGAGAAGGCATATTCGGAAAGTTTTTACGGGGGTTATGGGAATAATGATGATTTTTGACCGGAATGATTTACCAGCTCGGAGGAAGCCTGAATATGTTCAAAGGAAACCAGAGGATTACCATTATCGGGATGTCCAATAATATCAATAACCAGAACTTCAGTGCGGAGGACCTCGGGGAATGGCAGCAATGCCGGGGGAAGAGGTGGTCGAGGTGGCGGAAGAGGAAGAGGTGGCGGCAATAACGACCTGATGGTAGATTCCAGGAATGGCATATCCACTACCCCATTCCCTTGGAATGAATTATTCCAATCAGTGGTCAGACAGGCTCAAAGTATCGGGAAGCTACTTTTTTCAACAACTCCAGCAATGCAACACTTGAAAACATTGAAAGAACCTATATCAGCGGCACTTCAGAAGGCCAAAAGTATAGTGAATATAACGTGTCCGGCAATAATGAGATCAACCATCGCCTGAATGCAAGAATTGAGTACCAGATCGATCCTTCCAATTTTATTTTATTCATACCGGGTATCAAAATTCAAAATGTTCGTTCCTCTTCCACAATGAACAGCGCTACTTTCTTTGATGAACTCAATCCTTTAAGCACTACACATAATATTTATAATGCGAACAGCGACAACTGGGATGCCTCCTACCGACTGCTGTACAATCATACATTCAAAAAACCGGGAAGAACTTTTTCCGTTTTTAACAACTCTGATTTCAGGGGGAATAATGGTAAGAACACCTTAGACGGGGAGAATGAATTTGAAGATCCTGCCAAGGATTATGAGACCCGCCAGCAATCCAATATAGACAAACAATGGATGGAATACCTATGTTAATTTAAAACTATACGGAACCGGGTAAGCAAAAGATTGACCACCCAGATCAAATACAGGTATCAGGTACCAGTATGGCTATTCGGACAGGAAGACCTATGATTTTGATCCTGCCGCTTCGGATTATTCATTGCTGAACCCCCCAGCTGAGCAACCAGTTTGAATCAGATATACTACCCCGTTTTGCCGGACTGGCATTGGGATATAAAGATTCCACGTTCAATTGGAATGTCGGGGCCAATTATCAATATGCGATACTGGAAAATGAACGGATCCTCCCGGTAATGGATACGATCCATTCAGGCTTTCAGAATATCCTGCCTTATGCCGCCTTTACCTATAATCTGGGCAAAGGCAGCTCCATCAGGCTGAGATACAGGTCCTCAACCAATACACCTTCCGTGGACACAGCTCCAGGGACGTAATCGATAACTCCAATACTATGATCCTCCGTACCGGTAACCCGGACCTGGACCAGAACTACGAACACAGGGTTTTTTGCCAATTACAGGACCAGCAATCCTGTGAACAACAGTAATTTCTTTGTGATGGTTATGGCCAATATCGTCAATGATTATGTGGCCAATGCGACTACGATAGCTGATGAGGATATGACCATAGATGGAATTGCACCTGACACGGGGGATGCAATACATCAAACCTGTCAACCTGGATGGTTATTACAGGATTTTCTCTCACGCCAATTACGGGGTCAGGATAAAACCGATCAAAAGCAACCTGAATACCAATATAAAATATCTCTACCTCCAGGACACCTGGTGTGATCAACAATGACTTGAACTACGCACAAAACAATACATGGGGCGCAGGCCTTTCATTGAGCAGTAATATCAATGAGAATATTGACTTCAATATCGGTACACAGGCCAATTACAGCTATGTCAGAAATACTTTAAATACAAGCGGGGATAATGCTTATTATAACCAGAATACAAGACTGGATTTCAACTATATCCTACCTTTCGGCCTGTTTTTTCAACACCCAGTTGAATCACCAGTACTATTCCGGGCTGGGGCAGTGATTTTAACCAGAATTTTCTTGCTCTGGAATGCAGCTGTCGGATACCAAGTTCCTGGAGAAAAAAGAAGCCGAGGTCAGGCTTTCCGTATTTGACTTACTGAACCAGAACCAGGCCATCAGCAGGACATTTACGGAATATCTATACCCAGGATTCCTGGAGCAATACGATGACCCAGTACTTTATGCTGACCTTTACTTATACACTGAGAAATTTCAAAGGAAAATCCTCCGAAGAAGATTTTGACAATAAAGAGGATCGCTTCCGTCCTGAAGGCGGAGTACCCAACAGAAGAATGGGAGGGTAAGGGGCAGGATGAATTTCAATGGCTTATAAAACATATCATGAGATTTTCACTTTTATCCATTCATACATTTTTTCCTTTTCTGCTTTTTTCGCAATCGGTCATCTTAGAAACGTGAAAAATTCAATAGAATTAAAAGAAAGTACCGTATTGCGGGAAAACGGGTTATTGATAAGTTTTTGAATTTTCGGACCATCCCGAAAACAGGAGTATCAGATTCGGCATGCTACCCAGTGCTGATCCTCCCGGATCTTTTACAGGTTCCCACAAATATCCCAATTGAAAGAATTTTGATATCCGGAAACACCTATACTATGGAGTGGATATGAATCTTTTGTCCTGCGGAGGAAGAGACAAGGTCTATTCAAATTTCAAAATTGGGTTCAATATGATGAATATGAATGAGAAGACCAGGTACGCTTTCCCCCTTTGTAATGAGCATTTTTTATCCATAGATTTCTTCTGTCCTCATCGAAGATCAAGCAATGGAATGTGTGATTTACACGAAACCTTCAAATGGTAAGGATCAGTCCTTACTGGGTTCCAGATCATAGATGTACAAACCGGATGAGGTGAGCATATACAACCGGTTTCTAATTCTACTCTCGCATCCAGGATTTCCTGGTTTAACTCAGGTACAGGTAATTCCTGCAATCTTTTCTTTTTCAAAATCATATACATGTATCTTTTGATCAGCATAATAAGCCAGGATCTGCTCGACCAGCTGGAATTTGGTAACATCCTTAATCTCTAATTGCTGGACAAAGGTCGCATAACGATCGAAAATAAATAATACCCTGTGCAGGATCCGAAATCACTACCCGGTCAGATCTTTCTTCTAAATGATAAGGTGCAAGACTGATCCCCTGCTCAGTTCTCAAATCATTGCTTTGGTGCTACAATACTGAGCTGTTGGTCTACTTTTTTCAATTGATTGCTGACATTGTCATAAACCCAGAAATTACCGTCCCCTGGACTGGCCTACAGCCGTAATGTTGTATACTCCGAGGCCGCTGATATCCAGCTCCATCTTCGGGGCCATCATCCGGTCAAGTATAGTTAACCGGTTAAAAGTAGGCTGGATCACGAAAAGCTCCAATGGGATTACTCGCATCGATGGTATGGACCGGGCCATTCTTGATCATCCGGAAATTGGTCAGGCTATCCCCGTTTCTGTCCCATTTGGTAATGGATCTGTCCTTCCGGACTACATACACATTGCCGAGTTCATCTGTAGAGAATATGGTTGCCTCTACTACCGGAATGCTTTTCAGTAATTGCTGGGCGTCTGTTCTCAAAGAGATCATGCATTGAAAGACCAGTATAAGCTAAAATGAACTGCAAGAGCTTTTGCATGATAACCTGGTTTGGAATGGTATGAAAGATACGAAAATTCAGGATTTCAGAGAAGAGAAGAATGAAAACTGACCGGGACAAATTGTGTTTGGAAATGGATAGGATATCTGAACAGACAGTGCCAAAGCTCAAGAACTTTGGCACCGTTAAATGATGGATTGGAATCCATCATCTCCATTATTTTTTTCTATACTTCACATTTCCATATATAATATGCTCACTTCAATCATCACCAGATATTCAATCCGAACTGATCGGCGTATGCTGCTGCTGTATCATACCCGGCATCCGTATGGCGCAAGACTCCCATAGCCGGGTCATTGTGCAATACACGCTTCAGCCTGTCTTCCGCATCCTGTGATCCATCGGCTACAATTACCATACCCGCATGCAGGGAATACCCCATCCCTACGCCACCACCATGATGGAAACTCACCCAGCTGGCGCCCCCTGCGGTATTGATCAGTGCATTCAGGATCGGCCAGTCTGCTACAGCGTCTGAGCCATCCTTCATCGCTTCCGTCTCCCGGTTGGGAGATGCTACCGAGCCACAATCCAGGTGATCTCGGCCGATGACTATGGGTGCTTTGACTTTACCTTCCCTGACCAGTTGATTGAACAGCAGGCCGGCTTGCTCACGCTCCCCCATCCCCAGCCAGCAAATCCTGGAAGGCAAACCCTGGAAAGCTATTTTTTTCCCTGGCCAGCTTCAGCCAGCGCTGCAATCCTTCATTTTCAGGGAATAATTCCGCCAGGGCTTTATCGGTAGTATAAATATCTTCAGGATCCCCGCTCAACGCAACCCAGCGGAAAGGGCCTTTGCCTTCGCAGAACAAAGGGCGGATATAAGCCGGCACAAATCCGGGGAAATCAAAGGCGTTCTCCACGCCCCGCTTGTCCTTGGCCTGGCCTCTCAGGTTGTTGCCATAATCAAATGTAATCGCACCCCGTTGCTGCAATTCCAGCATCTGGCGAACGTGCCTGGCTATAGTATCCAAAGAGCGGGATTGGTATGCTTCAGGATCGCTTTCACGCAAAGCACTGGCTTCTTCTACAGACAGACCTTCCGGGAAATAGCCGATCAGTTCGTCGTGTGCAGAGGTCTGGTCGGTCAAGGTATCAGGCGTAATGTCGTGATCGATCAGATATTGCAGCAAATCCACCACATTACAGTGTACACCTATTGAAACTGCTTCTCCATTAGCTTTGGCCTCCAAAGCACGCTGCACAGCAGCTTCTATATGTTTGAATTTTTCATCACAATACCTGGTCTCCAGACGTTTATCGATACGCCATTCTTCCATTTCCGCTACCAGGGCCACCCCTTCATTCATTGTAATGGCCAGCGGCTGGGCACCGCCCATCCCGCCAAGACCTGCGGTCACATTGAGCGTGCCTTTTAAAGAGCCGCCATAGTGCTGATTCGCCAGGGATAAATAGGTCTCATAAGTTCCCTGTACGATCCCCTGAGACCCGATATAGATCCAGCTTCCTGCGGTCATCTGTCCGTACATCATCAGGCCTTTGGCTTCCAGTTCCCGGAAGTGTTCCCAGTTTGCCCACTTACCCACCAGGTTTGAATTGGCAATCAGGACTCTTGGCGCGTTTTTATGAGAGCGCAGGATACCGACAGGCTTACCGGACTGAACCATTAAGGTTTGGTCTTCTTCCAGGTTTTTCAGGCATTCCAGGATCTTATCAAAACTTTCCCAGTTCCTTGCCGCTTTCCCGATACCACCATACACCACCAGGTCTTCGGGACGTTCCGCTACCTCCGGGTCCAGGTTATTCTGGATCATCCTGTATGCAGCTTCCGAAATCCAGTTCTTACAATGCAAAGTGCTGCCTGTCGGCGCCTTGACTACCCTTGCGTTCGTATTATTTGTCATGTTTTACTTTTTTCTATAGTTGGATGGGCAAAATTAAGTAATTCACCCGAACCTGGAGAATTTTGGTAAGAAGGCCTGAGGCACAATGAACCAGGCAAGATCAAAAAACTTCCTTTGCAACCTGCACCACCTGCTTTGCTTTCCCCATAGTATAGAAATGCAGTACGGGCACACCTTTTTCCTTGAGCTCTTTGCATTGCTGTATACACCATTCCACCCCGACCTGGTCCACGAACCTGTCATCAGCATCCTCCACCGCTTCTATGAGCTCATCCGGGAGATCAATATGAAAATTCTGGGGAATAGATTTCAGCTGTGCCTTGGATTGGATCGGTTTTAATCCCGGGATGATCGGAATGGTAATACCCGATGCCCTGCACAATTCCACAAACCTGAAATATTTCCTATTGTCGTAGAACATCTGTGTAATGATGTATTCCGCTCCCAGTTCTACTTTCCTTTGCAGCCATCTCATATCTGTCTTGATACTGGGTGACTCATAGTGTTTTTCGGGATATCCTGCTACCCCGATACAGAAATCCGTAGCCTGCGCGTCTTTCAGACCGGGATCCATATAAACGCCCTGATTCATACCCACTACCTGGCTGACCAGGTCTACGGTATACGCATTTCCACCTGGCTCAGGGATGAAGTTTTTCTCACTTTTGATGGGATCCCCCCTTAACAGGAGTACATTATCGATTTCCAGGAAAATTCAGATCGATGAGGGCATCTTCCGTCTCTTCTTTGGTAAATCCGCCGCAGATTATATGGGGAACAGGATCTATATTGAAACTTATTCTTGATCGCAGAACAAATCCCTACCGTACCGGGACGTTTTTCGGACAGTCCTCTTTTCCAATAAGCCGTTTCCAGCATCCCGGTACACATATTCCTCCCTATGGTAGGTCACATTTACAAAAGCGGGATCGAACGGCTTCACATTCTCCATCGTCTGGAATATAGAGTCAATATTCTGTCCTTTTAAGGGCGGCAAATATCTCTATGCTGAATAAGGTATCTTTCGCTTTTTGCAGATGTTCAATTACTTTCATTCTGTTTTATTTGAAATTCGATGGTTTTTTAATATAATGCCGGTTTTAAAATAAATTGGGTGACAGCCACCTTCTTGCTTTATCTATGGATATGCCTTTCCGGTCAGCATAATCTTCAAGCTGGTCTTCCAGGATCTTCCCCAATCCGAAATACTTGGATTCCGGATGTGCGAAATAATACCCGGATACACTGCTGGCCGGCTGCATCGCTAATGATTCCGTCAGTGCGATACCTGTATTTTTTTCTACATCCAGGATCCTCCAGATGGTTTTCTTTTTCCAGGTGATCCGGGCAGGCGGGATAGCCGGGGGCCGGGCGGATACCGCTGTATTTTTCCGCTATCAGCTCTTCATTGCTCCATGTTTTCATCCTGTTGGTAGCCCCAGTATTTTGTTCTTATCAGGTAATGCAAATATTCCGCAGATGCCCTCGGCCAGCCTGTCTGCCAGTGCTTTGAACATAATGATGCTATAATCATCATGCTCTTCTTCATACGGCTTCAGGATGTCTTCCAGGCCGAAAACCGGCACTAACGGCAAAACAACCTACATAATCCTGGATTTCCCCCTGAGGTGCAATATAATCCGACAGGCAGAAATTGGGCTGTCCCGCGGTCTTCACGGATTGCTGCCTGAGGCAAATGAACCGCTCTCCTGAATCCCGGATAACGATTTCATCGCGCTCCGTACTGTAAGCGGGGAAAATACCAAATACGGCTTTTGCCTGCAAAGATGAATGCTTCACGATATCTGACAAGTGCTTCCGGGCGTCATTATAGACATCCTGTGCCTGCTTGCCCACTACCTGATCGCTAAGGATACCCGGGAACCTGCCATGAAGATCCCAGGATTGAAAAAAAGGGGGGTCCAGTCGATATAATCCTTGACTTTATCCAGGTCAAGATCCAAAACAGTAATACCCGGATGCAAGGGAGCAGTCACTGTCTCCCTATTGAAATCCCAGCTGCCACTTGTGGGCCCTGGCATCAGCTATGCTGCGCATTTCTTTCCTGTTCTGATGATTGGCATAATGGATGCGGACACGCTCATGCTCCTCATGCAGCTGGCGGATAAAGGTTACTCTCTCTTCTTCATTCTCGGTAGTGATCTTAGAGATGACAGGAACCGCGCGGGAAGCATCATTGATATGTGTCAACCAACCCGGAAATAGTTTCGTAGCTATCTTGACAGCTGTATGTACTTTGGAAGTAGTCGCACCGCCGATCAGCAGTGGAATCCTCAGCTCCCTGCTTTCCATTTCTTTTGGCTACAGAGATCATTTCCTCGAGCGAAGGGGTGATCAGCCCGCTCAGGCCAATGGCAATCTACCTGCTCCTCTATGGCTTTGGAAATAATCTGCTCCTGGGGTACCATCACCCCCAGGTCAATGATCTCATAACCGTTACAGGCCAATACTACGCTTACGATATTTTTTCCCGATATCATGGACATCTCCTTTCACCGTTGCCAGCAGGATCTTTTTTTCTCGAACGGACAGACTGGTTGTTTTGCTTTTCCTCCAGGGATATAAGGCTCCAGGATGGCAACGGACTTCTTCATGACACGGGCGCTTTTCACTACTTGCGGCAGGAACATCTTTCCACTTCCGAACAGGTCGCCCACTATGCTCATCCCCGCCATCAGCGGTCCTTCGATAACTTCTATGGGCCTGCCGTATTTTTGCCGGGCTTCCTCCGTGTCCTTCATCGATATGGTCCATGATCCCTTTCACCAAAGCATGGGATAAACGCTCTTCCACTGTACCACTCCTCCATGCTTCGTCCTGCTTTTCCCTGACTTTGCCGGTGCTTTTATTCTTTTCAGAATATTCCAGCAAGCGTTCTGTAGCGTCTGCTCTCCTGTCAAAGAGTACATCTTCCACCAGTTTCCAGCAATTCCTTGTCTACCTCATCATACACTTCAAGCTGCGAGGGATTCACGATACCCATATCCATACCACGCTGGATGGCGTGATACAAAAATGCACTATGGATCGCTTCTCTTACCTTATCGTTTTCCCCGGAAAGAAAATGACACATTCGAGAACCCCTCCGCTCACCAGAGCTCCTGGAAGATTATGTTTGATCCATTGCGTAGCTTCAAAGAAGTCCAGCGCATTCCTCCTGTGCTCCTCCATGCCGGTCGCAACCGGGAATATATTCGGATCGAAGATGATATCCTGGGCAGGGAACCGCACTATTTCCAC
>JAHHDV010000029.1 GCA_019739295.1 Taibaiella sp.
GTGTAAAGATAATAGTAAAAAATTAAAATCTGGGACATTCCCAGGGAGTTTTTCCATGGATGCCGGACTTGCCATAGAACCCCTGAAATACCAATGATACCTCAAATGCACCATTGCCTTTGTTCGCTCTGGCGAGGCCGGATGTGGTGATGTCATAGGTCATCGTCAGCCTGACATCACTCCATTCTATACCTATCAAAGCGATTACAGATTCCTTATACCTGTAGTATACTCCGGTATAAAAATAACCGGGGAGATCAGAATCCATGCCCTGGAAATCCTTGGCAATCGTAGCTCCGGCAATGATGTTGGTGGCTTTCTGCATGAAGGTAAGATAGGCGGATGGCGTGACTTTCCATCCCCGGTCCAGGACCACGATGGCATCTGTAGTCAGCATGGGCCTGAATCCAAGCTTATTGGCGGAGCCATGCAGCAAACTCACCTTCGGCCTGTTGATATGAGCCATTCCCGCCCCGATCTTGAAGTAGATGTTCTCGCTGGGGAAATAGGAATAGTTGATTCCCGCGATAACATTGGTATAGGTAGCTTTTTCCAGGGTCCTGGACTCACCGTTGGGCAGGGATTTATTGAAAGAAAAACCGTCCCACTGGGCATCGAAAGAGAGCTTTGCAAAATCGATGGAACGGGTATTATAGCTCGCACCTATGCCCACCGAAAGGATACTGGATTCGCTCAGCATCAGGTGATATGCCATATTCATCCCATAAGCGGTCATGGACAGGTCGCCATCACCTGCCTTATCTGAAAGCCCATAGAAACCTATACCGAGCCAGTTGGTAAACTGGTCATTTCTCAGGGTCTGGAATTCTCCGGCTACTGCAAAAGTCTTGAAAGGTGCAGGGATAGAGGACCATTGATTGCGGTAGATGCTCGTTATCCTGAAGTCCCGGTCGGACATCAATGCCGTATTAGCTGCGTTTTGCAGCATCGGGGTATTGTAATATTGACTAAAATGAATATCCTGAGCAGATAAATGACCAGGGATAAACGATCCTAGCAGCAAGAAAATGAGGAATATATATTTTCTCATAAGATCCCGGCAATACAAGGTGTAATTTTATTTAAAGGTACTAATATAAGATTAAAATTTAAATTTCAAGGTATTATTTTCATATTCCGGGGCTTTGTACCGGGAAGATGCGGTCAAATTTTATTTAAAAAACCTTACGGATCCTGTACGGATTTTAAAAATGCTGGGTTCTGGAAACCGGGAAGAAGGACTGGTTCCCGGTCAGCAGCGGGGCTTGTTATTAATAGGTGTTTTGAAAATATGTGTTTACCATTTCTTTACAAGTTTTTATACTGCTTTTTATTACATTTGTCATCAGAGCGTCATTTCACTTTTATCAGAAATTATAGCCTTATGTCAGTGTCATTAGAAGAAGCAAAGCAGTTAGTGCAGAAGCGTGGATATATGGATTACCCTATAGATCCGGCTTTGGATCTATTTGAAGAAATAGAGAAATTAAAGAAGGAAAAAAACGCCATCCTCCTGGCTCACTATTATCAGGAGTCCGAGATACAGGATGTGGCTGATTATATCGGAGACAGTCTGGGGCTGGCGCAGCAGGCTGCCAAAACGGAGGCGGATATCATCGTTTTCGCCGGGGTACATTTTATGGCTGAAACCGCTAAAATCCTGAACCCGGATAAGAAAGTTTTGCTGCCGGACCTGAACGCCGGGTGTTCGCTGAGCGATAGCTGTCCCCCGGATCAGTTTGCCAAATTCAAGGCGGCACATCCTGATCATATCGTGATCTCCTATATCAATTGCAGTGCAGGGATTAAAGCATTGAGCGATATTATCTGTACTTCGAGCAATGCAAAATTGATTGTGGACAGCCTTCCGAAAGATCAGAAGATCATCTTCGCCCCGGATAAAAATCTGGGTGCATACATCAGCAAGACCACCGGCAGGGACCTGGTGCTTTGGAACGGAGCCTGTATGGTCCATGAGATCTTTTCTGTTGAAAAAATAGTCCGGCTCCGGGAGCAGAATCCGACAGCTAAGATCATCGCTCATCCCGAATGCGAGGAATCATTGCTGAAGCTGGCAGATTTTATAGGTAGCACCACACAGTTATTGAAATTCGTAGAACAGGATACTGCAGATACATTCATCGTAGCTACGGAGACAGGTATCCTGCATCAGATGCAGAAGAATGCACCCGGTAAGACCTTGATCCCGGCCCCTCCTGAGAGTAACTGCGCTTGCAATGACTGCCCGCATATGAAGCTGAATACTTTAGAAAAGCTGTACCTGAGCATGAAGTATGAGACCCCGGAAATCTTAATGGACGAAAATCTCAGGAAGGCGGCGAAGAAACCTATAGACAGGATGCTGGAGCTGAGTGAACAACTGGGGTTATAATAAGTCCGTCAGCCGCTAATGCTTATCGGGAAATCCCGTCGAGGCATTATCGGATTCTTCGATCAACTTTTACAATTTTCTTCCTCTGCAAGAAATTCAGGACGAAAATACCTGGGGGTCATCAATCGCAATTCGTAAACGATCCTCCTGCTTCCATTCTTAATCATAAAGGAATGATTCCGTAACAGGGAGGTAACACAGCAGGTTCAATTTTGCAGCAAATGAAATTGAATATGCTTAAAAAATTTACATTGCTGGCCGGAGCGATGACCGGAGTGGCAATCGGAATCCACGCACAGGTGACCACATCTTCTATGGATGGATTTATTACTACAGATGGTAAAGAGCCGGCTGTCGGGTATTCCGTTAAGGTGGTACATACCCCTTCAGGCTCAGAGATGAATACGTTTACCAATGAGAAAGGTTATTTTTATGTTGACGGGCTCAGGACAGGCGGCCCGTATTCAGTACAGATAGAAGGTGATGGATATGTCTCCCACCCGGAGAACCAGATCTACCTGGTACTGGGGGAGACTTATAGTCTTAATATGAACCTTGCCGGGATTTCTGCCAGAGAAGAACTGGAGGGTGTGGTTGTATTCGGGACCCTGGACCCGGTCATGAACAGCAACAGGACCGGTGCTTCTACCAATATCAATAATAAGACCATCAGCAGGATGCCGACCATATCCAGAAGTCTTACGGACTTCACCAGGCTGACACCCCAGGCCAATGGGAACGGCTTTGCAGGCAGGGATGGCAGGTACAATAATCTTCAGATAGATGGAGCTAACTTTAATAATGCCTTTGGGCTTTCATCCGATCCTCTTCCGGGCGGTAGCAACCAGCCGATCTCTCTGGATGCTATTGAAGAGATATCAGTCAATATCGCTCCTTATGATGTTCGCCAGACGGGGTTCACAGGTGCGGGTATCAATGCTGTGACCAGGAGTGGTACCAACGAGTATGAAGCAAGTATTTATACTTTTGCAAAGCCAAGGTCTTTCTCGGGATTGGATATCGGTGAGGAATATCTGGACCCGGGATCCAGAACAAGTAACAGCATTTATGGAGGCAGGTTCGGAATGCCGATCATTAAAAATAAATTATTCTTCTTCGGTTCACTGGAATACGAGGAGCAGAATGCGGCAGGGAACAACTGGATTGCCAATGACGGAAGCGCTTCCGGTTCCAATGTGACCCGCGTGCTGAAAAATGACCTGGAAGATGTAGCCAGTTACCTGAAAAGCAATTATGGTTATGATCCCGGAAGGTACCAGGGATATGCCAACACCTATAAGAGTTCGAATATAAAAGCATTGGCCAGGATAGACTGGAACATCAGCAGCAATCACAAGCTGACCGTGAGATTCAACCTGATGAACGGCAGCTCGCAGCAGGGAGCCAATGCCAGCTCAGGACCCAATCCGAGGTCAAGTGTATCGCGTATCAGCAAAGAATCAATGGTATTCGAGCATGGCAATTATTCCCAGGATAATAAGGTAATGTCCTTTACTGCAGAGCTGAACAGCAGGCTGTCCGATGTGTTGAGCAATCAGTTCTTAGCTACCTACAGTAAGATCAATGATGTGAGGGGCACGACGGGGGACATCTTCCCGTTTGTAGATATATGGAAGGATGGCAGTAACTATATCAGTTTCGGTACGGAGCTTTTCTCTTATGACAATGAGGTGATCAATAATAATATTACCATTACGGATAACCTGACCTATATCCTGGACAACCATACCTTCACCGGAGGTTTGAGTTTCCAGACGATGTCCTTTGGGAACTCATACAAGAGGATGGGCACATCCTATTACAGATACAATGACCTGAGTACATTCCTTGCCGGAGGCAAACCCGATGTGTATGGAGTTACATATCCTTATGCGGGAAATGACGGCTATGCACGCGTGCAGTTTGGACTGGCGGGAGTGTACCTTCAGGACAAGTTCAATGTATCGCCCTGGTTCAATCTTACCGGGGGTGTAAGGGTAGATATGCCTTTATTCTTCAATGAGCCTTTGAATAACCCGGCGATTGATAACCTCGATCTATTGGACAAAGACGGAAATGTTACAAATTACAACACCGGCTTATGGCCGAAATCTACCCCTCTGTTCTCTCCAAGACTTGGCTTCAACTGGGATGTACTGAAAAATAAAACTTTACAGGTGCGTGGAGGAAGCGGTATCTTCACAGGTAATATTCCTTTCGTATGGTTTACGAATATGCCGACCAACTCCGGCATGCTTCAAAATACTTTCGAACCGGTACCTGCAGAGATATTGGATCAGATTACACACATTGGAAGGCGACCCCATGTACTGGGTCAGCAGATTGCCGGGTTCTTTCCCCAGCGCTCCGGGTGAGAAAGCCTCCGGTAACATAGCGCTGATCGACAGGTCGTTCAAGATGCCTCAGGTATGGCGTTCTAATCTGGGTATCGATTACAGAATCCCGAGTACGCCATTGACCGTTACGGCAGATGTCATCTTCTCCAAAGATCTGGTAGGTGTCTACCAGTTCAACGCCAACAGAAAAGCTGCTACAGACCAGCTGAACTTCGAAAATGATGACCGGGATCTCTGGGAAAGTCCGGATGATGCAAGGTATAACAAAGAAATAGGCAGCATTATACCTGTACTGAGCAATACTGGCAAAGGATATTCTTTCGCTTCAACAATCGGTATCTCCATGGCTGAGACACAAGGATTATACGGCTCTGTATTCTATACTTATTCCAATGCTATGGACGTGACCGGGAACCCGGGATCGGCAGCTAATTCTGCCTGGTCCAATAACTATAGTGTCAATGATCCGAACGAGCTTTTACTGGGCTTCTCCCAATATGCCATCCCCCATCGTTTGATTGCCAATCTTTCCTATAAGATCCAGAATACGACGTTCTCTTTATTCTATTCCGGATCCAGCCAGGGAAGGTTTGCCTATACCTATTCTAACGATATCAACAGGGATAACGTGACATTGGATTTATTGTATATTCCTAATAACATTAATGCGATGAGATTCGAGGATATTGAGGATGACGGTATGGTATTGTTCACTGCAGAGCAGCAGAGAAAAGCCTTTAATGATTTTGTCAACAACAATAATCTTGCGATGTACAAAGGGACCTATGTGGAAAGAAATAACGGGCTGCTTCCCTGGTTGCACAGGTTCGACGCCAGGTTCCTGCAGGATATCCTGATCAAAACAAGGAACAAAACACATGTACTTCAATTGAGCCTGGATATCATGAATATAGGAAACCTGCTGAATAGTGAATGGGGGGTGCTGCAAGAGCTGAACCTGAACAATAACTTTGCATACAGCCTGCTGAAAGTAGCAGATATCGATGCCAACGGTGTACCTACTTTCCAGATGAATACTGTAAACCAGGACGGGCAAGCCGTACTGCCTACTACACCATTTAGAAATAGGTTTTCATCTTCCAGCACCTGGGGCATGCAGTTTGGTGTCAGGTATTCTTTCTGATCCTTCCCGGAGATACCAGGGTAGTGTTTCCTGATATTACATTATCGGATAACGGATAGAGAATAGCAAGACTGGATCCAGTCTTGCTATTTCTTTTTGAATACAGGGTGATAAGTAGGCGTGCAAGTTGTAGCTTTGCAGAAGACTGATTATACGTTTACCATGAAAGCGAATCTCTTTATTTTCTTTATTTTCTGTAGTCTGCTGGCCGCCTGTGATCCGCAGGAAAGCGGGTCTGAAAAAAAAACGGAACGGATCGATCCGTCACTGGATCAGAATTTCCAGAAATACTCAGCGCATTTCCTCGAAGCGTTATGGCAGGTATTTCCGGAATGGGGGACGGTGATGGGATATCACCAATATGATTCGGTACTTACAGTGCCGGATTCATTCAGTAGCAGTAAGAAATTAGTTTTTTGCCCGGTCGCATTTGGATTCATTGCGTCAATATGATTCGGATAGGCTGAGCCCTTCTGCCAGGATAGATCATCACCTGATAGAGAATTATCTTCAATCCGTGATATGGAAGGCGGAAACCAAAAAAGATGAAGAATGGGATGCATCACTATATAATGTGACCGGTTTGATTGCCTTTATGCTCAGTGAACAATATGCACCCTTAGAGGAAAGACTGACAGCGATCATGTCCAGGATAGACCGTGTGCCGGAGTATTACGAAGTGGGCAGGCTGAACCTGAACAATGCCGTTCCTGAACTTATAGAGCTTTCCATACAACAAAATGAAGGTGGCCTCAGTGTATTGACCAAAGACCTGGCTGATTCCATCCATAAATCCGGGTTGCCGGATTCCGTCCGGTCCGTTTTCAGGGAGAAAAACAAAGAAGCCATTGCCGCTATTCAGGACTTTACCGGTAACCTCAAAGCCGTCTTACCGGAAAGTAAGCGCAGCTTCAGGTTGGGTAAGGAGCTTTATGAGCAACAGTTCAGCTATGATATCCAGTCTGACCTGACAGCAGAGCAGCTGTACCGGGAAGCTTTGAAGCGAAAAGCTTACCTGCACCAGGAGATGGCAAAAATAAGCCGTACCCTTTGGCCGGAGTATTTCGGATCCGCTGACATGCCGGCAGATAGCCTGGTCCTGGTGAAAATGATGATAGATACTTTATCTGTAAATCATGTGAAGCCTGGCGAATTTCAGTCCGCGATCGAAAAGCAGCTCCCTGAATTGACAAAATTTGTCAATGAAAAGAACCTGCTGTACCTCGATCCCTCCAAGCCCTTGGTCGTGCGCAAAGAGCCTGCCTATATGGCCGGCGTGGCCGGGGCTTCCATAAGTGCTCCGGGACCTTACGATACTTCCGGCAATACCTATTATAATGTCGGCAGCCTGGCTTCCTGGCCCAAAGATAAGGCCGAATCTTACCTGCGGGAGTACAATCACTATATCCTCCAGATCCTGAATATACACGAAGCCATCCCCGGACATTATACACAACTGGTGTATGCCAATAAGTCCGGATCGCTGATCAAATCCGTACTGGCCAATGGCGCTATGATCGAAGGGTGGGCTGTGTATACGGAGCAGATGATGCTGGAGAACGGGTACGGTAATGAGGAACCGGAGATGTGGCTGATGTGGTATAAATGGAACCTTCGCACGGTTTGCAATACGATATTGGATTATGCAGTACATGTATCGGGCATGAGTGAAGAAGATGCTATGGAGCTATTAATACATCAGGCTTTCCAGCAGGAGGCAGAAGCTTCGGGAAAATGGAGAAGGGTCAATGTGACCAGTGTCCAGCTGACCAGTTATTTCTCCGGGTATACCGAAATCATCAGGCTGAGAGAGGAATGGAAAAAGAAACAGGGGGATAAGTTTGATTTAAAGGAATTCCATGAGCAATTTTTAAGTTATGGTAATGCCCCGGTGAAGTATATCAAGGAAATGATGATGAGATAGGCTGCAATTTCCTTCAATCCTGTCCTTACCGGCTCATTGATTCCGGATGTACACTGAAAAACCGGGACCAGGATGTGCTCTTCGGGATCAGCTTTATGAGAATGAGTTCCCGGCCGTAGCTATAAGCAGTACGGCAAATGTTGTCGGGTCTGCACAACAGTACGTTACCGGGAGCGGAATACCGTCAAAGCGAGGATACCCTTTAAATCCAGACAAAGTGTAAAATTTTGAATATTAAGCTCCTGTGCGTTTCCCTGCCTGTCATTTTTTCTGTCATAATATGGCTTCCTTTCCCTATTTCGTGGGATTGATTCCTTTTCGGGTTGATATGGAACGACCTGATTAGGTAATTTTGCGGACCTGTTTGAAAACGGGTACAATCTTTACCTATTTGATATCAGAATGAGGAAAATATATTCAGGTTTATTCTTGTCTTCACTATTGGGAAGCCATACATTGACGGCACAGCATACGGATTCGGTAACACTGGACGAGGTGGTAGTGACCGGTCAGTACACACCCCAAAGTATGAAGAATTCTGTATATAAGATCACAGTTATCAACCAGGAGAAGATCCAGGCAAAATCTGCTACCAACGTCCAGCAAATACTCAATACGGAATTAGGCATCCGGTATTCCAATGATATGGCACTTGGCGTATCAGATGTCGGGATGATGGGAATGTCCGGCCGTAACCTGAAGATCCTGATCGACGGTGTACCGGTACTGGACAGGGGGGATATCCGGGAGAGTCTCAATCAAATTGATATTTCGCAGATCGAAAAGATAGAAATGGTGGAGGGCCCGATGTCTATAGTGTATGGTTCGGATGCCTTGGCAGGTGTGATCAACATCATTACTAAAAAACCGGAAGAGGAAAGCTGGCAGGTCAATGCCAGGATCCAGGAAGAGACCGTAGGTAAAGAGTACAAGCCATTCGGTACCAGAGGCCTTCATGCACAGTATGTATCAGCTCAATGGGATCTGGGACACTGGAATGCTATGATCAGTCTGAACCATAATGATTTCCGTGGCTTCGGCGCGGATACTTTCGGCAGGAACCATGCATGGAAACCTAAAGAGCAATGGCTTCCTTCGATGAAGATCGGATACAGGTCAGACCGATTCAATATCTATTACCGTCCTGACTACCTGTATGAGACCATTCTTACCAAAGGGGCGATCAATATGGATACGTACAAAGGTTCGAATAAGGAATTCGTTACCAACAAGACCGCTCACCAATTGCAGGCCGGATATGTCATCAATGACAGGTGGTCTGCCAATGCGATTTCCAATTATTCACATTATACCCGCAATACTTCAACGATTATTAAAAACTTTGCCACACAGGAAGAGACCTTGTCTACTGCACAGGGAGACCAGGACGTGGCCAATTTTGATAATTTTACTTTCAGAACTACCGCACAGTATATCTATTCCGGCAAATGGTCCTTCCAGCCCGGATTTGAGATCAATTACGAACAAGCTACCGGTGACCGTATTGAAGGAACCCCTTCCTATACGGATTTCTCTGCATTTCTTTCAGCGGAATACAAACCTACGAATTCCCTGAACCTGAGGCCGGGGCTGAGGGTCACCAAAAATTCCCTGTATGAAGCGCCACCATTGATTCCGTCTATCAATGCTTTATACAGATTCAATGATCACTATAACCTTCGTGCATCCTATGCCCGTGGTTACAGGGCACCTGCATTAAGGGAACTGTATTTTGATTTCGTTGATGCCAACCATAACCTGAAAGGCAACCCGGACCTAGAGGCAGAGAACTCAAACAGTGTCAATGCATCCCTTACATACATCAATAATTATGAAGGCAACAAAGTGATCAGTTCGGAGCTGGGCGGATTCTTTAATACATTTGATAACCTCATCTCCCTGGCTGCTAACCCGGAAGATCCTAATGAATATATCAATGTCAATATTGATGAGTACAGGACAGCAGGTGTGTCCTGGAAGAACAGGTTCAGGACAGATGACGTAGAGATCGCATTAAGCGGATTGATGCTGGGGCAGTATAACAGGCTTAAAGAAAATGAAGAGCTGTTCCCCGGAGAACGGATTCCTTATTTCAGCTGGAGCCCGGAAGTTTCTCTTGAGGTAAATTATTTGATACAGAAGACCAGGACCAAGCTATCCCTGTTCTACAAGTATACAGGTGTACGCCAGGTCTTCAATTATACTGTGGACAGTATGGACAATTACCAGCTGTACATTGCTAAAATATCGGCATATCACTACGCGGACTTTACAGTCAACCAGTATGTGAATCAATACCTGAATGTATCTGCGGGTATCAGGAACCTGTTCGACCTGGTGAATATTCAGAATACAGGAGTATCCGGGGGCGTACATTCCTCAGGAGGCCCCGTACCGTTCGGATATGGCAGATCTTATTTTATCTCTTTGAATCTTAATCTTTCCAATAACAATAAATCAGAATAATATGAAGAAAATTTGGGCAGGTGCAGCGCTATTGGCATTGCTTTCATCCTGTAAAGATGATGACCCGGTCATTATTCCGGACCCGGCATCAGAGGGAAAACAGGTGCAGATCGAGGGTAATGTAGGTGAGCAGACCGGTGCAGCAGCAGGTAATTCTGTTTTTATAGATTTCAGTACTGACCAGGTAACCCCGCTTTTAAGACAAAGCTGGGATCTGGGGTTTTATTGTGATGATGCCTTCAGGGTCATCATCAATAATACTACAGCTGCAATGGCATATGTTACGGCAAAGACGGACATCAGTACTGTGGGTCCTGAGGATACCGCAGGCGTAACGATGAAATTGTCCTTGTCCGAATTGTCTCCGGAACTTTTTGCATTCTTCGATGATGTGGATGGTAAGATCTCCGGTACCGTAATCCCCCAGGTAAGCGCTACGGATGATGATAATAAAGTCGTCGTCATTAACCGGGGTACTGCAGGTTCCGTTCCGGCCAGGGATTTTTATAAAGTAAGAATTTTGAGAAACGGCGCTTCCGGTTATACGCTTCAATATGCCAGGCTGGATGAAAGCACATTCCGTACATTGGACATTGCAAAAAATGCAGATTATAATTTCCAGCTGATTTCCTTAGATGAAGGTGTGACCGTAGCTCATCCGCAGAAAAATGACTGGGATATCCAATGGTCTTTGTCTATTTACAAGACACCATTCTCGGCTACTGAATATGTCCCTTATGCTTTTTCAGATATGGTCGCCATCAATCACCTGAACGGAACCCAGGCCGTGGAGAAGGAATATGCAACTGCAGAAGAGTGCAATGCTGCTTTTGATAGTTACTCGGCTGCTGACCTGTCCGCAGAGACATTGCTGAACGATAAATGGGTAGTCGGATCCGGCTGGAGAAGAACAGCTGCTCCGGGTGCTACAGAGCCCGCGGGTACCATTAAGACAAAATTCTATGTGGTTAAAGATCATGAAGGCAATGCCTATAAAGTCAAATTCCTGAGCTTCAGCTCTGAAGACGGCGGGGAAAGGGGGAAACCCGAACTGAAATATGTTTTGCTTAAATAAGCTTTCCGAATCCAATCTATTCAAAATTGTAAATCCTTAGTTAAAAAATAAAAAACAAGTTATGAAGAAAAAAATGATGCTCACCGCAGCCCTGGCTACCTTGGCATTCAACCAGTTCGCACAAAACCAGGAAGACCTCAAAGCGATCGAAAATCTATGTGGATGTTTCGAAGTTACCTTCAACTATGCAGAGACATTTACCAATGATACTTCTAAGAAATATTATGCAAAACCTTTAGATAACCACGCCGTTATCGAGTATGTATTCCCTGTAGAAAAAAACAAGGACAAACTTGCCTTACAGCATATCCTGGTGGTAAATGACAAAATGATGATCAAGCACTGGAGAGAAGACTGGACTTATGAGAACAATGTATTCTGGAACTATGATGTCAACGATTCCTGGGTGAAAACATCTGTGCCTGCAGGTCAGGTAAAAGGTCAATGGACCCAGACCGTATGGGAGGTCAGTGATGCACCAAGATACCAGGGTTCATCCCAATGGATCCGCAACAACGGACAGACATTCTGGCTGAATACTGCGGATGCACCGCTTCCCCGGAGAGAGTACACTACCCGCAGGGATTATAATGTAATGAACAGGACCAACCGGCTGATCCTGACTGATTATGGCTATATGCACGAACAGGATAACGTTAAGATCCTCCGTGAGAATGGCAAAGATGAGGTACTGGCTTATGAGAAAGGGTATAACAAATATGTAAAAGTAGACGATAGCAAATGTGCTGCTGCAAAGCAATTCTGGAATACTGCCAAAGATGAATTCTGGAAAGAAGTAAGAACCAGCTGGGAGGATTATTTCAAAAACGGTAAAAAAGTGGAACTGACCAACAGGGTAGACGGAAAACTGCTTTATGAAGCTTTGGATGAATCCGAAAAGAAAAACCTGACCGGGAGCGAAAGAACCAAGGAAATCAAATCCGTATTGGATAAATTTGTGAAAGCGTCTTAACCCGGAGACTTACCTGATGTTTGTTTACTCCAAAGCCGGATTGCAAATCAATGATCTCTTTTGTAATATCGGTTTTGGAGTTTTTATTTCAATTTTCATCCACCTAATTTCATAACATGAAAGCTTTAAAATTATTTTTATTCTTCTTTGCGATGCTGCTGGCACAATTCGTATCTGCGCATACGATGTGGGTACAGGTAGCACCTTCAGGTAAAAAAGGCGTACCTCAGCAAGTAAAAGTGTTCTTCGGGGAATTTAGCTGGGGCCAACCTACCCAAACTGCCAAATGGTTCTCGGATATTAAAGATTACCGGCTTATGGTCACTGCTCCCGATGGTACTACAACTGAACTGACCCAGAAGCAGCAGGATTCGCTTTGCTATATTACGGAATTCACTCCGGAGCAGGACGGCGTCTATACTTTTTGGTTCCATCATGAGGTCAAAGATGTGTACAAGGACAAAAAACTTACGTATACTTCCGCTGCATTCCTGAATGTCAATGCAGGAAAGAAGGACCAGGTTACCTTAGGCCAGGGTCAATACCAGTTGTCCGTGCCCAATCTGAAGAAACCTGATCATATCATCTACCTCGACGGGGGCAAAGCCGCTGCTAATCAGGTATTGGAAATAGTGCAGGAAGGCAATAAAGAAGGCCTGACCGTAATGACCAATGATAAAGGAGAGATTCAGTTCCCTAAGGACTGGAAAGGTAATTATCTGATCGAGATCCCGGATTCAAAGAAGGTAGATCCTACTGATCATAATGGTAAGGTATATGAGTATGACTATAAAACTTTCTCCTATTACCTGAATTTATAAACCAGGCTCAAATAATGCCGAAGGCAAAAAAACCGGACCTCTGGGGTCCGGTTTTTCTTTTTTATCCATCGGGAATACTGGCGGAACTTTGTCCCGGTGGGAATATTTTTGGTGATTGCTAAAGTCCCACAGCGATACCGATACGGTAGCTTAACTGATCTGCATAGGGACTGATCGAGTAGGGTTCCCCGGTACCCGATACCGTTCTCATATTGCGCGGTATGGATTGAAGCACATCATAAAGCAGGATACCATAGAATGATACCTTGTCTGTAATGTAGGCAGTGTATCCGGCACCTACCATCAGGCTGGGTACCGTGTATGAATCCTTTATTTTCTCATAGGCAGTAGCACTGACTTGCTGGTACCCGATGAAATCAATTTTGTTGTATTCAAATTCGGTATGGATAAAATAGCTCTGGAAGAAGTTCAACCTTGCCCATACACCCGGCCCGTATATCCTGGAACGGAATGGTTTGTAATCCAGCCCGCCTGTACTATTCCATAAGGCATAGACATCACGCTGGCTCTCATACATAAACCTGGCACTCAGGCCCGCGGTGAAGTAATCATTGAACTTATACCCGGCCATAGGCGATACACCCACCCGGAGATATTTATATACAATGCCAAAGTCAATTCCGGAACCTACAAAAAACTTGTTGATGTCGAATCCTTTTACAGAAGTATTGTTCCTGTAGTTCGCGTCACCTTTCCGCCCGGTACTGTTGTAAATGACCTGGGCATTCATCGCGGTGGCTATCATCAGGGAAACACAAAGTGTGATCAGTTTTTTCATATTCAATCATTCGTTATTGCTCATGCAAATTTAATTTTATTATATGGAACTTCTACATTTTTTTAGCAATTTGAAGGATTAACTTTCAAAAGATTAACAGAGATTTGCTGGTTGAAGTCCCAATTAAAGAAATAACCGATTTATGAACCAAACATTCCATCCCTGGCATTCAGTTCCTTTTGGCGATATCAACGGGGAAGAGGTGAACAGTATTATAGAGATATCCAAAAATTCAAGAGCCAAATATGAACTGGATAAGGACTCGGGGATGCTGATGCTGGACAGGGTATTGTATTCTTCCGTTTACTATCCTGCCAATTATGGATTTATCCCACAGACCTATTGTGATGATGGTGATCCGCTGGACATCCTGGTCTTATCCCAGATAGAAATCCAGCCACTTACCCTGGTAAAGGCTAAAATTATCGGTGTCATGCGTATGTTGGACCAGGGCGAAGCAGATGATAAGCTTATCGCAGTATGCGCTAATGATATGAGCGTAAACCACCTTCGGGATATCTCTGAGCTGCCAGAGCATTCACTTAAAGAAGTGCGTCACTTCTTTGAGGAATATAAAAGATTAGAAAATAAAGTGGTCAAGATCGAAGAATTCCAGGGGGCAAGGCTGGCGAAAAAGATCTTCCAGCATGCCGTGAATGACTACAAGGAGAAGATTCTCCCGGAGCTGGTATAGGGGCAATGAACGGATAATGTCATTTTGAAGCGTGGAACTGTTTTCTCCTGAACTGACTATGTTCTTACCAACCGATTGTTCAGCATCAGAAAGGATAATGTTTTGTCTTTTGCCCGGGCTGATTGATTAATCGACCAGGCTCAGTGCAATTGCTTTTTTTACCATCAATGCCGTGTTTTTGACCTCCAGCTTCATCAGGATATTATCCCGGTAGTTTTCAATCGTATGTATGCTCAGAAATAATTTCTGAGCGATCTCGTTATTGGTATGCCCGTTGACGATAAGCTGTAGTACTTCTTTCTCTCTTTTGGTCAGCATAAACTTCGAGGACATGTTTTTCTTTACGCCTTCTTCGAGCTGACTGACCTTTTTCTTTAAATCATTGGCCAGGTAGGGAATACCCTGATAGACACTTTCTATTGCATGGATGATGGACAGCTTGCCGGAAGTTTTCAATAAATACCCGTCCGCACCATTGCTCATCATATTGGATATATACAATGCGCTGTCAAAATTAGAAAGCACAATAACCTTTAACCCGGGATATTTTTTCTTTAATTCTATCAGCAATTTATCTCCCGACTTATCCGGAAGCTGGATATCCAGCAGCAGGATATCCGGGCAGGAAACCGCAAATGCGGACAGCAGTGATTTTGCATTGGGGAACTCTCCGGTGATGATGATGTGTGTGTATTCCGAAAGCAGTTCCTTGATCCCGTTTAATATAAGCGGGTGATCATCTACTATGGCTAAGTGTATCATTTAATGTTGGTTTATAAGGTTGATATCAAACTCAATATGGACTGTAGTGCCTCTACGGGGTATGGAATGAATATTAATGGTACCCCTGAGCGCTTCCACCCTGTGTTTCAGGTTCAAAAGTCCGAATCCGGAATTTCCCGTATTCGTATCGAAACCGATACCATCGTCTTCTATGATGATGCTTAATTTATCCTTAAGCTGTTTGATCATCAGCCAGGCATTTTGCGCTTTTGCATGTTTTTGTATATTCTGGATCAGCTCCTGGCTGATCCTGTATATGATCAGCTGGGTGGATTTTGTCAATAATGAAGTATCAGCATGATATTGAAACGCAATCTGGAAAGCTTCGTTGATGTTCACCTGTTCACAATAATAAAGCAGCGCTTCTTCCAGGTTGTGATAAGTCAGGATATCCGGCAGCAGGTTGTGCGCTGTCTTCCTTACTTCGTCTGAAGTATCCCGAAGCATTGCAGATATCCTGTTGAGCTTATGCTTAGTTATATGGTCCGGTTCCTTGTCCAGGGAATCGGATAGATGCATATTGATCACAGCCAGCATTCCTCCCACACCGTCATGCAGCTCCCTGGCTATCCGCTGTCTTTCATTTTCTTCACCCGTGATCATCGCTTTCAGCTGGATGATTTCTTTATGCGAATCCATAGACCTGAGCTCTTCCTCCTGCAGCCTGCTTTTGGTCCTGGAGATCCTGAGGTAATTGATCAGTATGATAACACCTGCGGCAAGTATGATAACGGATGAGAGGACTATGGTAAGGGTAAGGTTCTTTTTCCTGATCTGGGCTTCTTTCTGCTGCAGCCGGAGCTGGGATTCTGCAAGCTCTTTCTCAGTCAGTGTACTTTTATACCTGATGTCCCATTGTATGGCATTCTTTTGGAGCTCTTCTTTAAAAACGGAATCTTTCAGATCACTGTATGCTTTAAAATGGGACAATGCTTTGTTATGATTTCCTTCCTGCTCATAGAGATATGCCAGGGACTGATGTGCCTGTAGCAACTGCTTATTCAGCCCTTTGGGAGCTGCTTTTACAATGATCTCTTCATAGATCTCTTTTGCCTGCTTCGTGTTGTTCTGATCGAGGTAGGTATTTCCGAGAACCGTGAGATACTGAAGCTGGCTATAAGGTGCAGCCTGATGGATCCATTGTTCCGCTTCGGAAAGTATGGACAAGGAGCGGGGATAATCACCGTATTTTCTATACTGTTCGGCATTATTGGTGAGGATCAGGAATACGGCATGCATATCATGGATTGCCCTGGCTATGCTGAGTGCGGTATCCGTAGCTTGAAAGCTCTCTTCCCATTTTCCCAGCTCGCTCAGGCAGCTTCCCTTATTCGCATATATATTCAGGAGATAAAGGGAATCTTTTATTGCTTGTCCGGTAACAATTCCGAGATCTAAATATGTGATCGCCTTTTCATACTGTTTCATTTGTATAAACAGGTTGCCCAGATTGACGTACACCTCTCCTTTGAATGTTTTGCTTTCAGGGGGGTCGTAATCCAGAGATTGCTGATATGACTTTATGGCATTTTCATAATCTGCAATCTTACTATATACATTACCGAGATTATTGTAAAGTTTGCCTATTATATAATCAGGATGTCCGTTTGTATAGAGCTCCTCTATTGTGTTTTTGTACTGTAATATTGCCGGCTCATATTCTTCTAAGGATATATGTGTATTGGCGATACCCGTTGCTGCTCTTATGATACCTCTTGTATAGCCGGTCGAAAAACTCCTGACCAGCAAAGACAGGTAGATCTGTTTTGATTTTTCAGGATCTACAGATAGATAGCTTTGTGCAAGTTGTAATGAATCAAAAATCTCCAATGTATCACGGGAGGAAATTGAGATATTTTCATTGTCACCTATTCTGATCCTCTGCCCTGAAGTGAAGAAGGCAGATCCGATAGTAAAATGCATGAAAAGAACAAGAAAAAACCTGATATACATGATTTATATCATAATGTTTTTTATTTAATTATGAATTATTAATTTAAAAATAGGGTAAACGCACTATTTTTTTGTGCAAAGTTATGGAACTACATTTGGTATAAGGAAATCGGTAAAAAGTTTCAGAGAGGGCGGAACTTTTATACACCAAAAATAGAATTAGTAACCGAAATAAAAACAAAACGGAATGAAAAAAATTAAACAAATTGTAAAGTGTGTATTGCTTTCAACAGCTTTGGGAACAGCTATTCAGAGCTATAGCCAATACATAGTCGAACCCGAATTCAAATGGGCGGATAAAATTACTGGAGTAGGAAGTACGTCTCTTGGTACTCAGGATGCAGTCATGGATATGGATGCATCCGGTAATGTAATAATGGCTAACAGTTATACCGGCACTATAGATTTTGATCCGGGTATAGGAACGGAAGAGCTGACCTCAGCATCTTTGGCAAGTGTCTATATCTGGAAGGCAGACAGTAATGGAAATTTGATGTGGGTTAAAGAACTGAGATACGATGAAATATCTCCCTTTGGTTTCCCCATGTTCTATGTCAGTACAGTAAGTATTGACAGGCAGAATGGTGATATTTATCACCATTCTGCCTGTCAATACTTACTGTACTGACATAGAACATGGGGAAACCAAAGGGAGATATTTCATCGTATCTCAGTTCTTTAACCCACATCAAATTTCCATTACTGTCTGCCTTCCAGATATAGACACTTGCCAAAGATGCTGAGGTCAGCTCTTCCGTTCCTATACCCGGATCAAAATCTATAGTGCCGGTATAACTGTTAGCCATTATTACATTACCGGATGCATCCATATCCATGACTGCATCCTGAGTACCAAGAGACGTACTTCCTACTCCAGTAATTTTATCCGCCCATTTGAATTCGGGTTCGACTATGTATTGGCTATAGCTCTGAATAGCTGTTCCCAAAGCTGTTGAAAGCAATACACACTTTACAATTTGTTTAATTTTTTTCATTCCGTTTTGTTTTTATTTCGGTTACTAATTCTATTTTTGGTGTATAAAAGTTCCGCCCTCTCTGAAACTTTTTACCGATTTCCTTATACCAAATGTAGTTCCATAACTTTGCACAAAAAATAGTGCGTTTACCCTATTTTTAAATTAATAATTCATAATTAAATAAAAAACATTATGATATAAATCATGTATATCAGGTTTTTTCTTGTTCTTTTCATGCATTTTACTATCGGATCTGCCTTCTTCACTTCAGGGCAGAGGATCAGAATAGGTGACAATGAAAATATCTCAATTTCCTCCCGTGATACATTGGAGATTTTTGATTCATTACAACTTGCACAAAGCTATCTATCTGTAGATCCTGAAAAATCAAAACAGATCTACCTGTCTTTGCTGGTCAGGAGTTTTTCGACCGGCTATACAAGAGGTATCATAAGAGCAGCAACGGGTATCGCCAATACACATATATCCTTAGAAGAATATGAGCCGGCAATATTACAGTACAAAAACACAATAGAGGAGCTCTATACAAACGGACATCCTGATTATATAATAGGCAAACTTTACAATAATCTCGGTAATGTATATAGTAAGATTGCAGATTATGAAAATGCCATAAAGTCATATCAGCAATCTCTGGATTACGACCCCCCTGAAAGCAAAACATTCAAAGGAGAGGTGTACGTCAATCTGGGCAACCTGTTTATACAAATGAAACAGTATGAAAAGGCGATCACATATTTAGATCTCGGAATTGTTACCGGACAAGCAATAAAAGATTCCCTTTATCTCCTGAATATATATGCGAATAAGGGAAGCTGCCTGAGCGAGCTGGGAAAATGGGAAGAGAGCTTTCAAGCTACGGATACCGCACTCAGCATAGCCAGGGCAATCCATGATATGCATGCCGTATTCCTGATCCTCACCAATAATGCCGAACAGTATAGAAAATACGGTGATTATCCCCGCTCCTTGTCCATACTTTCCGAAGCGGAACAATGGATCCATCAGGCTGCACCTTATAGCCAGCTTCAGTATCTCACGGTTCTCGGAAATACCTACCTCGATCAGAACAACACGAAGCAGGCAAAAGAGATCTATGAAGAGATCATTGTAAAAGCAGCTCCCAAAGGGCTGAATAAGCAGTTGCTACAGGCACATCAGTCCCTGGCATATCTCTATGAGCAGGAAGGAAATCATAACAAAGCATTGTCCCATTTTAAAGCATACAGTGATCTGAAAGATTCCGTTTTTAAAGAAGAGCTCCAAAAGAATGCCATACAATGGGACATCAGGTATAAAAGTACACTGACTGAGAAAGAGCTTGCAGAATCCCAGCTCCGGCTGCAGCAGAAAGAAGCCCAGATCAGGAAAAAGAACCTTACCCTTACCATAGTCCTCTCATCCGTTATCATACTTGCCGCAGGTGTTATCATACTGATCAATTACCTCAGGATCTCCAGGACCAAAAGCAGGCTGCAGGAGGAAGAGCTCAGGTCTATGGATTCGCATAAAGAAATCATCCAGCTGAAAGCGATGATCACGGGTGAAGAAAATGAAAGACAGCGGATAGCCAGGGAGCTGCATGACGGTGTGGGAGGAATGCTGGCTGTGATCAATATGCATCTATCCGATTCCCTGGACAAGGAACCGGACCATATAACTAAGCATAAGCTCAACAGGATATCTGCAATGCTTCGGGATACTTCAGACGAAGTAAGGAAGACAGCGCACAACCTGCTGCCGGATATCCTGACTTATCACAACCTGGAAGAAGCGCTGCTTTATTATTGTGAACAGGTGAACATCAACGAAGCTTTCCAGATTGCGTTTCAATATCATGCTGATACTTCATTATTGACAAAATCCACCCAGCTGATCATATACAGGATCAGCCAGGAGCTGATCCAGAATATACAAAAACATGCAAAAGCGCAAAATGCCTGGCTGATGATCAAACAGCTTAAGGATAAATTAAGCATCATCATAGAAGACGATGGTATCGGTTTCGATACGAATACGGGAAATTCCGGATTCGGACTTTTGAACCTGAAACACAGGGTGGAAGCGCTCAGGGGTACCATTAATATTCATTCCATACCCCGTAGAGGCACTACAGTCCATATTGAGTTTGATATCAACCTTATAAACCAACATTAAATGATACACTTAGCCATAGTAGATGATCACCCGCTTATATTAAACGGGATCAAGGAACTGCTTTCGGAATACACACACATCATCATCACCGGAGAGTTCCCCAATGCAAAATCACTGCTGTCCGCATTTGCGGTTTCCTGCCCGGATATCCTGCTGCTGGATATCCAGCTTCCGGATAAGTCGGGAGATAAATTGCTGATAGAATTAAAGAAAAAATATCCCGGGTTAAAGGTTATTGTGCTTTCTAATTTTGACAGCGCATTGTATATATCCAATATGATGAGCAATGGTGCGGACGGGTATTTATTGAAAACTTCCGGCAAGCTGTCCATCATCCATGCAATAGAAAGTGTCTATCAGGGTATTCCCTACCTGGCCAATGATTTAAAGAAAAAGGTCAGTCAGCTCGAAGAAGGCGTAAAGAAAAACATGTCCTCGAAGTTTATGCTGACCAAAAGAGAGAAAGAAGTACTACAGCTTATCGTCAACGGGCATACCAATAACGAGATCGCTCAGAAATTATTTCTGAGCATACATACGATTGAAAACTACCGGGATAATATCCTGATGAAGCTGGAGGTCAAAAACACGGCATTGATGGTAAAAAAAGCAATTGCACTGAGCCTGGTCGATTAATCAATCAGCCCGGGCAAAAGACAAAACATTATCCTTTCTGATGCTGAACAATCGGTTGGTAAGAACATAGTCAGTTCAGGAGAAAACAGTTCCACGCTTCAAAATGACATTATCCGTTCATTGCCCCTATACCAGCTCCGGGAGAATCTTCTCCTTGTAGTCATTCACGGCATGCTGGAAGATCTTTTTCGCCAGCCTTGCCCCCTGGAATTCTTCGATCTTGACCACTTTATTTTCTAATCTTTTATATTCCTCAAAGAAGTGACGCACTTCTTTAAGTGAATGCTCTGGCAGCTCAGAGATATCCCGAAGGTGGTTTACGCTCATATCATTAGCGCATACTGCGATAAGCTTATCATCTGCTTCGCCCTGGTCCAACATACGCATGACACCGATAATTTTAGCCTTTACCAGGGTAAGTGGCTGGATTTCTATCTGGGATAAGACCAGGATGTCCAGCGGATCACCATCATCACAATAGGTCTGTGGGATAAATCCATAATTGGCAGGATAGTAAACGGAAGAATACAATACCCTGTCCAGCATCAGCATCCCCGAGTCCTTATCCAGTTCATATTTGGCTCTTGAATTTTTGGATATCTCTATAATACTGTTCACCTCTTCCCCGTTGATATCGCCAAAAGGAACTGAATGCCAGGGATGGAATGTTTGGTTCATAAATCGGTTATTTCTTTAATTGGGACTTCAACCAGCAAATCTCTGTTAATCTTTTGAAAGTTAATCCTTCAAATTGCTAAAAAAATGTAGAAGTTCCATATAATAAAATTAAATTTGCATGAGCAATAACGAATGATTGAATATGAAAAAACTGATCACACTTTGTGTTTCCCTGATGATAGCCACCGCGATGAATGCCCAGGTCATTTACAACAGTACCGGGCGGAAAGGTGACGCGAACTACAGGAACAATACTTCTGTAAAAGGATTCGACATCAACAAGTTTTTTGTAGGTTCCGGAATTGACTTTGGCATTGTATATAAATATCTCCGGGTGGGTGTATCGCCTATGGCCGGGTATAAGTTCAATGATTACTTCACCGCGGGCCTGAGTGCCAGGTTTATGTATGAGAGCCAGCGTGATGTCTATGCCTTATGGAATAGTACAGGCGGGCTGGATTACAAACCATTCCGTTCCAGGATATACGGGCCGGGTGTATGGGCAAGGTTGAACTTCTTCCAGAGCTATTTTATCCATACCGAATTTGAATACAACAAAATTGATTTCATCGGGTACCAGCAAGTCAGTGCTACTGCCTATGAGAAAATAAAGGATTCATACACGGTACCCAGCCTGATGGTAGGTGCCGGATACACTGCCTACATTACAGACAAGGTATCATTCTATGGTATCCTGCTTTATGATGTGCTTCAATCCATACCGCGCAATATGAGAACGGTATCGGGTACCGGGGAACCCTACTCGATCAGTCCCTATGCAGATCAGTTAAGCTACCGTATCGGTATCGCTGTGGGACTTTAGCAATCACCAAAAATATTCCCACCGGGACAAAGTTCCGCCAGTATTCCCGATGGATAAAAAAGAAAAACCGGACCCCAGAGGTCCGGTTTTTTTGCCTTCGGCATTATTTGAGCCTGGTTTATAAATTCAGGTAATAGGAGAAAGTTTTATAGTCATACTCATATACCTTACCATTATGATCAGTAGGATCTACCTTCTTTGAATCCGGGATCTCGATCAGATAATTACCTTTCCAGTCCTTAGGGAACTGAATCTCTCCTTTATCATTGGTCATTACGGTCAGGCCTTCTTTATTGCCTTCCTGCACTATTTCCAATACCTGATTAGCAGCGGCTTTGCCCCCGTCGAGGTAGATGATATGATCAGGTTTCTTCAGATTGGGCACGGACAACTGGTATTGACCCTGGCCTAAGGTAACCTGGTCCTTCTTTCCTGCATTGACATTCAGGAATGCAGCGGAAGTATACGTAAGTTTTTTGTCCTTGTACACATCTTTGACCTCATGATGGAACCAAAAAGTATAGACGCCGTCCTGCTCCGGAGTGAATTCCGTAATATAGCAAAGCGAATCCTGCTGCTTCTGGGTCAGTTCAGTTGTAGTACCATCGGGAGCAGTGACCATAAGCCGGTAATCTTTAATATCCGAGAACCATTTGGCAGTTTGGGTAGGTTGGCCCCAGCTAAATTCCCCGAAGAACACTTTTACTTGCTGAGGTACGCCTTTTTTACCTGAAGGTGCTACCTGTACCCACATCGTATGCGCAGATACGAATTGTGCCAGCAGCATCGCAAAGAAGAATAAAAATAATTTTAAAGCTTTCATGTTATGAAATTAGGTGGATGAAAATTGAAATAAAAACTCCAAAACCGATATTACAAAAGAGATCATTGATTTGCAATCCGGCTTTGGAGTAAACAAACATCAGGTAAGTCTCCGGGTTAAGACGCTTTCACAAATTTATCCAATACGGATTTGATTTCCTTGGTTCTTTCGCTCCCGGTCAGGTTTTTCTTTTCGGATTCATCCAAAGCTTCATAAAGCAGTTTTCCGTCTACCCTGTTGGTCAGTTCCACTTTTTTACCGTTTTTGAAATAATCCTCCCAGCTGGTTCTTACTTCTTTCCAGAATTCATCTTTGGCAGTATTCCAGAATTGCTTTGCAGCAGCACATTTGCTATCGTCTACTTTTACATATTTGTTATACCCTTTCTCATAAGCCAGTACCTCATCTTTGCCATTCTCACGGAGGATCTTAACGTTATCCTGTTCGTGCATATAGCCATAATCAGTCAGGATCAGCCGGTTGGTCCTGTTCATTACATTATAATCCCTGCGGGTAGTGTACTCTCTCCGGGGAAGCGGTGCATCCGCAGTATTCAGCCAGAATGTCTGTCCGTTGTTGCGGATCCATTGGGATGAACCCTGGTATCTTGGTGCATCACTGACCTCCCATACGGTCTGGGTCCATTGACCTTTTACCTGACCTGCAGGCACAGATGTTTTCACCCAGGAATCGTTGACATCATAGTTCCAGAATACATTGTTCTCATAAGTCCAGTCTTCTCTCCAGTGCTTGATCATCATTTTGTCATTTACCACCAGGATATGCTGTAAGGCAAGTTTGTCCTTGTTTTTTTCTACAGGGAATACATACTCGATAACGGCGTGGTTATCTAAAGGTTTTGCATAATATTTCTTAGAAGTATCATTGGTAAATGTCTCTGCATAGTTGAAGGTAACTTCGAAACATCCACATAGATTTTCGATCGCTTTGAGGTCTTCCTGGTTTTGTGCGAACTGGTTGAATGCCAAGGTAGCCAGGGCTGCGGTGAGCATCATTTTTTTCTTCATAACTTGTTTTTTATTTTTTAACTAAGGATTTACAATTTTGAATAGATTGGATTCGGAAAGCTTATTTAAGCAAAACATATTTCAGTTCGGGTTTCCCCCTTTCCCCGCCGTCTTCAGAGCTGAAGCTCAGGAATTTGACTTTATAGGCATTGCCTTCATGATCTTTAACCACATAGAATTTTGTCTTAATGGTACCCGCGGGCTCTGTAGCACCCGGAGCAGCTGTTCTTCTCCAGCCGGATCCGACTACCCATTTATCGTTCAGCAATGTCTCTGCGGACAGGTCAGCAGCCGAGTAACTATCAAAAGCAGCATTGCACTCTTCTGCAGTTGCATATTCCTTCTCCACGGCCTGGGTTCCGTTCAGGTGATTGATGGCGACCATATCTGAAAAAGCATAAGGGACATATTCAGTAGCCGAGAATGGTGTCTTGTAAATAGACAAAGACCATTGGATATCCCAGTCATTTTTCTGCGGATGAGCTACGGTCACACCTTCATCTAAGGAAATCAGCTGGAAATTATAATCTGCATTTTTTGCAATGTCCAATGTACGGAATGTGCTTTCATCCAGCCTGGCATATTGAAGCGTATAACCGGAAGCGCCGTTTCTCAAAATTCTTACTTTATAAAAATCCCTGGCCGGAACGGAACCTGCAGTACCCCGGTTAATGACGACGACTTTATTATCATCATCCGTAGCGCTTACCTGGGGGATTACGGTACCGGAGATCTTACCATCCACATCATCGAAGAATGCAAAAAGTTCCGGAGACAATTCGGACAAGGACAATTTCATCGTTACGCCTGCGGTATCCTCAGGACCCACAGTACTGATGTCCGTCTTTGCCGTAACATATGCCATTGCAGCTGTAGTATTATTGATGATGACCCTGAAGGCATCATCACAATAAAACCCCAGATCCCAGCTTTGTCTTAAAAGCGGGGTTACCTGGTCAGTACTGAAATCTATAAAAACAGAATTACCTGCTGCTGCACCGGTCTGCTCACCTACATTACCCTCGATCTGCACCTGTTTTCCCTCTGATGCCGGGTCCGGAATAATGACCGGGTCATCATCTTTACAGGATGAAAGCAATGCCAATAGCGCTGCACCTGCCCAAATTTTCTTCATATTATTCTGATTTATTGTTATTGGAAAGATTAAGATTCAAAGAGATAAAATAAGATCTGCCATATCCGAACGGTACGGGGCCTCCTGAGGAATGTACGCCCCCGGATACTCCTGTATTCTGAATATTCACCAGGTCGAACAGGTTCCTGATACCCGCAGATACATTCAGGTATTGATTCACATACTGGTTGACTGTAAAGTCCGCGTAGTGATATGCCGATATTTTAGCAATGTACAGCTGGTAATTGTCCATACTGTCCACAGTATAATTGAAGACCTGGCGTACACCTGTATACTTGTAGAACAGGGATAGCTTGGTCCTGGTCTTCTGTATCAAATAATTTACCTCAAGAGAAACTTCCGGGCTCCAGCTGAAATAAGGAATCCGTTCTCCGGGGAACAGCTCTTCATTTTCTTTAAGCCTGTTATACTGCCCCAGCATCAATCCGCTTAATGCGATCTCTACGTCATCTGTCCTGAACCTGTTCTTCCAGGACACACCTGCTGTCCTGTACTCATCAATATTGACATTGATATATTCATTAGGATCTTCCGGGTTAGCAGCCAGGGAGATGAGGTTATCAAATGTATTAAAGAATCCGCCCAGCTCCGAACTGATCACTTTGTTGCCTTCATAATTATTGATGTATGTAAGGGATGCATTGACACTGTTTGAGTTCTCTGCCTCTAGGTCCGGGTTGCCTTTCAGGTTATGGTTGGCATCAACGAAATCAAAATACAGTTCCCTTAATGCAGGTGCCCTGTAACCACGGGCATAGGATGCACGAAGGTTATAGTGATCATTGAATCTGTATAAAGCATTGATAGACGGAATCAATGGTGGCGCTTCATACAGGGAATTTTTGGTGACCCTCAGCCCCGGCCTCAGGTTCAGGGAATTCGTAGGTTTGTATTCCGCTGAAAGAAATGCAGAGAAATCCGTATAGGAAGGGGTTCCTTCAATACGGTCACCGGTAGCTTGTTCGTAATTGATCTCAAATCCGGGCTGGAAGGACCATTTGCCGGAATAGATATACTGTGCGGTAGTTCTGAAAGTAAAATTATCAAAATTGGCCACGTCCTGGTCTCCCTGTGCAGTAGACAAGGTCTCTTCCTGTGTGGCAAAGTTTTTAATAATCGTTGAAGTATTGCGGGTATAATGTGAATAATTGGAAATCGCATTGGCAGACCACCTGTCATTGATGACATATCCGGCCTGCAATTGGTGAGCGGTCTTGTTGGTAACGAATTCCTTATTCGAACCTTTGTACGTATCCATATTGATCGCCCCTTTGGTAAGAATGGTCTCATACAGGTAGTCAGGACGGTAATAGATATTGAATCGGTCTGACCTGTATCCGATCTTCATCGAAGGAAGCCATTGCTCTTTAGGTTTCCATGCATGGTTCCTGCCGAAAGTATCCGCGCCGAAGCCACGGAAATCATTATGGTTCAGACTGATCATAGCATTCCAGTGTCCCAGATCCCATTGAGCTGATACATACTGTGCATGAAGGCCTCTGGTACCGAATGGCTTGTACTCTTTACCTACGGTCTCTTCCTGGATCCTGGCATTGACCTGCCAGCTTTCCTCTTCCGGTTTTTTAGTAATGATGTTGATCACACCTGCCAAGGCATCCGAACCATACACTATAGACATCGGGCCCTCCACCATTTCTATCTTTTCGATCTGCGAAATATCAATTTGATTGAGACTCTCCCGGATATCCCCCCTGTCCAGTACCGGTACACCGTCGATCAGGATCTTCAGGTTACGGCCGGACATTCCCATCATCCCGACATCTGATACGCCAAGTGCCATATCATTGGAATACCGGATGCCTAATTCCGTATTGAGTATTTGCTGGACGTTGGTAGCAGATTTTGCCTGGATCTTCTCCTGGTTGATAACTGTGATCTTATATACAGAATTCTTCATACTTTGGGGTGTGTACTGACCGGTCACTACCACCTCGTCCAGTGTTACCGAATCCGTATGCTGTGCCGTCAATGTATGGCTTCCCAATAGTGAAGACAAGAATAAACCTGAATATATTTTCCTCATTCTGATATCAAATAGGTAAAGATTGTACCCGTTTTCAAACAGGTCCGCAAAATTACCTAATCAGGTCGTTCCATATCAACCCGAAAAGGAATCAATCCCACGAAATAGGGAAAGGAAGCCATATTATGACAGAAAAAATGACAGGCAGGGAAACGCACAGGAGCTTAATATTCAAAATTTTACACTTTGTCTGGATTTAAAGGGTATCCTCGCTTTGACGGTATTCCGCTCCCGGTAACGTACTGTTGTGCAGACCCGACAACATTTGCCGTACTGCTTATAGCTACGGCCGGGAACTCATTCTCATAAAGCTGATCCCGAAGAGCACATCCTGGTCCCGGTTTTTCAGTGTACATCCGGAATCAATGAGCCGGTAAGGACAGGATTGAAGGAAATTGCAGCCTATCTCATCATCATTTCCTTGATATACTTCACCGGGGCATTACCATAACTTAAAAATTGCTCATGGAATTCCTTTAAATCAAACTTATCCCCCTGTTTCTTTTTCCATTCCTCTCTCAGCCTGATGATTTCGGTATACCCGGAGAAATAACTGGTCAGCTGGACACTGGTCACATTGACCCTTCTCCATTTTCCCGAAGCTTCTGCCTCCTGCTGGAAAGCCTGATGTATTAATAGCTCCATAGCATCTTCTTCACTCATGCCCGATACATGTACTGCATAATCCAATATCGTATTGCAAACCGTGCGAAGGTTCCATTTATACCACATCAGCCACATCTCCGGTTCCTCATTACCGTACCCGTTCTCCAGCATCATCTGCTCCGTATACACAGCCCACCCTTCGATCATAGCGCCATTGGCCAGTACGGATTTGATCAGCGATCCGGACTTATTGGCATACACCAGTTGTGTATAATGTCCGGGGATGGCTTCGTGTATATTCAGGATCTGGAGGATATAGTGATTGTACTCCCGCAGGTAAGATTCGGCCTTATCTTTGGGCCAGGAAGCCAGGCTGCCGACATTATAATAGGTATTGCCGGAAGTATCGTAAGGTCCCGGAGCACTTATGGAAGCCCCGGCCACGCCGGCCATATAGGCAGGCTCTTTGCGCACGACCAAGGGCTTGGAGGGATCGAGGTACAGCAGGTTCTTTTCATTGACAAATTTTGTCAATTCAGGGAGCTGCTTTTCGATCGCGGACTGAAATTCGCCAGGCTTCACATGATTTACAGATAAAGTATCTATCATCATTTTCACCAGGACCAGGCTATCTGCCGGCATGTCAGCGGATCCGAAATACTCCGGCCAAAGGGTACGGCTTATTTTTGCCATCTCCTGGTGCAGGTAAGCTTTTCGCTTCAAAGCTTCCCGGTACAGCTGCTCTGCTGTCAGGTCAGACTGGATATCATAGCTGAACTGTTGCTCATAAAGCTCCTTACCCAACCTGAAGCTGCGCTTACTTTCCGGTAAGACGGCTTTGAGGTTACCGGTAAAGTCCTGAATAGCGGCAATGGCTTCTTTGTTTTTCTCCCTGAAAACGGACCGGACGGAATCCGGCAACCCGGATTTATGGATGGAATCAGCCAGGTCTTTGGTCAATACACTGAGGCCACCTTCATTTTGTTGTATGGAAAGCTCTATAAGTTCAGGAACGGCATTGTTCAGGTTCAGCCTGCCCACTTCGTAATACTCCGGCACACGGTCTATCCTGGACATGATCGCTGTCAGTCTTTCCTCTAAGGGTGCATATTGTTCACTGAGCATAAAGGCAATCAAACCGGTCACATTATATAGTGATGCATCCCATTCTTCATCTTTTTTGGTTTCCGCCTTCCATATCACGGATTGAAGATAATTCTCTATCAGGTGATGATCTATCCTGGCAGAAGGGCTCAGCCTATCCGAATCATATTGACGCAATGAATCCAAATGCGACCGGGCAAAAAACTAATTTCTTACTGCTACTGAATGAATCCGGCACTGTAAGTACCGAATCATATTGGTGATATCCCATCACCGTCCCCCATTCCGGAAATACCTGCCATAACGCTTCGAGGAAATGCGCTGAGTATTTCTGGAAATTCTGATCCAGTGACGGATCGATCCGTTCCGTTTTTTTTTCAGACCCGCTTTCCTGCGGATCACAGGCGGCCAGCAGACTACAGAAAATAAAGAAAATAAAGAGATTCGCTTTCATGGTAAACGTATAATCAGTCTTCTGCAAAGCTACAACTTGCACGCCTACTTATCACCCTGTATTCAAAAAGAAATAGCAAGACTGGATCCAGTCTTGCTATTCTCTATCCGTTATCCGATAATGTAATATCAGGAAACACTACCCTGGTATCTCCGGGAAGGATCAGAAAGAATACCTGACACCAAACTGCATGCCCCAGGTGCTGGAAGATGAAAACCTATTTCTAAATGGTGTAGTAGGCAGTACGGCTTGCCCGTCCTGGTTTACAGTATTCATCTGGAAAGTAGGTACACCGTTGGCATCGATATCTGCTACTTTCAGCAGGCTGTATGCAAAGTTATTGTTCAGGTTCAGCTCTTGCAGCACCCCCCATTCACTATTCAGCAGGTTTCCTATATTCATGATATCCAGGCTCAATTGAAGTACATGTGTTTTGTTCCTTGTTTTGATCAGGATATCCTGCAGGAACCTGGCGTCGAACCTGTGCAACCAGGGAAGCAGCCCGTTATTTCTTTCCACATAGGTCCCTTTGTACATCGCAAGATTATTGTTGTTGACAAAATCATTAAAGGCTTTTCTCTGCTGCTCTGCAGTGAACAATACCATACCGTCATCCTCAATATCCTCGAATCTCATCGCATTAATGTTATTAGGAATATACAATAAATCCAATGTCACGTTATCCCTGTTGATATCGTTAGAATAGGTATAGGCAAACCTTCCCTGGCTGGATCCGGAATAGAATAAAGAGAACGTCGTATTCTGGATCTTATAGGAAAGATTGGCAATCAAACGATGGGGGATGGCATATTGGGAGAAGCCCAGTAAAAGCTCGTTCGGATCATTGACACTATAGTTATTGGACCAGGCAGAATTAGCTGCCGATCCCGGGTTCCCGGTCACGTCCATAGCATTGGAATAAGTATAGAATACAGAGCCGTATAATCCTTGTGTCTCAGCCATGGAGATACCGATTGTTGAAGCGAAAGAATATCCTTTGCCAGTATTGCTCAGTACAGGTATAATGCTGCCTATTTCTTTGTTATACCTTGCATCATCCGGACTTTCCCAGAGATCCCGGTCATCATTTTCGAAGTTCAGCTGGTCTGTAGCAGCTTTTCTGTTGGCGTTGAACTGGTAGACACCTACCAGATCTTTGGAGAAGATGACATCTGCCGTAACGGTCAATGGCGTACTCGGGATTCTGTAATCGATACCCAGATTAGAACGCCATACCTGAGGCATCTTGAACGACCTGTCGATCAGCGCTATGTTACCGGAGGCTTTCTCACCCGGAGCGCTGGGGAAAGAACCCGGCAATCTGCTGACCCAGTACATGGGGTCGCCTTCCAATGTGTGTAATCTGATCCAATATCTCTGCAGGTACCGGTTCGAAAGTATTTTGAAGCATGCCGGAGTTGGTCGGCATATTCGTAAACCATACGAAAGGAATATTACCTGTGAAGATACCGCTTCCTCCACGCACCTGTAAAGTTTTATTTTTCAGTACATCCCAGTTGAAGCCAAGTCTTGGAGAGAACAGAGGGGTAGATTTCGGCCATAAGCCGGTGTTGTAATTTGTAACATTTCCGTCTTTGTCCAATAGATCGAGGTTATCAATCGCCGGGTTATTCAAAGGCTCATTGAAGAATAAAGGCATATCTACCCTTACACCCCCGGTAAGATTGAACCAGGGCGATACATTGAACTTGTCCTGAAGGTACACTCCCGCCAGTCCAAACTGCACGCGTGCATAGCCGTCATTTCCCGCATAAGGATATGTAACTCCATACACATCGGGTTTGCCTCCGGCAAGGAATGTACTCAGGTCATTGTATCTGTAATAGGATGTGCCCATCCTCTTGTATGAGTTCCCAAAGGACATCGTCTGGAAACTCAAACCTCCGGTGAAGGTATGGTTGTCCAGGATATAGGTCAGGTTATCCGTAATGGTAATATTATTATTGATCACCTCATTGTCATAAGAGAAAAGCTCCGTACCGAAACTGATATAGTTACTGCCATCCTTCCATATATCTACAAACGGGAAGATGTCCCCCGTCGTGCCCCTCACATCATTGATCTTACTGTAGGTAGCTAAGAACTGATTGCTCAACACATCGGACAGCCTGCTGTTCAGCTCTGCAGTAAAGGACATTACCTTATTATCCTGGGAATAATTGCCATGCTCGAATACCATTGATTCTTTGCTGATACGCGATACACTTGACCTCGGATTGGGTCCTGAGCTGGCATTGGCTCCCTGCTGCGAGCTGCCGTTCATCAGGTTGAATCTCACGGTCAGCTTGTGATTGCTGCTGATGTTCCAGTCTATCCTGGCCAATGCTTTTATATTCGAACTCTTATAGGTGTTGGCATATCCCTGGTACCTTCCGGGATCATAACCATAATTGCTTTTCAGGTAACTGGCTACATCTTCCAGGTCATTTTTCAGCACGCGGGTCACATTGGAACCGGAAGCGCTTCCGTCATTGGCAATCCAGTTGTTCCCTGCCGCATTCTGCTCCTCGTATTCCAGTGAACCGAAGAAGAATAATTTATTTTTAATGATCGGCATTCCGAACCTGCCTCCATAAATGCTGTTACTTGTTCTGGATCCCGGGTCCAGATATTCCTCACCGATATCCAATCCCGAGAAAGACCTTGGCTTTGCAAAAGTATAAATACTTGCTTCATACTCGTTGGTACCACTCCTGGTCACAGCATTGATACCCGCACCTGTGAACCCCGTCTGGCGAACATCATAAGGAGCGATATTGACTGATATCTCTTCAATAGCATCCAGAGAGATCGGCTGGTTGCTACCGCCCGGAAGAGGATCGGATGAAAGCCCAAAGGCATTATTAAAGTTAGCTCCATCTATCTGAAGATTATTGTACCTGCCATCCCTGCCTGCAAAGCCGTTCCCATTGGCCTGGGGTGTCAGCCTGGTGAAGTCCGTAAGACTTCTGGATATGGTCGGCATCCTGCTGATGGTCTTATTATTGATATTGGTAGAAGCACCGGTCCTGTTGCTGTTCATGACCGGGTCCAGGGTCCCGAATACAACCACACCCTCCAGTTCTTCTCTGGCAGAAATCCCGGCAAGGTTCATATTAAGACTATAAGTCTCCCCCAGTACCAGGTAGATCTGGTTCTCCGGGTGGGAGACATATCCATCACCTTCTATCTGTACTGAATACGGGCCGCCTGTCCTGAGCCCGTCAACATAAAAATAACCTTTCTCATTGGTAAACGTATTCATCTCTGAGCCTGAAGGGGTATGTACCACCTTAACGGAATACCCGACAGCCGGCTCTTTACCATCTGTAGTAATAAATCCATCCATAGAAGATGTGGTCACCTGTGCGTGGATTCCGATTGCCACTCCGGTCATCGCTCCGGCCAGCAATGTAAATTTTTTAAGCATATTCAATTTCATTTGCTGCAAAATTGAACCTGCTGTGTTACCTCCCTGTTACGGAATCATTCCTTTATGATTAAGAATGGAAGCAGGAGGATCGTTTACGAATTGCGATTGATGACCCCCAGGTATTTTCGTCCTGAATTTCTTGCAGAGGAAGAAAATTGTAAAAGTTGATCGAAGAATCCGATAATGCCTCGACGGGATTTCCCGATAAGCATTAGCGGCTGACGGACTTATTATAACCCCAGTTGTTCACTCAGCTCCAGCATCCTGTCTATAGGTTTCTTCGCCGCCTTCCTGAGATTTTCGTCCATTAAGATTTCCGGGGTCTCATACTTCATGCTCAGGTACAGCTTTTCTAAAGTATTCAGCTTCATATGCGGGCAGTCATTGCAAGCGCAGTTACTCTCAGGAGGGGCCGGGATCAAGGTCTTACCGGGTGCATTCTTCTGCATCTGATGCAGGATACCTGTCTCCGTAGCTACGATGAATGTATCTGCAGTATCCTGTTCTACGAATTTCAATAACTGTGTGGTGCTACCTATAAAATCTGCCAGCTTCAGCAATGATTCCTCGCATTCGGGATGAGCGATGATCTTAGCTGTCGGATTCTGCTCCCGGAGCCGGACTATTTTTTCAACAGAAAAGATCTCATGGACCATACAGGCTCCGTTCCAAAGCACCAGGTCCCTGCCGGTGGTCTTGCTGATGTATGCACCCAGATTTTTATCCGGGGCGAAGATGATCTTCTGATCTTTCGGAAGGCTGTCCACAATCAATTTTGCATTGCTCGAAGTACAGATAATATCGCTCAATGCTTTAATCCCTGCACTGCAATTGATATAGGAGATCACGATATGATCAGGATGTGCCGCCTTGAATTTGGCAAACTGATCCGGGGGACAGCTATCGCTCAGCGAACACCCGGCGTTCAGGTCCGGCAGCAAAACTTTCTTATCCGGGTTCAGGATTTTAGCGGTTTCAGCCATAAAATGTACCCCGGCGAAAACGATGATATCCGCCTCCGTTTTGGCAGCCTGCTGCGCCAGCCCCAGACTGTCTCCGATATAATCAGCCACATCCTGTATCTCGGACTCCTGATAATAGTGAGCCAGGAGGATGGCGTTTTTTTCCTTCTTTAATTTCTCTATTTCTTCAAATAGATCCAAAGCCGGATCTATAGGGTAATCCATATATCCACGCTTCTGCACTAACTGCTTTGCTTCTTCTAATGACACTGACATAAGGCTATAATTTCTGATAAAAGTGAAATGACGCTCTGATGACAAATGTAATAAAAAGCAGTATAAAAACTTGTAAAGAAATGGTAAACACATATTTTCAAAACACCTATTAATAACAAGCCCCGCTGCTGACCGGGAACCAGTCCTTCTTCCCGGTTTCCAGAACCCAGCATTTTTAAAATCCGTACAGGATCCGTAAGGTTTTTTAAATAAAATTTGACCGCATCTTCCCGGTACAAAGCCCCGGAATATGAAAATAATACCTTGAAATTTAAATTTTAATCTTATATTAGTACCTTTAAATAAAATTACACCTTGTATTGCCGGGATCTTATGAGAAAATATATATTCCTCATTTTCTTGCTGCTAGGATCGTTTATCCCTGGTCATTTATCTGCTCAGGATATTCATTTTAGTCAATATTACAATACCCCGATGCTGCAAAACGCAGCTAATACGGCATTGATGTCCGACCGGGACTTCAGGATAACGAGCATCTACCGCAATCAATGGTCCTCTATCCCTGCACCTTTCAAGACTTTTGCAGTAGCCGGAGAATTCCAGACCCTGAGAAATGACCAGTTTACCAACTGGCTCGGTATAGGTTTCTATGGGCTTTCAGATAAGGCAGGTGATGGCGACCTGTCCATGACCGCTTATGGGATGAATATGGCATATCACCTGATGCTGAGCGAATCCAGTATCCTTTCGGTGGGCATAGGTGCGAGCTATAATACCCGTTCCATCGATTTTGCAAAGCTCTCTTTCGATGCCCAGTGGGACGGTTTTTCTTTCAATAAATCCCTGCCCAACGGTGAGTCCAGGACCCTGGAAAAAGCTACCTATACCAATGTTATCGCGGGAATCAACTATTCCTATTTCCCCAGCGAGAACATCTACTTCAAGATCGGGGCGGGAATGGCTCATATCAACAGGCCGAAGGTGAGTTTGCTGCATGGCTCCGCCAATAAGCTTGGATTCAGGCCCATGCTGACTACAGATGCCATCGTGGTCCTGGACCGGGGATGGAAAGTCACGCCATCCGCCTATCTTACCTTCATGCAGAAAGCCACCAACATCATTGCCGGAGCTACGATTGCCAAGGATTTCCAGGGCATGGATTCTGATCTCCCCGGTTATTTTTATACCGGAGTATACTACAGGTATAAGGAATCTGTAATCGCTTTGATAGGTATAGAATGGAGTGATGTCAGGCTGACGATGACCTATGACATCACCACATCCGGCCTCGCCAGAGCGAACAAAGGCAATGGTGCATTTGAGGTATCATTGGTATTTCAGGGGTTCTATGGCAAGTCCGGCATCCATGGAAAAACTCCCTGGGAATGTCCCAGATTTTAATTTTTTACTATTATCTTTACACACTATAAAATTAATTATAGAACACAATTAAATTCGAAATAGACAGAATATGGAAAACGAAAAAGCAAAAATTCTCTTGGTAGAGGACGACGCCAATCTGGGACAAGTATTGAAGAATTATTTAGAGCTTCATGACTTTGTAGTAGAATTAACCCGCGATGGTATCCTGGGGCTGGCGGCTTTTAGAAGAGAAAAATTTGATCTTTGTATTTTAGATGTAATGATGCCCAATATGGATGGATTTACACTGGCTGAAGAAATCAGAAACGTGGATCCGGATGTTCCGCTTTTCTTCCTTTCTGCAAGAAATATGAAAGATGACCTGCTGACCGGTTACAAGCTGGGAGCAGATGATTACATCACCAAGCCTTTTGACTCCGAAGTATTGCTCCACAAGATCAAAGCTGTATTGAAACGCAACCAGGATCTTCAGGACAAAAATCCATCGCAGATAGAATTTAAAATTGGAAAGTTCAACTTCAATAGCAAATTAAGGATTCTGGAAGCAGAGGGAAAAGAGATCACGCTTTCTCCAAAAGAAAATGCTTTATTGCAGATGCTCTGCGAATACAAGAATGATTTGCTTCCAAGAGATGTAACCCTGAAGCGCATCTGGGGTTCAGACACTTACTTCAATGGGAGAAGTATGGATGTGTACATTGCCAAATTAAGAAAATACCTGAGTGAGGATGAGAATGTCAGTATCGTGAATATCCATGGTAATGGCTTCAGGCTGGTGGCTCCGTAATCCCGGGACATGTTATTGATACCAAAAATGCAACAGCTTCGGCTGTTGCATTTTTGGTATGGTTTGTACCCGGGTCAGCCACAACTTTCCCGGATCAGGCTTTCCTGTTTTGATATGATCAATGCCTTCCTGGTCTGTAAAATGATGATTAAAGGAGGACATACAAGGTTTCTGGGGATAACAGGTCACCAGGAGGTCCTATTCCCTTATTTCGTCGTTTGTAGTACCGGCTATTATGCATCTGATTTTTGAATATAGGGTGAATATCAATTATCTTGCAGCTTTCTGAGATTTCCTACAACAAACCTGAGACCATGAACTGGGAGCAACTCTTTACTACGCAAAGACAAAAGGAAAGTGTCCATCCGGAGCTGAAAAAAGAACCGGACATCCGCAATTCTTTTCAAAGAGACTACGACCGGATCATATTTTCCGGGCCATTCAGAAGAATGCAGGATAAGACACAGGTCTTCCCACTTCCCGGCCCCATCTTTGTGCACAACAGATTAACACATAGTATGGAAGTAGCCAGCGTAGGAAGAAGCTTGGCCAGCCTGATAGGCCAAGGGCTATGTGCCCGGCATTCATTTTCAGGACAGGTGTATACGTTCTACAGTCAGCACTTATCCTGGGTGATCGCTGCAGCCTGCCTGGCACATGATATCGGCAATCCGCCTTTCGGTCACAGTGGTGAAGATGCTATACGTACTTTCTTCAGGGAGATGCCGGCCAATATTGCTGCATTTATTGAGCAGCATATCAGTGCCGAACAATTAGCCGATTTGCAGCATTTCGAGGGAAACAGTATGGCATTCCGTATTTTAGCGCAGGAACAAAGCCTGTACAATGGAGGCTTCAATCTCACATTGACTACTATAGCTTCCATGATCAAGTATCCGTCATCCTCACTGGAAGGGTTCAGCAAGTCTTCAGGAAGCATCAGCCGGAAAAAATCAGGATATTTCCAATCTGAAAAACCGGTCTTCGAAAAAATAGCCCGGACTTTTTTCTTACCCTCCATCGAAGGCACAGGCTCAGTATATGCCAGACATCCTTTTGTATTCCTTACAGAAGCGGCAGACGACATCTGCTACAGGGTGATCGATATGGAAGATGCACACAGGTTGAACATCATCGATAAGCAAACGATATTTGATCTGTTCCTGCCCTTCTTTTCCGGGGAAAAAGACCCCGTTTTCGACAGGAAAAAAATAGAACAGAACCTGATGAAAATAACTTCATCCGAAGAACAGGTGGCTTACATCAGGGCTACGTGGATCAACTGGATGGTACACCATTGTGCCCGGTTCTTTCTGGAAAAGGAAGAGGCCCTCCTGGAAGGCCGGCTGAATCAATCGCTTATCGATTTATTTCCCGGAAGTCTCCTGGAGCTCCTTCAGGATATCGATCAGTTTTCTTTTCAGAAAATATACCAGTATCCCAGTTCGGTAGAAATAGAACTGGGCGGGTATACGATCCTGGCTGTGCTGCTGGAGGAACTATTGAAAGCGGTATTCCAGCCCCAGTTACCCAAATCCCAAAAAATATACCGTTTGCTCTCCTGGCAGGAAAGCAGGTTGAACGAAATCCATGATACCTATCTTAAAGTGATGTTCATCCTGGATTTTGTAACCGGATGTACGGACTCCTATGCTATGGATCTCTATAAGAAGCTGAGGGCAATAGCTTATTAACGGTCATGTTCTGAAAACAACCGGATAGCATATACCAGCTCGTTATTTTATAAAATCCCGCACCACCTGCAGGATTTTTTTTATCTTCCATGACAGAAACCTCTATGGCAGCTGATGAATAAAATACGATCCTCCATTCTTCTTTGCTCTTTATTTGTCCACACTGCCTGGACTCAGATCCCTGATGGTTATTATGACAGTACGGAAGGCCTCAGCTCTTTTTACCTGAAGCATCAGTTACACCGGATCATCTCCCGGAATAATATCAGCTGGCATTACGCTGACCTTCCCGGATGGTATGCACTTACAGACAGGGACTCCTTCTACGAAGCAGATGGTACGCTGATGGACCTGTACTCGGAAAACCCGGATGGTCCGGATCCTTATAACTACACTTATGAAGAGTTCAGCCTGATATCCGGAGCAGGTGAGGAAGGGCTGGGCTGGAACAGGGAACATATTGTCGCCCAAAGTTTCTTCAACGGCCAGTATCCGATGTATTCCGATATGCATTTTGTCGTCCCTGCTGATGCAAGGGTCAACCAGCGCAGGAGCAATTATCCTTTTGCAGAAGTGGGCAGCAGTCCGGCATTTACTTCATTGAATGGCAGTAAAGTAGGGCTGAGCGGGACTCCGGGGTATACATTGACCGTATTCGAGCCTATAGACGAGTTCAAGGGAGATATCGCCAGGATGCTGATGTACGTAGCAGTCCGGTATGAACCCATGATTCCTTACTTCGATACCACCAATTCCCGGAATCCCTTTGAAACCCGGCAAGAGGTAGCACTCAAACAATGGCAGACCGATCTGCTGATGAGCTGGCACCTGGCAGACCCGGTTTCGGAACGGGAAGTGATCAGAAACGATAAGGTGTATGCATTACAGGGAAACAGGAATCCTTTTGTCGATCACCCGGAATGGGCAGAAGCCATATGGGGTTCCGCTACAGATGATGTAGCTCCGCAAAAACCCATATACCTTGCTACCGTATCCCAGGGTAAGACCTTTATCGAAATAGAGTGGGCGGAAACTTCCGAATCCGACCTGATGGGGTTCGAGATGTACCTCAATGATTCCTTGGCCGGTATTACCAGGAATCATTTTTTTGCATACACACAATTGGATCCGGGTACTGAGTATGAATTGCGTGTCAGGGCCTATGATGCCGGCTACAATAAGAGCCCTTTCAGCGCTCCCCTGGTCGTGACTACGACAGCTGAAGATACTTTCTCCAGTGATCTGTATTTTTCCAGGATCATAGAAGGCAGCGGATATAATAAAGCGATCGAGCTGACAAACAACACGGGGCATACCGTGGATTTAAGAAATTACTCCATCAGCAAAAGAGAAATCAACGAGTCTACCGGCTCCCTGTACTGGTCCGGCAACGGGTACCAGATGTCCGGCTACCTGGCCCATGGCCGGAAAGCCGTTCTGGTTCATCCCTACTGGGCGCTCGACTGCCTGGAATTGACTGAGGCCACTTTTATCACAGCCGGTACACCCCTGAGATTCGATGGTAAGACTGCATTGCGCCTGTACAGGGGGGATACCGGTATTGACCTCTTCGGTGCAGCCAGTGACACTACCGCTTTTGCAGTAGACGCCAGCGTATACCGGAAACCGGAATTCAGGCAGCCGAGTACAAGCTTTGACGAGTCAGAGTGGGAATGGCACGAGCTGGATTATTGTGTAGACCTCGGCAATGCTGAAGATAGCAGCGTATCGGTTCTTCCTGTAGATCCGGGGACAAAATTCAAATTGTATCCCAATCCTGTAAAAGCTGGGGAACGGTTATATATTTCAAATTCAGGGGCACTGAAGGTCAATGACATCCGGATTACGGATATGACCGGTAAACTGGTCTTCCACCACCCCTATGATCTTAATGGCCTGCCTTACATCCAGCTTCCGCAGCTTCGTCCGGGCTGGTATATCCTGTCTTTGGATCAGCATCATTTCCGGATCGTAGTCAGTGAAGAATGAAAAGAATCCCGATATCAACCGGGCATCCTGTGACCAGGCCAAATAGATTAAAACAATCCCGGTTAGATTTAATGGATAGTTGATGAGAATCACCCCAGAAATCCGAAGACAACGCTATTAAATACCTACCTTTAAAGCAGCTACAAGATCTTTTTTAAAGTTTTCGTTTCCATGCATATTTCAGATTTTATACAAAAAAGAAAAGTACTCCACCAGAACCCTGAATTGTCCGGGATGGAATTTCAGACGCAAGTCTATATACGTCAACTCATAAGCCAGTTCAACCCTTCAGCAATAACAGAGGTCGGCACTACCGGCCTGTTGATCCGCTACGATGGAAAGCAGGCCGGAAAAACGGTGCTTGTTCGTGCAGAACTGGACGCCTTACCGATTACGGAAATTAATACCTTCGACCATAAATCGAAACACGAAGCGATCAGTCATAAATGCGGTCATGACGGCCATATGATCATACTGAGCCGCCTGGCCTGGCTGCTGTCGCAGAACCCACCGGATGAAGGAACGGTATACTTACTCTTTCAGCCGGCCGAGGAAAACGGCATGGGCGCGCGTGCCGTGCTGAATGATCCGGCCTTTGAGACCATTCGCCCGGATGCAGTTCTGGCGCTGCATAATATGCCAGGCTACCCCGAAGGCCTGGTTATCCTGCGTTCCGGTACTTTTACCCCTGCCGTCCGCTCTCCCATCATCAGCTTTCATGGTAAAACCAGTCATGCAGCAGAACCGGAGCTGGGGGGAAACCCTGCGGAAGCGATGTCCAGGTTGACGCTGGAAGCCCTTCAGCTCAGCCAACCTGATACGAGCAGGGACGACTTTTTCTTGGTCACACCGGTCTATACTACCATGGGATCACCCTCCTACGGCGTTTCTGCGGGTTACGGAGAAGTGCATCTGACTATCCGCAGCTGGGAGAATCAACTTTTAAAAGAGCGGTCGGCCACGATTGAAGCCCTGGCTGAAAAGGCCGGAAAGGATTACGGGATCGATGTTAAAACGGACTGGACACAGGAATTTGCGGCAAACAACAACCACCCCGAAATCGTTGAGCTGATCAGGCAAGTGGCCATTCAGCAGGGTCGGCCTGTCTATGATTTACCCGCTCCGGTGAAATGGGGCGAAGATTTCGGCCTATTCACCGAACATTTTAAAGGTGCCATGTTTGGACTCGGGGCCGGTACAGGCTGCCCGGCTTTGCATAATCCGGATTACGATTTTCCCGACAACCTGATCGAAGCAGGAAGTGATTTATTTGATCAGATTGCCCGGAATTTTTTAAAGATATAAAGTTAACTGACACCGTATGAGACATACCAGCAACGTTATTCTTGACCCGGATGCCTTAGCCTTTAATATAGCATTTCTACAGAAGGAGATGGGAGAAGACATATTGATCTCTTCAGTGGTGAAAGGGAATGCCTATGGGCATGGCATAGAAACCTTTGTACCGATTGCAGAGAGTTGTGGTATCCGCCATTTTTCGGTATTCAGCTATTCCGAAGCGCAGCGGGTTCAACGCAGTCTTCAACAACAGCTACCTGTAATGGTGATGGGACATTTGCCTGAGGCCGATCTCGCACAAGCTATCCATGATGAACTTGAATTTTTTGTTTTTGATCTCAGGCGGCTTGAAGCCGCCGTTCAAATCGCCAGGGATCTCGGCAAGAAAGCTTTGATTCACATCGAACTGGAAACGGGTATGAACCGTACCGGATTTTCAAAAGCAATCCTTTTGGCCCAGGTAGTACCCTTTCTGCTCGAACATAAAGCGCATTACGTGCTGAAAGGAATCTGCACCCATTTTGCCGGGGCGGAAAGTATTGCCAATTATGTGCGGATTGAAGCGCAGAAACAGAGTTTTACACACCTGCGTTCCGAATTTTTAAAAGCAGGCCTTCACCCTGAATATACCCATACCTGTTGCAGCGCTGCTGCCATCACGCAGAAAGAAATGCGCTATAATATGGTCCGGATCGGGATCTTACAGTATGGCCTCTGGCCCAGTCCCGAGATTAAGATTGAACTTCTCCGCCAAAAGCGACTGTCTGTTTTTCAACTGCATCGGGTCTTATCCTGGGAAAGTCAGCTATTGGTTATCAAAGACGTCAAAATGGGTGAATTTATCGGTTATGGGAATAACTACCAGGCCGGTGAAGATATGCGTATCGGAGTGGTGCCGGTCGGCTATGCCGACGGTTACAGCCGGATGCTTAGTAACTCCGGCACGGTGCTGATCGCGGGTGTGCGGGCTGCAGTATTGGGCAATGTGAATATGAACTCAATCGTGATCGACCTGCGGAATATCCCGGAAGCCGCCGTTGGTGACCGGGTCGTACTGATCGGCATGGACGGTGACAACGAGATCTCCGTCGCTTCTTTCGGGGAGCTGTCCAACCAGCTGAACTACGAGCTGCTGAGCCGTTTATCTATGGATATACCACGGATCAAAGCGCAGGCTGATTAAAGGTGCTTTGGTTTGGCATGGCGAGGTCAAATACGCTGACTCTTTGTGTCATGCTATTTTTAATGTAGATTTCCCTTACCCCTCAGAAGAGTCTGACATCAATTATCTCCGGCAGAAGGTGAACTGATATTGTTATAACCACATCCAGTTCTCCTTGTATTCAGACTCTTATTGTTCATACGGAGCAGTAATTCTGTTATTAATGCAGCTTATTGTACGGCTTTAATAATCTGTTTTCTAAAATAGATTAACTTTAATAAAGAATTTAAAGTCTTCTTTATAGCATCAAAATTTACCGTCACATGTACTTCCGCATAATTTGGGTTCTGATCTTATGGGTATCCTGTCTCCTGCCTGCCCGGGGTATTGCCGCGTTCCGCATACTGGATGATGAACCGGTCAGCATTCCTTTTCGAATGGTGAACAACCTCATCATTATCGATGTCAATATTAACGGGACTGATTTATCCTTCTTATTGGACAGCGGTGTAGCGGAATCCCTGATCTTCAGCCTGGATGACAAGGAAGTAGACCTGAGAAATACCCAGACCATGCAGTTCAACGGTTTGGGAAGCAATGCTACAGTAGAAGGTATCGCCTCTCACGGCAATACCCTTCATATAGGAGAAAAATACGTGGACTCCAACCACAAGATTTATATTATCCTCAATGAGTCTTTTGATTTCTCTGCGCATATCGGTACGCCTATCAACGGGATCATCGGTTATGAATTTTTCAAAGACTATCCTGTAGAGATCAATTATATGAGGAATACGATCACGATATACCGGGATATCCATCAATTACCCGGTTCCAAATTGAGAAAGTACCAGGTGCTTCCCATCACATTTGACCGGGCCAAACCTTATGTTCAGATCGACCTGCATACTGACCGGCACCAATACCCGAATGCCAAGATGCTCATTGATCTTGGGAATAGCGATGCCCTATGGATTTTTGAGCAGACCTTACCCGGATTTACGTTCCAATCCAGAATAATGGAAGATCACCTCGGGAGAGGATTCAGCGGTGATATCCAGGGCAAACGCGGCAGGATCCGGGGAATGCAAATGGGTAAATACCATTTTGAGAAAATAATGATCGCCATGCCGGACACCCAATCTTTAAGATTCACCTATCCCGTATCCCGGCGTGTCGGGTCCATAGGCTCTGAAATCTTATCCAGATTTCACGTCATTCTCGATTACCCGCACCAGGTTTTTTATTTCAGGGCCAACAAATATATCGATAAACCTTTCAGGATGAATATGAGTGGATTGGATATCATCTATGACGGCACCCAGTGGTATGAGGAAGTGGTGGGTTATCTGACAGAAATCCCCTATGGTCAGCGTCCTGAAAATGCAGGAACAGTGGTGTTTAAGTCTCCTTCACATCTCAAATATGAGCTCAAGGAAAAGCCCGCCTATACCATTCATAATGTCAGAAAAAATTCACCTGCCGCATTGGCAGGCATTCAAAAAGGGGATAAGATCAAATCCATCAATGGAAAAGCAACCGGTAAGCTGACGATGAATCAAATCTACCAGCTATTGTCCAAAGAAGAGGGCGAGGAGATCGATATCATCCTGATGCGGGAAGGACATGAGGTCAGGACTTCCTTCGTATTGGAAGACCCGATTGCTTATCTGGAATAAAACCGTTCCGTGAATATCTGCCGGTTTATTTTTCAGAAGCAAGCTTCCTGAGACCTGCCAATGCTATTTTAACTTTTCCAGGATATCCAGTACCCCTTCATTTTTGAGCACCAAGTATCCGATCCGGTCATTGGACACCCCTTCCTTAAGCTGATAGGTAAATGCAAAAGTACCATCTTCGTTCATCACCGTTTCACAATACCGGAACTGGATATTGGGTACGGATGCGAAGCGTCCGCCTATTTCATATAAATGCGTGGACAAAGCCATCATATCCGTCTTACTCTGGACCAGAGACCGGATGACTGCCTGCGTACATTCATAAGCATCATGTACATTTGTTCCCTTGAAGAGCTCATCCATAAGCACAAGGTTGTAATGGGTCCCGGAGATCTGGATGGCCGTATTTTTGATGCGCTGCACTTCGGCATAAAAGTAACTTTCACCTTTGTATATATTGTCTTCGATCTGCATGTTGGTGATGATCCCATGCAGGAAACTGATCCTGGCCTGCCGGGCAGGAACGGCCAGTCCCAGATGTGCCAGATAAGCACAGATCCCCATGCTCCGGATCAGCGTGGATTTGCCGCTCATATTAGCACCTGTGAGAAACATAAAGTTCTTTTCCCCGGAAAAAGACACGTCATAAGCTACAGGGTTTTCGAGGAGCGGGTGATATAATCCTTTCACATGGAATACGGAAGGAGCTTCCGGAAGCAGCTCCGGGAAGACCCAGTCCCTCTTCAACCCTGCTATGGCCATTCCCCTCAGCGCATCTATTTTTTCAAAAAGGCGAACCAGGTGGGCAATCGTGCTTTTCAGGTTCTTCCTGGTGTAGTAACTCAATGTCATCAGCACCTTGAAGGGTGCCTCTATGGATGTTGTCACCAGCCTGGCGGGTAATTCTGCTTCCAGCATCGATTTCATCTCGGCAAGGATTTCCCTTAGGTATTCAGGAGTATCCCGGTGCAAATGCTGTATCGCGAGATAGTGACAGCCTTTGACAAATTCCATTACCTGGGTAATGGAGAATTTCAACAGGGATTGTTCATTATTGGGGATCAGGTGTCTTATGATCTTATCCACCATCAGGGATACGGCCGTAGGTTTATTGATAATCGTCTCGGAAGAAGAATAGAATTTGTCTACCATCAGCATTGTACCATTATTGATATTGCCGCACCATTCCTCATGGTGCCGGCTCCAATATCTTATGGCCGATTGGACCTGTAGTAGTTTATTGTAATCGGCAGGTGGTTGTGCCATATACTGCTTCAGCCAGGCCGCCCCGCCTAAAGTAGTACATTGATTGATCAGGTGATATACACCGCCTGATCTATGAAATATGGATAAATCCTGTAAGGTCTTCTGGTCTATGTACACGCTGTATAAACTGGATTAGTATAGATATTCCATACAAATCTAACCATAAAGACGGAAAGTGCTTCAAAAGCCGGGAATCCACAGACTGTAACATTACGGCTTAATGCGTAAACTGCCCTGGTCTCCATATGACCATGAGAAAAGCTACCAGGTAAGAAAATCCCGGTTATTTTCATTGTACCTTTTTAAATGCACGAAAGAAACCCCTGTCACATAACCTGTTACGTTAAAAAATGGTAAACGTATTCTTGAAGCACTTTGACCAGATCATACAAAATCACTTCGGGCAGCTCAGCCAACACGAGGCGATCTTTTACCCGGACAGGTAGTATAATAATATATAAAAACGCTTACCTTTGGCCGCGAATAATTAGGATAATATTATTATTTAGTCTTATAATAATTATTTGATTTTCTACCAACCTGGACTTATCTACCCCAAATCAATCAACCCACTCATAGATAAGGAAAGAGTTGAAAGGGAAGCTGTTTGATGCACATTAAATAGTTTTCAAATGTATTTATACGTATAAATAATTATATTAATATTTATTTTATTAAAAGATATTTATTAATCAATCAATTGGATTAAATCATAAATAAAAATCAATTACTATGAGTTCAAAAAAATGGACACTTGGTTTCAGGTATGGGAAAAACCTGAAGAATGTCAGTTTTGGGAGTCAACATTTCCGAAAGCGGTGGATATTACCTGCTATGGCTTTTCTCTCGCTGGCCGGTCCGGTTCAAAATGCAAGAGCGCAACCTGAATCTCCCGGGGATGTTCCTTGTAATGGTAACCTTTACTTTACAAGACAATTTGGGAATGGAACGGGAGGCAACCCTTATATTACCAGGATTAGTTCCGTAACTAACAGTGAGAGTGGGGTGAATGTTGAAAATTACAACCAATTAAATCCTAATACTAGGACTAATGCAACAGTCTATTATAACGGATATGTATTTACCCAGAATTGGTTAGCTACCTCGACAAGATTTTTGAGGGTTAAAGCAGATGGTACCTATGATGAATCAGATGAAATTAGCGGCTTGCCAAACAATGATTTTAATAATGCCGGTGTTGACGCTAATGGAATAATGTATATCTTAAGCAATGATAATACGGTACAACTTTATAAGATAGACCTGAAAGAATGGCCGGATTTGACTGCAGAATCTGTCAATTGTGGAATGAAAGCGGCAAGAAATAATAGCAGAGTTTGGGGAGATATTGCTTTTGATCCAATAACGCATAAAGCTTACGCTTGGTATCATCCTTCCAACGCGCCTATAAATCATGTAGATTCAGCACAGAGAGGATTATACGAAATACAAAATTACAATACAGGTACTCCCAATATAGTAAAAGTAGGCCAAACTGCCAACTATACAATGGGTACATTATTCTTTAATGAAAGAGGACAACTGTTTAGTTATGGTGTAACATATGGTGCTGGCGCGCAAAACAACATGTATTATATTCATTTAAATAACGATGCAGATAGTTTAGGATTGCCAAGGTTTTTAGCAACATCGGAACAATCAGATCAATCAGACGGCTGTGAATGTGCATACAGATTAAGTCTCAGTCTCACTGCAGGAGAAAATGGAATAGTTGAAATCCCGAATTGTTCTGCACCCGGAGCTTTTGATTTTAACCTGATTGCCCATAACAATGCCGACCAAGGTTTCTCTGGAATAACTTTTAACTTCCCATTAGATAACCGATTCACATTTGCCGATTCTGAAGAAGAAATCAAAACAAGCTTAGAAAGCTTTTTTGGTGAAGATATAGAAGTTAACATTACGAGTATAGATGAAGGAACAAACAATCATCTTAATATTAACAATATTAGCATTCCTCCCGGGCCCACTATTATATCCTTTGATTTAAGTATAGCCATTGCCCCGGATGCAGTTTCTGACTTTACTGATATGGCCACTGTTAATTTCCAGTCCGAGTTCGGAGGTTTGTCACCCTACTATGGTGAAGATGAGCCTTCTAGTGATCCTTTGGATTTATTTGGAAAAAATGAAAGTACGATAACCTTTGATAAAATTGATGATTTATGTAATTCTGTTAGCGGTACTGTCTTTAACGATATCAATGGTATAGAAGATGGCATAAATGACCAGGCACCATTGGATGAAGAGCTTAACCTTTATGCAGTTCTTGTCTCTGATGCGAATGTAATCACTGCATTCCAGGCAATTGATCCTGCCAACGGGAATTACATGTTTAAGGGTATTCCTCTGGGTACTTACAGGATTATCCTGACTACAAATGACGAGGATGCACTAACCAGTGATGCTATCGGAGAAAATGTTTCCACGTTAGCAATAACCCCTCCTGCCGGATGGGTTTATACAGGCGAACAATTGGGTGACGCTTCTTTGGATAATCCGGCTGACGGGATCTTGAATGGCATTACCGTTTCTGCCGCAGGTTCGGTAATTGCAGATGCGGATTTCGGCATCCAGCAGCCTCCGGTTACGGATAGCAATACATTAGAACCCGTATCTAACCCGGGCGGAACCAACACGTACACCCTGCCCTCAGATATCAAAACTTTTGATTTCGAAGACTTCAACGGGGGTACCGTTACTTCAATTACCATCACCCAGTTCCCTGAAGACGCTACTTCTATCACGGTAGGTGATACTACTTATTACCCTACGGAAGACGATATACCGGAAGGTTGTGCTACTACATGTGTAGCATTTGATCCCGTCAATGGAATCACTATCAATATTACCACTGGTGACCTGGACAAAGAGGTATCGGTAGACCCGGTAGACGGCCCGTCCGTGACAGTTGTTATACCTTTCATCGCTACCGATAATGCCGGTGCGCAAAGCAATGAAAGCGCCTTGAATATCCCTTTCACAAGCTACAGCATCAGCGGTAATGTCAAAAATGATCCTGACGCAGGAAACGTAGATGGGGACAATATCGACAATGATCTCGACCCTGCACTGGGTGGAGACCTGATCGCTGTGCTGGTTGACGCAGATAATAAAGTGTACCAGGTGACAGATGTCCTCATGACATCGGGTAATGAAGGTACCTACACATTCCCTGCTGTACCTAATGGAGACTACTCTGTGATCCTGACCTCGAAACCGGGAACAAACCCTGCTGCAGGCAGTAATGCCGGTGATATCGTCATCAGCCTCCCTGAAGGATGGGCCAATGCCGGTGAACAGCTCGGTGTGACCACTCCGGATGAAACTGATGGTATACTTACAGGTATTGAGATCGATGGTTCGAATGTAACTGATGCCAACTTCGGCATCCAGCAGCCTCCGGTTACGGATAGCAATACATTAGAACCCGTATCTAACCCGGGCGGAACCAACACGTACACCCTGCCCTCAGATATCAAAACTTTTGATTTCGAAGACTTCAACGGGGGTACCGTTACTTCAATTACCATCACCCAGTTCCCTGAAGACGCTACTTCTATCACGGTAGGTGATACTACTTATTACCCTACGGAAGACGATATACCGGAAGGTTGTGCTACTACATGTGTAGCATTTGATCCCGTCAATGGAATCACTATCAATATTACCACTGGTGACCTGGACAAAGAGGTATCGGTAGACCCGGTAGACGGCCCGTCCGTGACAGTTGTTATACCTTTCATCGCTACCGATAATGCCGGTGCGCAAAGCAATGAAAGCGCCTTGAATATCCCTTTCACAAGCTACAGTATCAGCGGTAATGTCAAAAATGATCCTGACGCAGGAAACGTAGATGGGGACAATATCGACAATGATCTCGACCCTGCACTGGGTGGAGACCTGATCGCTGTGCTGGTTGACGCAGATAATAAAGTGTACCAGGTGACAGATGTCCTCATGACATCGGGTAATGAAGGTACCTACACATTCCCTGCTGTACCTAATGGAGACTACTCTGTGATCCTGACCTCGAAACCGGGAACAAACCCTGCTGCAGGCAGCAATGCCGGTGATATCGTCATCAGCCTCCCTGAAGGATGGGCCAATGCCGGTGAACAGCTCGGTGTGACCACTCCGGATGAAACCGATGGTATACTTACAGGTATTGAGATCGATGGTTCGAATGTAACTGATGCCAACTTCGGCATCCAGCAGCCTCCGGTTACGGATAGCAATACATTAGAACCCGTATCTAACCCGGGCGGAACCAACACGTACACCCTGCCCTCAGATATCAAAACTTTTGATTTCGAAGACTTCAACGGGGGTACCGTTACTTCAATTACCATCACCCAGTTCCCTGAAGACGCTACTTCTATCACGGTAGGTGATACTACTTATTACCCTACGGAAGACGATATACCGGAAGGTTGTGCTACTACATGTGTAGCATTTGATCCCGTCAATGGAATCACTATCAATATTACCACTGGTGACCTGGACAAAGAGGTATCGGTAGACCCGGTAGACGGCCCGTCCGTGACAGTTGTTATACCTTTCATCGCTACCGATAATGCCGGTGCGCAAAGCAATGAAAGCGCCTTGAATATCCCTTTCACAAGCTACAGTATCAGCGGTAATGTCAAAAATGATCCTGACGCAGGAAACGTAGATGGGGACAATATCGACAATGATCTCGACCCTGCACTGGGCGGAGACCTGATCGCTGTGCTGGTTGACGCAGATAATAAAGTGTACCAGGTGACAGATGTCCTCATGACATCGGGTAATGAAGGTACCTACACATTCCCTGCTGTACCTAATGGAGACTACTCTGTGATCCTGACCTCGAAACCGGGAACAAACCCTGCTGTAGGCAGCAATGCCGGTGATATCGTCATCAGCCTCCCTGAAGGATGGGCCAATGCCGGTGAACAGCTCGGTGTGACCACTCCGGATGAAACCGATGGTATACTTACAGGTATTGAGATCAATGGTTCGAATGTAACCGATGCTAACTTCGGCATCCAGCATCTTCCGGAGACGGTAGTGAATACCGATGTTCCGAGACTGGCGCCGGCACCTGGAGACAGCCTGGTACTGGATGGGAGCATTTTCAGAAATGCACTGGAGAGCGGGGATCCTTCTACTTCAGATTACCACGGAGGTGAAGTGACCGGTATCCGGTTTATTTCTTTCCCTGAAAATGCCGACACGGTATCGATCGGGGATACCCTTTATTGGGAAGATAACTGGCCTTCAGAAGGCGTGGTAACCACTTTCGATCCGGAAGATGGGATCACAGGTGTTGCGGTATATCCCAAAACGGGCGCAGAAAAAGTAGAATTGCTCATTGCCGCTATTGACAATGCAGGATTTGAGGACCCCAGCCCGGGCAAGATTACGATTCCGTTTGAAAATACATACATCAGCGGTCATATCTTCAACGATCCTGACGGAGGTAATGTGAATCCGATCACGGGTATCGATAACTTGGTACCTGCCGGGCTCTATGCTCTACTTCTGGATGATGACGACATCGTGATCGCTCAAACCGAAGTCAATACGGACGGCAGCTATACGCTACCGGTGACCTATCAAGACAATTATACGGTTAAAATCAGCAATGGCGCTGCTACCGAAGGTGCTGAATGGACTTCAGATTTCGTTCCTCCTTATGGATGGGCTTATATGGGAGCCTATACCGGCAACCCGGATACAGATCCTGGCAATACCGGCGATGAAACGGGAACAAGTTCTGTAATTACTATGAATACCCTGGCAGCACAGGAAGATGTCAACTTCGCTATCCAGGAATTACCGAACACAGTTGTGAATATTGATGAACCCAGACTGGCGCCGGCTCCCGGCAACAGCCTGATACTGGACGGTACGATCTTTATCAATGCTTACGAAGATTATGATCCCTCTACCGGTGACGGGACTGTGGGCGCAGTAGTCAGCATCAGGTTTACGGATTTCCCTGTCGGTGCAGATAGTATCACCATTAACGGTAGTACTTACAAACTATCTACCTGGCCAATCGAGGGTATAAGTGCTCCTTATAACTCTACTACGGGTATTGAAGGTGTAGCTGTCTATCCTTCAGCAGGAGCAGCAAAAGTAGAACTTCCGATATCCGCGATAGATAATGGCGGGATGGGAGATCCATCACCAGGAAAAGTGACCATTCCATTTGCAGCAACTTCCGTAAACGGGAATGTATTCAATGACCCGAACGCTGCAGATGTAGATAACAGCACCGGAACAGACAATGCTATCCCGGCAGGTATCTATGCTGCTCTTATCGACGAAAACGGAATAGTAAGGTCTTATACCGAAGTCAATACAGCCGGAACTTATAGTATCCCTGTCACTTACAGGGGTGAATATCAGGTCAGGATCAGCACATCAGAACCGGAGATCGGAGATGATTGGTCTGGTACAATATTTGGAGCACCGGAAGAATGGTCTTATACCGGTACTAAAATCGGGGTACCTGGTACAGGGAATACTTTGGATACTACAGGCACCAGTGAATCATTTGTGATGGAGGATCTGAATGAGCAGAACAATGTCAACTTCGGTATTCAGGAACTTCCTGAGACCGTAGTGTATCACTTCCCGTCACAGCTTGCTCCTGCAACCGGAGAGGGTATTACCATTCCAGGAACTGCATTCGTTGCCCCTGAAGAAGGAAGTACTGCTTTACCTACAGGAGATGAATCCAATGGTACAGTGACACATATAAGGTTTACTGCATTCCCTGAGGGTGCAGCAAGTGTTACCATCGGTGACGAGACCTATACATCCGGCACCTGGCCTGCTGAAGGTGTAGTAGCTGATTATAATCCTATCACCGGGATAAGCGGTGTAACCGTATACCCGGATTTGGGAGTGACAGGTATTGTATTGCCGATAGCAGCTATTGACAATGCAGGGACCGAGGATCTTACTGCAGGAAGTATTCATCTTCCATTTGCAACCACAACCCTTAGTGGTAATGTATTCAATGATCCGGATGCAGGTTTGGTAAACAACAGTACATCTGGGACAAACCTTATTCCTTCAGGTACTTATGCGCACCTGTTGAATGAGGCCGGCATTGTCATGGCCACTACTCTGGTACCTTCGAACGGGGCTTACAGCTTCCCGCTCAGCAATACAGGGTCATACAGCGTAAGCTTAGGGAATAGTGCTGCGGAGATCGGTACAGAATATACCGGCAGCTATATACCGCCATCTGGGTGGACTTATACCGGCAGCTATATTGGCGAGCCGAATACAGGAAATGATGAAGACGGTATTGGAAAAAGCACTCCGGTAACTGTAGAAGATCTGATTGCAGTGAACAATGTCAACTTCGGGATCCAAAGATTACCCCAAACGGTAGTCAATACGATGACACCAAGATTGGCACCGGCACATGGTGGAAGCATTACGCTCCCCAGCTCTATATTCATCAATGCCACAGCATCCGGTGACCCATCGACTACTGACTATTCCGGGGGTACCGTACAGCAGATCAGGTTCGTCGGATTCCCTTCCGGCATCGAATCAGTGACCATCAATGGCACTAATTATAACCTGGCGTCCTGGCCGGAGGAAGGTGTAACTGCGAATTACAGCAGCAGCACAGGTCTCGCCGGAGTACAGGTATATCCGCAAGATGGTGTAGCAGAAGTAATATTGCCTATTGCAGCTATAGACAATGGTAATGGCGAAGACCCGACACCCGGTAGTATCACTGTACCATTTGAGAAGTCGATCGTACAGGGTTCTGTCTTCAATGATCCCGATGCAGGGAATGTCAATAACAGTTCCGATGGAATCAATACAGTTCCTGCAGGTATATTTGCAAACCTGCTGGACAATGACCATAATGTAATCTCGACAGTTCCGGTAAACGGAGACGGGACATATCAGTTGGAAGTACCTTATGTAGGCAACTATTCGGTTCAGCTGACCAATAGTATTCCTGTATCTGGCGAAGAACTGACAGAAACCTTCACTGCTCCGGAAGGATGGAGTTATACCGGTGCATTCACAGGAATACCTAATTCCGGAAATACCGGTGATGCAACCGGTGCCAGTACATCATTCACCGTGAACAACCTGACGCCAAAGGAGAATGTCAATTTTGGTATCCAGGAACTACCGGAGACTGTTGTCAATCTGATCTATGATGATGGTGATTACCCTGCAGGAACTGCCGTATTAATTCCTTCATCTGCTTTCACTTCCTCTATTACCGGTACGGATCCTTCTACAGAGGATTACTCAGGTGGCGAAGTGACTACGATCAGGTTTACAGCTTTCCCTACAGGTGCAGACAGTATTGAGATCAACGGTACGATCTATACTTCCGGTACCTGGCCTTCAGAAGGGGTCAGCAGTACCTATATTCCCGGAAATGGTGTAACCGGCATATCCGTATATCCGGCCACAGGCATATCTAACGTTATCGTCCCGATAGCATCAATAGACAATGCAGGGACAGAAGATCCGACTCCCGGAAACGTGACTTTGTTCTTAGATGCACCATTACCGGTTCAACTGGTATCATTTGGTGCCTATGTCCGTGAGTGCACGGCAACTGTAGAATGGAAGACTGCTTCTGAAGACGGGTGTGAGGCTATGTACCTTGAGATCAGTAATGACGGCTTAAGCTTTGAAACACTGGCAGCTCAACAGCCGAAAGGCGACAACAGCAGCTACGCCTATTCAACTGATCAATTGGAAAATGGCATACACTTCTTCAGGTTAAGAATGAAGGCCAGCTCCGGACAGGACCTGTATAGTGATATAAGAAGGGTCAGCGTGGCCTGTGACAGCAGAGCTATTACGATTTATCCTAACCCTGCACAGAAATACGTGTTTGTTCGCGGGCTACAGATCGGAGAACAAGTACAACTGATCAATGTATTGGGTCAGAAAGTATCTGAGTCCGTAGCAGACCATCAGGACCTGGCTATCGATTTGGAATTACTTCCTGCAGGAATGTACTATCTGAATATCGTCAGCCCTCAGGGTGCACGCATCAGGGAGTTCAAAATCGTGAAAGAATAATAAAGTAAACTGAATCAATATGAAATGAGGTCGTTCAACAAAGGTTGAACGGCTTCATTTTTAACAACTTTAATCATATCATTTAAAAAATCACAGGTATGGGAACTGCAAAATTCATAACTGATAATCCAAATAGTTTTATCTGGTTAGGAGTTCAGAATATGTTGATCAAGGAAAATATCTTTGATTCCATCTCAACATACAAAATCTTCGAACAAGACAAAAATATCGGGGAGGATGTTCCTGTTGTATTAGGCTTCCAGTTCCAGACAACGGAAATGGTAAAATACCTGGAAAACTTATGCAATCATTATCCGTTAAAACCAAAAATCATATTTTATTTTATCCCTTTGGCAGAAGCCACTTTAAAAAGCTTAATCAAAAAATCCAGGATAGCTCTTATTAACTTATCGTGTACAACGCCGGAAATTAAATCAATAATAGAACGGCTGGAAGTGGAGAATATCGTCCTCTGCACGAAAACACAACACCTCTTATTGAAATCGATCACCTCAGAGGACATCAAAGAGAAGCAGGATATCTTTACAGATATGGAAAAGGATATATTATATACCGCTAAGCAGGGTAAGTCGATAAGGGAATGTGCTGAAATCCTTCAACTCAGCCACAATACCATAGCTGTATATCGTAGTAAGATGATCAAGAAAGCCGGGGTAAAGAACATGGTACAACTGGTCAACAAATACGGTTATCAAAGAAAATTAAAAGATGATTTTTCGGAAAATTGTATCTAGAATTAAAAAAGCTTTCATCAATTAAAAGAATAAGCCGTTCAGTTGCAACTGAACGGCTTATTCTTTTTTCAGAAAATAGAATGTAAATAAATAACTGGCCAGATTTTAATGCTCTCCGCATAAGCTTCAGTGCTGCACATTCTTATCATCCGTGTAGCGATAAGCCTGATGTAACCGATTGAAAGAGAAAACCCAACGGATCCCAATCTGGGTCAGTACTAAACACAGGATACTTGCAATTGAACAAAACAGTAATCAATCATTTACGCTCATCCGGTTCATGAACAAAATAATCCGGGAAATAATCCATTATTTTGTACCAGCCGGTAATATATTTTGAACATGAAGCACTTAAAAGTCCTCAACCGATATTTCTACTTCATATCTATTCTGATTCTGACAGGAAGTTACGGCAATGCCCTATTTGCAAAAGGATTCGATTTCAAAACCGGGTTCCAGGCACAGGAATGTGAAGATATCCTGAAGCTGAACTTTGCATTCCTTGATACGCTCCAAAGCCGGGAGTTTCAGAATTTCCAGGACGGGTACACCTTCCTGGCGCGCACCCGTGCCGTGGGGCTGGACAATGTAGCAGATCTGTGGATAAGGCATGATTCCTGTATCGTTCTGATGCTGAGAGGCACTACCGCTCAAATGACATCTGTACTTGAAGACTTTTATTGTGCAATGGTACCAGCCCGGGGTACGATCCGGTTATCAAAAGGGCAAACATTCCCTTACCAGCTGGCTACAGACCCGCGGGCTGCTGTACATGCGGGATTCCTTATCGGGTTTGCATACCTGGCTCAGGAACTCCGCCCTCAAATAGATTCACTGGTTCAGGCAGGGTTTCAGAAAGTCATCATCGGCGGTCATTCCCAGGGTGGCGCCTTATGCTATTACTTCAGTTCATGGTTATTACAGCTAAAACGGGCAGGAATATATCCCGGTTTATCCGTGAAGACCTATGCAAGTGCAGCGCCCAAAATGGGCAATATGTATTTTGCTTATGATTATGACAATGCCACAAAGGCGGAATGGAGCTACAGCATTATCAACACTTATGATCCTGTTCCTGAGATGCCCTTCACGACCCAGCAGGTAGATATTGATATGAACGAGCCCAACCCGATATTGAATCTGATGACCCGCTTTGATGAATTACCGTTCCTGAAAAGAATATTTCTTAAAAATGCTTTTAATAAAATGAAATCAAAAGCTCAAAAATCTTCGGAAGCCTATCAGAAATACCTGGGAAAATATGTCGGCTCATTTATTCATGAATCCTTGCCGGATATGCAGCTACCGGAAGCTGTCCCTACTACTTATTTCGTCCGCCCGGGAGTTCCTATTATCCTTTCTGTCAACGATGCCTACGAGGCTTACTATACAGGGGCTCCAAAATATTTTCATCATGGCATCGACCCGTATCGATTCCTGCTCAGACAGTACTACTCAGGTCTTCCGGCTTTTATACCTATGGTAAAAGAGCCGTAAAGCATTCTTTAATTATCGACGGGGGAGATGCTTTTTATTTTATCTTTCTCAAACTGTACCCTTATCCTGGAATGGACATTTTGGAACTTTTTACTCTTCTTCGTCACAAAAATATAATCCAGGTCTATTTCATAAAAGTTTGAACTTAACTTTCTGAATCCTCTGATAAGGTTGGTGGAAACAATAAGTTTACCCCAATTATTCTGATATTCGGAAGCCAGGTCAGTTTTTGAAAAATTCAATTTATCCCAATAGGTATACAGGGGGAAATCAAAGATCTCATCCAGCTCGACCAGGTCTGGTTCTCTTTTCTGATCTTCAAGGCGGTACAGGTGTTCCAGACACAAAGCTCTCCGGTATTCTACGGGATCATCAACATTGATTCCTTCAGGCTCAACACCTGTAGCATTTGTTTTATACCGGTATACCTGGTCACAATACCGGTCCATTTCTCCTTTTGATACACCCGCCTGCCTCATCTTCCGGATCTCTTCACCCATCTGCCGGCTGATCCATTCCTCCTTGGTAACCTTAAAATCCACATCTGCCGGTGCTGCTGTATCCCTGGCATCTGTATCTCCATAGGCAGCAGCCCAGGCAGTATCAGCGGTAGTGGCATCTCCATTCTGATCATCTGTACAAAATGGTTCAAAATCAGATCTCGTAAAGGTATAACCTCCATTGCTGATGACCTGTTCTATCCAATGACCATATACTTCCTCGACATTTTTAAAGGTACATTGTGAGAAAGAAATCCTGGAAGTAAAATCATTGCAGACAGGCACAAGCAATCCTCCCCCGATCACGTTATCTCTGAATGTACAATTTTCTACATGAACGGTAGAAGAAAAAATAAAGAAACCGGCACTTTCCAGGGCATTTTCATAAAACAGGCAATTGCTGAATGTTACATTTTCTGTATTGGAGCAATAGGTGAAGCTACTGCTGTTGTTAAATATCCTGGAGGACTCTATCCTTATATCTTTCGATTCACTGGCGTCCAGGGCAATCGTTCCTGAACCATTGAGGCTGCAATCCCTGAGCAGCACCTGGCCTGTCCGTTCTACGGAAAGGACTTCTCCAAAACAGGAGACAGTGACCGGTATCCTGTGGGAGAGATTGATCCGTTCCAAAACGATATGATCGCAATTCTCAAATACCAATACACGGTCAGTCTCATCTGTAGTATATAGCGCTGCCTCACTTTCCGAAGAGATCATGAGATTGGAAACTTTCTGAATGGTGAAACCTATTGCATTATCGTTGGTCAGGATATACGGATTCTTATTAAACTTCAGCCTTTCGACCCTGTCTGCAGTGATATCCAGTTCATCCGTATCTATGATGATACGGGTATTATCGCCTATAGCATCACAGAATTCTTTAAGTGTGGTTACCCTGATGGTCTTCTGATGCTGGGCTGTACTATGATCAGGGTATAGCAGATTCAGCAGCATGAAGAATAAAACAGGAAGACTATTTCTGAAAGTCATAATGGCGGTAATTTATATTCCACGAACCTGGATTTTGAAAAATCTGGAATGAACCTACTTTTGCTTCAGCTTCCTGGTATGACAATCGGCTATATGGTCATTGACCATTCCGGTAGCCTGCATATGCGCATAGACCACTGTCGGGCCCAGGAATTTGAATCCCCTCTTTTTCAGGTCTTTGGACAGAGCATCTGAAACTGCCGTAGTGGCAGGGACTTCTTTCAGGGTCCGGGGCTGATGATCTATAGGCTCCCCACCCACAAAACTCCAGATATATTCCGAAAAGCTGCCAAACTCCTTTTGAACTTCCATAAAGGCTTTGGCATTGCTGATCGTAGCCAGCACTTTCAGCCGGTTGCGGATAATTCCCGGATCCTGCAATAACGCTTCTACTTTCCGGTCGGTGTATCTGGCGATCTTCTTGTAGTTGAATTGGTCAAAAGCTTTTCTGAAATTATCTCTTTTGCTGAGAATGGTGTACCAGCTCAGCCCTGCCTGGAAGCTCTCCAATACTAAAAACTCAAAAATGGTATCGTCATCATAGACAGGCTCACCCCATTCTTCATCGTGGTATTTCCGATAAAGGTCATCCTTTTCGCACCAGGCGCAACGGATCTTTTGTGGCATATATTAGCAAATTGTAGTGATAAAAATATTAATGGTAGAGCTTCCTTCATTCACCAATGGAATTTTCTGCTATGGTGCTCTTCAAGAATACTATGGATATTATAGTAACCCTTACAAAATGTTCTTCTTATTCAGGAATTATTTATATTGACTACTTCAAAAACAAGACTTGAGTTTCTACTCCGGAGAACAATACTTTTCGGTTTCCATTAGACCTTACCAACATCTTGGTAGCTGGAACAGGAGTTTAAACCGCCTATTCATTTTTCAGACAATTTTTCGGTAGTTATTATCATATTGTTCATTAAAGTATCATTTTCAATTTCCTTATCTTCCACTTTATCAAAATAAAATATTTGTGGTTTCATACCTTCAAATCCTTCAATATCCCAATGGATATTTCCCCAGGCTTCAGCATTGGGATTATTTCTTAAATTGATATAACCAGTAGAATCCGGTCTGTTTTTGAACTTTTTTTTTGTAAAAATAGACAGAAACCAAACTATGTTTATTGCCCTTGTCAATGTCCAAAATTTTCGCAATACAATAATCTTTCCCTTGAATAAAGGAAACCAGATCTCCTTGCTTCATTTCCGACACTTTATTGTACTTTTCTGAACAAGATATTAACAAAAATAGAAAAAGCAGGTTCAATAATCTGGACATCTTTCTGTCTGTTTTATTTTTTAACCTTTCGAATCTTCAAAAGATTGGAAAGGCTCCGCAATGTGGCAATCGGCTATTTACATGTTCCTCCTGTACTGACCGCCCACTTCAAATAAAGCCTGGGTGATCTGACCAAGGGAACAATGCTTTACCGTTTCCATCAGCTCTTCGAAGATATTGCCGTTCCTGATCGCAACCTGCTGCAGATTCCGTAAAGCTTCTTCTCCTTTGTCTCCGCTGCGTTTCCAGAGATCGTGAACATTCTGTATCTGGAATTCCTTTTCTTCAGTTGTGGAGCGGATCACTTCTGCAGGAATTACTGTAGGTGACCCTTTAGAACTCAAAAACGTATTCACCCCGATGATCGGGTATTCACCGGTATGTTTTAAGGTTTCGTAATACAGGGATTCCTCCTGTATTTTACCCCGCTGGTACATGGTTTCCATCGCACCAAGCACACCGCCGCGTTCGGTAATCCTGTCAAATTCTGCATAAACTGCTTCCTCTACCAGGTCGGTCAGTTCTTCGATGATGAAGGAACCCTGCAATGGATTTTCATTTTTCGCCAGGCCCAGTTCGCGGTTGATGATGAGCTGGATCGCCATCGCACGGCGTACGGATTCTTCCGTAGGCGTTGTGATGGCTTCATCATAGGCATTTGTATGTAATGAATTACAGTTGTCGTAAATCGCATACAGGGCCTGCAGGGTTGTGCGGATATCGTTGAAGTCGATTTCCTGGGCATGCAAGGAACGGCCGGAGGTCTGGATATGGTATTTCAGCATTTGCGATCGTTCATTGCCACCATATTTATACTTCATTGCCTTTGCCCAAATCCGGCGGGCCACACGGCCGATTACAGCATATTCCGGGTCGATACCATTAGAGAAGAAGAAGGACAGGTTCGGCGCGAATTCATCAATGTGCATCCCACGGCTCAGGTAATATTCCACGAAAGTAAAGCCATTGGAAATCGTGAATGCCAGCTGCGAAATCGGGTTGGCGCCTGCCTCTGCAATGTGATAACCCGAGATAGATACGGAATAGAAATTACGAACGCCCTTATGGATAAAATATTGCTGGACATCACCCATGACCCTTAAGGAGAATTCAGTAGAGAAGATACAGGTATTTTGTGCCTGGTCTTCCTTCAGGATGTCTGCCTGAACCGTACCGCGTACAGCTTTCAGCGTTCTCTCTTTGATTTCATTATATACTTCCGCCGGTAAGACCTGGTCGCCCGTTACGCCCAGCAGCATCAGGCCCAAACCGTTATTCCCTTCCGGCAGCTCACCCTGCTTGCCTTCTGCTTCCTTACCGGAACCGACATTCGCGGAATAATACGGGCGAGGCAAACCTTTTTCCTTATAAATGGCATCGATCTTTGCATTTACCTCGTCTTCCAGGCCGTTTTCCCTGATGTAAAGCTCACATTGCTGGTCTATTGCCGCATTCATAAAGAAAGCGGTAATCGTCGGTGCCGGCCCATTGATGGTCATGGACACGGAGGTTTTGGGGTCCGCCAGGTTGAAACCTGAATATAGCTTCTTGGCATCATCCAGCGTCGGGATAGATACACCCGAATTACCGATCTTACCATAGATATCCGGGCGGTGACCGGGGTCCTGCCCGTATAAGGTTACCGAGTCAAATGCCGTACTCAGACGTGCTGCAGGCAGGCCTTTCGATACATAGTGGAAACGCTTGTTGGTACGTTCCGGCCCGCCTTCCCCGGCAAACATACGTGTGGGATCTTCCCCTTCACGTTTGAACGGGTAGATACCGGCAGCGTAAGGAAACTCTCCCGGGAAGTTCTCTGTCAGCACCCATTTAAGGATTTCTCCCCAGGCCTCATATCTCGGTACAACAACCTTTGGAACCTTGGTATGGGATAACGATTCCGTAAACGTTTTGATCTTTAATTCTTTGTCCCGCACTTTAAAGACATAATATTCATCCTGGTAATGACGCTTCTTGGCTTCCCAGTTGCGTAAAGTTTCCAGATTTTTGGGATCCAGATCCAAGAGCACTTTGTTATACATCTCCTGGAGCTCTTTGCTCAACCTGTCCTTATCCTCAATATCCGAAGCCTGCAGGGTCTCTATGGTTTTGTGAATGCCAAACAGCTTCTGCGCTACCTCAGCCTGTTCCTCAGATTTCCGGTCATAATTGCGGTTGTTTTTCCGCGATCTCCGACAAATAACGCGTACGCGCAGGCGGGATGATAAAGATTTTCTCGCTCTGCTCGTCTGTAGCTTTGAATTCGGAATGCAATGCTGCGCTCGTCTTATCTGCGATGATGTCCATTAATGCCCGGTACATCGTATTCGTTCCCGGGTCATTGAACTGGGATGCAATGGTGCCGTAAACCGGCATGGCATCTACATCTCTGTCAAAGAATTTGTGATTGCGCTGGTATTGCTTTTTCACATCGCGCAGCGCATCTGCCGCGCCCCGTTTATCAAACTTATTCACCACGACAATGTCTGCAAAATCCAGCATATCGATCTTCTCCAACTGGGTAGCAGCACCATATTCAGGCGTCATCACATACATACTTACGTCACAATAGTCTGTGATCTGGGTATCACTCTGGCCGATCCCTGAAGTTTCCAGGATCACTACGTCGTACTGCGCAGCCTTGAGGATATTGACTGCATCCCGGATATACTTGGAGACGGCAAGGTTGCTCTGGCGCGTCGCCATGGAACGCATAAACACACGTTCATTCCTGATCGCGTTCATACGGATCCTGTCTCCGAGCAAAGCTCCGCCAGTCTTACGTTTGGACGGGTCCACAGAAATAATGCCAATATTCTTTTCCGGGAAATCCAGCAGGAAACGGCGAACGATCTCATCAACTGTAGATGATTTTCCCGAACCTCCGGTACCCGTAATTCCTAACACGGGCGTTTTACTTTCAGCCGCCAGTTCATCCACTTTCTTCAGCATGGCCCTGGTTTCCGGAAGATCACCATAATTCTCAGCAGCAGAAATCAACCGGCCGATATCCTTCGGGTTTTTTGTCGCAGATATGACCGACCTCCCCGTTGAGCTGATCGCCGGTAGGAAAATCTGATTTTGTCATCAGGTCAATGATCATTCCCTCCAGGCCCATGGCACGGCCATCATCCGGAGAGTAGATCTTATCGATACCATAAGCCTCCAGTTCCCTGATCTCATCCGGGAGGATCACGCCACCTCCGCCGGCAAATATTTTAATATGCCCTGCGCCTTTTTCGCGCAACAGGTCGTACATATATTTCAAATACTCTACGTGTCCACCCTGGTAAGAGGTCATGGCTATGGCATTGGCATCTTCCTGGATGGCACAATCCACCACCTCCTGCACACTGCGGTCATGACCTAAATGGATCACTTCGGCTCCATTGGACTGCATGACGCGACGCATAATATTGATTGATGCATCGTGACCGTCAAAAAGAGATGCAGCCGTAACGATTCTAATCTTATTCTTAGGAGTAAAACTCATAGTATTTTTTGTATTAAAAATAATTTTTAAATGAAATCATGGCTCCCTACAAAACCATTATAAAAACCCCAATTCTAATTTTGCTTCTTCGCTCATCATATCCCTGGTCCAGGGCGGATCAAAAGTAAGCTGGATATGGGCGTCCGTAACTTCCTCTATAGCTTCTACCTTGGTCTGCGCCTCGAAAATGATATCTCCGGCTACAGGGCAGGCCGGGGCAGTCAAAGTCATGACCACTTCTACCTTACCTCCATCATGGATGTGGATATCATATACAAGACCGAGCTCCACAATATTTACCGGGATCTCGGGATCATATACAGTCCTTAAGGCATCTTCAATTTTGTCTCTTAGGTTCATGATTGGTTGATTTTAGAGAAGGCCAATGCATATAGTTTCATTTGCCTGAGCATGGCAGACAGGCCGTTCGCACGCGTAGGTGAAAGATGACTTTTGAGACCGATCCGGTCTATAAAGTAAATATCCGCCTGTGCGATATCCTCAGCGGGCTGCTGGTTGAGCACCTCAATCATCAGCGCTACAAGGCCTTTGGTGATGATCGCATCACTATCAGCAGTAAAATACACTTTCCCGTCTCTCTGTTCGGCATGCAGCCAGACACTGGACTGACATCCCTTGATCAATTTTTCAGGGATCCTGTATTCTTCCCGGATCACAGGCAGGCCTTTCCCATACCCGATCAGATGCTCATACTTCTCCATCCAGTCTTCAAACACGGAAAATTCTTCAATAATGGCATCCTGCTTTTCATTAATACTCATACGTTTTTCCTCTGGTGGTGCAAAGTTACGAAAGTTATCTGTCTGACCCCATATTCATATCAACAGGATTGACGGAAACCCAATACGGAAATTTTAAAATCTTCAGGAACGGGGACGACCCTGCGCTGCCGGTAATCAAAACAAACGATTCCGGTTTTAACCCTTGCTATCTCCATACCCGGCTGACCGGTCCCCGCAGTAACCAGGTAGTATAGTTCAAAGCTGAGCCGGCTGACCTCGCCTGCATAAATCTGAACCTGTAAATCAAAACCATACATACCTTCATTCTTATATACGATCATGGCATCTGCCATGATGATGCCACATCCTCCGATGTCCATTTCAGAATAGCCAAAGGAGCGGAGCATCCTGACCCTGGCCTCATGGACCAGGCCCAGGAGGGCATCATTCCCCAGGTGGTTGCCATAATTAAGGTCTGTGACCCGGATGGGCATCTCCGTGGAAAAAACGGGGTTACCCTGGGGTATATCCAATTTGACCCTTGCCATGAAATTAGTTTTCTTAGATTTACAGTTACAATGATAATAATAAAATTATGAAACTCATCTGTATCGGAAGAAATTATCAGGCGCATGCACAGGAATTGAATAATGCGGTGCCTGCCGCACCCATTATCTTCTTCAAACCGGGATCTTGTATCAATCCCGGCCCCCGGATGCAGCTCAATCCGCACCTCGGAGCAGTGCATTACGAATGTGAACTTATCCTTAAAGTACATGAACCATTGCCATTGCACAGGAAAATTTCATCCGTCAGGGAGATCTGTAAAGAGTGGAGCCTGGGCATAGACTTTACGGCAAGAGAGATCCAGGATATGCTGAAAGAAAAGAGGCTGCCCTGGGAACTGGCCAAAGGATTCGATCAGTCAGCTGTCATCGGCAAGTGGCTGCCCATCCCGGAAAAGCACCTGTATGATCATTCTTTTACCTTCCTGAAAAACGGGAAAGAAGTCCAGAGAGGACACTTAAGCAGGATGATCTTCAACCTCGAGCAGATGGTCAATTATTGTACCGGTTACTTCAGTGTGGAAGCAGGTGATATCCTTTTTACAGGCACACCCGAGGGCGTAGGGCGTATTGCCGCCGGAGATCTGATGGAGGGTGTCCTTATGGGTGAACAGGTCATCAGAATGGAAGTGGAATAATACCTTCTTGCTGGATAAATGACGCTGATCAGGTGATCACCGCTTCCCCCTGAAGAAATCCTGCATCAATACCCTGGATTCTTCTTCCAGGACACCATATACCAGCTGGGTTCTGGGGTGAAAGGGCTGCCTGCTGACTTCCTCCTGCCCGGGACTGAAATAACGATTATAGCCGTTTTTCCCGTCCCTGCAGCCAAAGACCACCTTACCGATCTTGCTCCAATACAGGGCGCCACTGCACATCAGGCAGGGCTCTACCGTGACATATAAGGTAGCTTCAGGAAGGTATTTACTACCCAGCTGGTTAAAGGCTGCCGTAAGTGCGATCATCTCCGCATGTGCCGTACAGTCATGCAGCATCTCGGTCTGATTATACCCCCTGCTGATGATTTTATTCTGTATAGCTACGACCGCGCCGATCGGTACTTCATCTGCATCTAAAGCCTTGCGGGCCTCCGCCAAAGCCTGCTGCATAAAATACTGATCATTGAAAATAATTCCTTCCATAAATGTAAAAGAGCAACAAAACTAATCAATTTTGCTGCTCTAAAATTTCACTCCTGAAAAAGTCTATGACTATTTATTTTTCTGTTGCTTAAGCCTGTCTTGCTGCACCTTCTGCATCTCTTCCAGCTTCTGCTGCCATTTGGACTGCTTGGCCGGTTCTTTCCTCTTTCTTTCGATCTTAGCCAGGATGGCTTCTTCATTGATGAAGAATTTCTGTATCACGAACTGCAATCCCAGGCTCACCAGGTTAGAGAATGTATAATAGAACGTAAGACCGGCAGCAAAACTGTTGAACCAGGGAAGGAACATCACCGGCATGACAAATGGCATCCATTTCATCATCTTGGTATTGACATCATTACCACCGGTCATCGGCGTATTCGTCCGGCTATACAGTGCCAAAAGCAATGAAGTCACCGTCATCAGTAATGTAAATAATGATACGTGGTTACCATAATAACTGCTGATCAAAGGGATATGGCCGGACCATTTGAAGATCTCGTCATAGGTAGAAAGGTCATCTGCCCACAGGAACTGTGCCTGTCTTAACTCAATAGCCGTAGGGAAGAAATAATACATCGCCAGTAAGAAGGGCATCTGCAGCAGCAACGGAAGGCATCCTCCCAATGGGTTCACACCTGCGGTTCTGAAGAGCTTCATTTGCTCCATGCCGAATTGCTGCTGGTCTCCTTCATACTTCTCCTTCAAAGCATCAATCTCCGGCTTCAACACCCTCATTTTCGCAGAAGACAGGTAACTTTTGTAGGTAAAGAAGCTCAGGAAAAACCTGATGATCAATGTCAGCAATATGATGATCAGGCCATAGTTGGCTATCCCGCCCTCCAGTAAGTGGAACAAAGGGATCACGATCCATTTACAGATATACTTGACAAAGAAGAATATCCCGTATCCCAGAGGAATCATCTCCTCAAAATCCAGGTCATAAGATTTAAGCAGGTCGTATTCATTGGGTCCCATCATCCAACGGTAACCAAATACCACATCATTGCCTGCCTGGATCGGAATCGTCAGCTGGTTCCTTACAGTATAAATATTGGAAGAATCCCCTTCTGAAATTTTCCCATCGAAAGATCCTTTTTCAAACTTATCATCGGCAATAATGGTAGAATTGAAAAAGTGGGTCTTCACACTCATCCATTTCAGAGAGCGCTCCAATTGCTGTGAAGGAGTCATTTTAACGGTAAAATAATCGTGCTCCTGGTCAGCAAAAAGATAATGGACCTGAGCATAAGTCCTTTCATTTTTCAGATCTTTCTCAGTCGGCAGTGCTTCGGTCACCCAATCCAAAGGCAGTGATGTGGCTCCATTCAGGTCAGCCTGCATCCCGATTAAGCGGAATTTAGCCTGCATCATATAGCTGTTCTTGGGTAATGTATAGGTATATACAACGGCTTTGCCGCCACCCAGGTCAGCTTTCAGCTCCAGTTGGCTGCCACCACCGTCTAACGCGGTAATGGTCTCCCGGAAGTTCAGATCCTGAGTCTGAATGGTACTGCCCTCAAAAGGGAGCAGAATATTGAACTTATTATTCTTACCGCTGGCAAACAACAGGTCAGTCTGCTGATAGGTCCTGAAGCTATCCAGCTTGATCTCCTCCGGCACTGCGCCTCTGGTATTGAACCGGACAGTCAGCAGGCCGTTGGTAAGTGTGACCAGCTGTCCCGTTCCCGCCTGGAAGGCAGGAGCCTTACCGGAGTCCACCGGCTCGGTGGCTATGCTGTCCGGCTGTCCGGCAGCATTATCCGCTATAACGGTATCTTTCCTGACCGGGTTGGTAGCTGCTGCTAAAGAATCTTCATATCTTTTTTGTTCCTGGTATTTCTGGGATTCCGTACTGCTGTACCAAAAATAACCTGCAGCCAGTACCAACATCAATACAAAACCTATAATCGATTTGCGATCCATTCTATGTATTTATCAATTTAAGGCGCAAAGGTAAGGAATAATGAACAATCCTAAAATCAAGAATTCATATCCAAAATGGTAAGGCTCAGGTAAAAAGAGCCGGGAAACAGGACAGGGCAGCCAGGATACCCGAAAGCCCATAAAAAAGGATGGAAACACCTGCAAATCTGCCACCGGTGCAACCCTGCCCTATTGTATCTTGGAGCTCAGGGGATACCTGAGGTTTTTGTAAGACATAAGGTCCACCTTGATATTACCTACCAATATAGGTGTCTCAATCCGGAGCGGAATATGGTTGTCATCATCACTCACATACACGATCATCTTCTCGCCACCCCTGAATATCGTTCCTTCGATCAACAGGGGTACTATTTTAATCGCATTGAAGGTGCCATATTGGGTTTTGATCTTTGTTTTTCCCATATACTTGATATATAAGGAATGCAGCTCATTGTCCAGGAATAAGGTAAAAGGTATCTTGGACCCCACGGAGTATTTACTGAAATCAATATTTCTGGCAAAATAAATAGTGCTCAACACGTCCTGGGTACAACTTTCGATAGAGAAAGTCCTTCCGTCACTTTTAGCAGTCCGCGACCCATGATTGAAGGTAACATCATTGGTAAATTTCGTTTTTCCCTCACTTACATTCCTTTTGAACTTCATCGGCACCAGCTTCTCCTTATCTATATACGTCTCGTACCGGTCTCTTACCTTGAAGATCCAGTCATAGCTGCTGTAGGTTCTTCCCGTACCGACGATATGGTAAGCCGCCCTGCCATTATAAGTGGTGGAAGAAGTGGTAAATGCAGCTTCTCCTGTTCCCGTCCACGCGCCCCCGACAGTGTAGAATACTTTATACTTTACCTCCTCTCCGGGATGGATGACATTGTTCAGGTTACTGCCGCAGATCTGGGCTGTAGCCGGATGGAAATAAATCGCAAACAGGAATATAGTGATGGTAGAAATTAAAAATTTCATATTTTTAATATTTTGGTATTTTTGGTATTACCTTTAATAGACTTATATTCCGTTCTAAGGTTTAGCGGCCTGCTTTTGCAGCTCGGTCAGCTTAGCTCTCGCCAGAGTTGACAAAGTGCTGGACGGCATATTCAGGATCAGGTCTTCATAATACTGAATCGCTTTATCCTTATCAGCAAGGTGGATCTCATAGATCTCGGCACATTGCATCAGGGCATCATCCGCCAGTACCCCGTCCTTATATTCTTGTATGACCTTTTCGAAATACGCCACCGCCTCATTGAACCGCCCTTCGTCCCTGGCCATTCTGGCTTTGAGCATATACACATCATCGATCAGATCACTTTCAGGATAATCTTTGATCAATTCATTCAGGATAGAATCAGCCACAGGAAACTGGTATTGAAAAATCATCAGGTCTGCCTGTGCAAACATCTTCAGGGGTACCGCAGAAGTATCTGTGACCGTATTTTCCGTTATCATTATAGAAAGGCTCATCGCATCATTGGAAATCAGCTCAGTGGTACTGGCTTTGAGTACTTTGAGCTGGTTTTGCGCCCATTCGAAATCACCTCTGTAAAATGCCAGTTTGGCCTGTTTGAACCTGGCTTCCTCACCCATCATATCCTGCCGGTAGAGCTTATCGACCTGTGCATAAGTAAGATTCGCATCCCATACATCCCCTGCCAGCAACTGGTAATCGCCCAGAGCCAGTTTAGCCATCCCGATATATTCTTTGCTCAACCTCGCTTGCTGCAATACTGAATCCAGGAGGGATATAGCCACCCTCGGCTGCCTGGCATATTTGCCGATCACATCCATATACCATAAGTACTCGATATCCGTCATTTTATCCGGCTGCATTTGAAAGAAACGGAGCATCAGGTTGCGCGTGGTATCCACCATCTTGGGATCTACCGGCCGGGTCGTTACCAGCTGTACATAATGACTACGGATAATCCTTCTTTCTGCGATGGCATAATACGGGTCCTCTTTGGGCCCATTCAGAATATAACCGAAGGCCTGGTTGGCGATAGAGAACCTGCGGTTCTCCAAAGCTTGCTCTGCCAGCTCATAGATGTCCTTGGTCATACTCCCTTTTTCCTTTTTGTCCAGCCTGATCAGTTCCTCCAATGCGCCATCATATTGGCCATCCAGCTGGTTGATCCAGGAAAGTATAGAAGCATAAGTTTCCTTGTGAGCCGGATCTTTATCGATTAGCTTTTTTACTGATTTGCGGATCTTCTCCTTGTTCCTTTCATCCTTTTCGATGAGCAGGACAAGCCTGGACTTGATATCCCGGTCTATCCCGGTCTGATAAGGGTATAGTTTATAATAAATCGGGAATACCTTTTCTATCTCTCCGTTCTCCAGATACAGCTTCAGCAGTTCCCCTTCGAACCCACTGATCCTATGTTCTGACTGCGCCGCCTTTTCATATAATCTGACAGCAAGATCTAATTGACCCTTGGACTGCAGGGTATTGGCCATTTTTTTTGATATCAAAATCACTCATCTGGTCCAAGCCCTCGAAAAGCCGGTCTATGATTTTGCTCTTGGCTTTCTTATCGCCTTTCAGTTCGTATACCTGAGCCAGGTCCATCCATATCGCCGCGTCCCCCCTCCGGATCTCCTGCATATACTTCACCAGATGCTCGGCTTCATCCAGCTTCTTGTATTCCAAAAGAAACTCGTAGAATTCATGATATACTTTTAAATCAAACGGGGCCTCATTATAGGCCATTTTATAAGCCGGCAATGCGGAGTCCGGCTGACCATTTGCCGCATAATGCCTGGCGATATCCAGGGGTTTCTGAGACTGGCTGTATGCAGGAGCACTGTCCTGGACGAACGACAAGGCCAGCATCATGACGCCCAATAGCCAGCTGATCGTATATTTCTTTCTGTTTTTAATTGCTATATTTTTCATTTTCTGCATCCTTCTTCTTATCCGGGGATGTGCGTTGGTCACTATAATTCCGGAAGGATAACGTGCTATATCCAGAATAAATTTTATCCAAGCGCTACAGGTATCATCCTTTAAGTCTCAAATATATATGAATTCAGAGGATTATAACCATTAGATCCATATTAAATATATCAAAAACATTTCGTAAAGCCCTGCAGGAACCGGCTGTCATGTAATGATGAACCGCGGAAGTTAAAAATCATTGAATTGTCATGTTCTGTAAACTAAAATGATCAGAACCTGATTAGCGCCTGATTTTTTCTTAATTTCGCCCAAATTTTTTAAGAAAATGATACAAACGGATATAGCCATTGTTGGCGCAGGTCCAGTGGGGCTGTTTGCAGTATTCGAATTAGGTTTGTTAAAACTCAGGTCCCATTTAATCGATTATCTGCCGCAGGTAGGCGGTCAGCTATCGGAGATTTATCCTAAAAAACCAATATATGATATTCCCGGATTCCCTTCGGTCCTGGCCCAGGAACTCACGGACAACCTGATGGAACAGATTGCTCCCTTTAAGCCTACATTTACCCTGGGAGAACGTGTGGAAACGTTTGAAAAACGCGGCGAAGGCGACTTCCTGCTGACTACCAATATGGACACCCAGATAGAAGCTAAAGTTATCGTCATCGCAGGCGGATTGGGCGTATTCGAACCCAGAAAACCCGCTGTGGAAAACCTGGAAAAGTATGAGAACGGAAAAGGTGTGAGCTATATGGTATTGGACCCGGAAGCTTACAGGGGCAAAAGACTGGTATTGGCAGGCGGAGGAGACAGCGCATTGGACTGGACCATTTTCCTGGCGGATGTGGCGGAAAGCGTTACCCTCGTACATCGTTCAGAATCCTTCAGAGGGGCTCCTGATTCTGTCAATAAGGTGATGCAGCTTGCTGCTGACCATAAGATAGACCTTATCCTGAACAGCAATATCACCAAGATCGATGGTGACGAGCAGCTGAGAACCGTATGGATAGAAAATGCAAAAAACAAAGGAAACCACTACCAAGGAGATAGACAACCTGATTCCTTTATTCGGCCTGAGCCCGAAACTGGGACCTATAGAACATTGGGGGCTGGAGATCGACAAGAATGCTATCGTAGTGGATACTGAAGATTACAGTACCAATATCAAGGGTATATACGCTATCGGTGATATCAATACCTATACGAATAAGCTGAAATTAATCCTTTGCGGGTTCCATGAAGCAGCACTGATGAGCCACAGCGCATTCAAGTATATCAATCCGGATATAAAGTACACCATGAAATATACCACAGTAAATGGTGTCAACGCCTTTTAGCATTAACTTCATTCTGCAATAAAGCCACCTGGATCCAGGTGGCTTTATTGATTATAGATACCGGGATAGGTGACAATATCTGTCGCTCACCGGATATACTCCATAAATATCACCTGTATATCGTTTGATCAACGGATATAAGCCGGCGGATCCCGTCTTTACAGGTGGTGCCTTACCGATCTGCCACCCTTGAACTCCAGAATTATTCTTGATAGCCCGGAATGTAATCCCTGGTATTTTTATTAACTTTACCCTGCAATCTTATTTATATTAACTACATGTATCGTTCGCTTCTTATTGTCTCTATGGCGGTAATCACGCTATTTTCTTCTTGTGATGAAAAGTCTGAAAAGAAAATAATAAATTCTCAGGAATCCAATACTTCCCTCATCATTGAAGACAAGCATACCTTGTCTAATTATAATGATGTCCGTGTCAAACACCTGGATCTAAAGCTGGCAGTTGACTTTAAAGAAAAAAAGAATAAAGGGAGCCGCTACATGGACCTTTGACCGGATCAGTGACGCAGATACACTGGTTCTGGATACCGATGAGTTAAATATCGACAGTGTCATATCGGACAATGGAAAGAAAACTGAATTTCTGGTGATGCCTGCGGTACCCATGCAGGGTGCTGCACTCAAGATACCTATCTCTCCCGGGTCCCGGTCAGCTACGATTTATTATTCCACCCAATACAATGAGGCAGATACTTTTGCGGCCCTGCAATGGCTGGAGCCATCCCAGACATTCGGGAAGAAACAGCCTTATTTATTTACCAAATCAGAACCTACAATGTCGCGCTGCTGGATACCCTGCCAGGACCTGCCGTCTGTCAAGATCACCTATACAGCAGATATTACGGTACCGAAAGGATTAATGGCACTGATGAGCGCAGCCAATCCCCAGGAGAAAAACCCGGAAGGCAGGTATCATTTCGAGATGAAGCAGCCGGTTCCGGTTTATCTGGTAGCTATGGCAGTCGGCGATATAGAATTTAAAGCGATCGATGAACAGACCGGCGTATATACCGAACCCAGCATGCTGGACAAATGCCAGTCCGAGCTGCAGGAGCTTCCTGCTATGATGCAATCTGCACAGAAGCTGATCGGGCCTTATCAATGGGAACGCTATGATGTACTGGTATTGCCATTGGGATTCCCGATAGGAGGTATGGAGAACCCGAGATTGACCTTCTCCACACCTACCATCATAGCCGGTGACAGATCATTAGTGGCGCTGATCGCGCACGAACTGGCTCATAGCTGGTCAGGGAACCAGGTAACCAATGCCACCTGGGATGACCTGTGGATCAATGAAGGTTTTACGGTTTACTTTGAAAGAAGGATTATGGAAGATATCAGAGGAAAAGAATATGCAGATATGCTGTGGACTATCGGAAAGCAGGACCTGGACTATTCGATCCAGAAGCTGGGAGCAAAGTCAGGTATGACCAAACTCAAGCTTAACCTGGAGCATATGAGCCCATTGGAAAGCTTCTCAGATGTCGCTTATGAAAAAGGGGCCTACTTCCTGTGGTCCGTAGAACAAACAGTGGGAAGGCCTGCATTTGATTCTTTCCTGAGATATTATTTCGATAAGTATGCGTTCAAATCGGTCTCTACGGAAAAGTTTATTGAAGAGCTTGAAGATCAGCTCCTGAGTAAAAATAAAAAATGGGGCGAGCAGGTCAATTATATAGAATGGATCTTCAATCCTGGTATTCCTGCGAATTGTCCCCAACCCGGGAATGTCAGATTCGGCGCTGTCGATCAGCAAAGGGCGGCTTTTGAAGCCTCGAAGAATGTTGCTGACCTGAATACCGGGGAATGGTCTACACATGAGTGGCTTCATTTCCTAAGAAATCTCTCTTCTCAGGTGACAGCCGTTGATATGAGAGCCCTGGATCAGGAATTCAGGATAACGGGAACCGGGAACAGTGAAATAGCCTGTGCCTGGTACCAGCAGGCTATCCGTAAAAATTATACTCAGGCGTATGGTGCATTAGAAAAATTCCTGATCAATACCGGCAGGGAGAAATTCCTGGAACCATTGTATGAAGAGCTGGTACAGAACAGAGCAACTCAAGGCCTGGCCGCGAAGATTTTCGAAAAAGCGAAGAACAATTACCATCCTATCGTCCGGCAGAATATGTACCTGATTGTGCAGCACATCTAACTATTTATATTATTCAAATATATTTATTTTAATGAGTAAAGTCCCGTTACCAACCTTTCCCCAGAATCTGTTGTCTTTATGATTAAGAAATTTTAATTTTAAAGGATCAATTTTTGTCCATAGCATTAACATACGAAAGGGTTTTGACCGAAACAGATGAAATTCAAGGTATTATAAAAGGCTGCATTCAACAGGAAAGAGCAGCCCAGGCGAAGCTGTACCATCACTTTTATCCTAAAATGATGGCTATGGTGAGGCGATATTTTCCCCAACCCGAGCATGCAGAAGAAATATTGAATAACGGCTTTCTGAAAGCTTTCCAGAAGATGAATACTTTTCAATTCAAAGGTTCCTTTGAAGGCTGGCTCCGGAAGATTGTATTTCACTCGGTATCAGACTATGTGAAAGCCAATATTAAATATACCAATCACGTCACTTCCATGGAAGATAAAGAGTATTTTATCCACACGGAAGATGCGGATAATATTACCTACCAGGAATTGCTGAAACTGATTCATCAGCTCCCGGGTACTTCCAGGATCGTATTCAATATGTATGTACTGGAAGGACTGCCGCATAAGCAGATCGGGGAAATGCTGAATATCAGTGAAGGGACAAGTAAATGGCACCTGAGCGAAGCCAGAAAAATTCTGAAGAATAAAATAAAAGATTTGAAATTAATATAATTGATCATAAAGTTTACATTAATCTAATTTAAAATATAAAGATGGATAATAGAAATGTCCATATTGATGAGTTGTTTCAACATCGGTTCGAAAATGAATCCGACAGGGAACATATTCATCAATCCTGGAAAAAAATGGAGCTGCTGCTGGATGGAGAAAAAGGGAAAAGAAGGATCGTCTTCTGGAAAGGTTTTAATTGGCTGATCCCCGGTTTCCTGATTACTTTAATAGCGACAATCGGTGTCGGCTACTGGTGGAATAAAAATCACGTAGCTGATGATGCTTCTATCACCTCGCAGGATCGGACATCATCTTCGGATAATGCAGACCAGGTGATCAGCATGCTTCCTGACGGGCAGGATCGTCGTCAGTCAGTGAGGGACCGAAATGCTGAAGGCACAAGCCGGAAAGAGCTGGGCAATGAAACATCCCATACTATGGGGCTGCACAAAGATCAGACATCTCAAAGCTATACTACGGCACAGCGTCTGAGTCCGAAACTTTCGGAGCAACCTGCTGCTGCACCAGGACAGAAATCAACGTCCTCGTCACCGCTGGTGGGTGAACAATCCGGGTCATCGGATAAAAAGAAAGTGAGCGGGCACCCGATTGTTATCGATGACAAGGGCCAGGTATATGCAGGTTCTGCTACCCAGATCGGTGCTAAAATGCTGGGTGATCATAAAATCAAATCTGGCGAAGAGCAGGAAATCATCCAGCAACTGGAAGAAGCCATTGAGAACAAGGTCTTGGTAGTGGATAAAAATGATAAAACCATTAAGAAAGTAGAAACGGTTCAGGTAAAAGGTCTCGAGATCAACCAGAAAATGATCAAGGACAATACTACTCAGAATAAGATGCTTGTGCTTCACGATACGGTAGGGTTCAAAGAGGTCAGCAAGAACTATTACATTCCCCTTTCTATGCAGGAAATCAGGGCATTGCAGGGTCTGGCTTTAACGCAGGATCCTATAGAAGGCCAGTATGATCTTGTAAGAATAGAAAGATTTCACAATGCATCTGACCAGGATCTTCAGCTATTGAGTGCTGCTAATACATCCGGTAGCTCCAAAATCCTGAAATCCGAAGATGCTAAGAAAAATTCTATACTGAAAGATGTCAATAACTTTTTCGAGATCAGGAAGAATTTTTACACTACTGTATTCGGCGGGCTGAATGTATCTACCAATACCTTCTTTCCCATCGGCTTCCAGGCCGGATTAGGCCTGCACTACTGGATGGGAAGCAGATGGTCAGTGGGAGCAGAGTTAGGATATAGCTACAGACCGATGGAGTATACCTTCACCGATGAGTCTGTCATCAATACGCAGAATGGTCCGGGAATACCCGTAAGCAATGGGATGATGTACAACTATAAAGAAGAGAAAAATTCGAATGTATATAACTTCAAATACCTGAATACAGTAGAATTACCGTTACTGTTCACCTATCATGGTGATCGATGGAGCTTCTTCGGAGGGCCTTCCCTCAATTTTGCATCCAAGCTAAGGTATCAAAAACTGAGCAGCTCCAGCTCTTTGGATAAGATGGTCGTATTGGAAGATGCAGAATCATTTGGAGATGTAATGAAGAACACAGGCTTACAATCCCGGTCTGATGATTTCGATCCGACAATAGGTGTTGGCCTGAACCTGGGCGCCAGGTATGCACTTACGGACCGTATAGGCCTGACAGCTACCTACAGCCAGGTATTGTATGATAATGCCAAGACCAATATTGGGCAGCAGTTCTCCAAAGAAATGCTGAGGATCCCAAGTTTCCGTATCGGCATCACTTACAGGTTGAATAACGATAAAAAAGTGAAATATATGATGGGTAAGTAAACCTTATCTTTAATAAGAAAGTCTCGACTTGTTGTTTATTTTGAATATAAAAAAACCGCGGATTCTTCCGTGGTTTTTGCTTTTATCTGAACCTTTACTGCATTATTCAGGTTGAATGCTGTGGTATTGTATTGGGAATGAATTAAACACGTATTGAAAATCTTATATAAAATTCAATTTTTCTATACCCCGGTCAAAGCCTGATATATACCTGTCATCTACATTTGAATCCCGGTGATCTTTGAATCCAATTGTCCTCCCTCTCTCTTACAGGTACCCTGATCGGGTACGTTTATTACCCGGATAAAATAATAAAGATAACAATACATCCCTGATATATCCTCGCGCTACAACATCCGGCTGGGTCCTGATATGCTCAGAACTCCTCCGGTTTTAGCCCCGGACCGGTAGGTTATCCTGCAAAGGACACCATTATTATTTTATAAATTTTTATTAAAATTATCAGGGAACCTGAGAAAACCTGAAAAATATAAACATACACATGGTTTTATATTTTATATATCATTAACTTCTTTAAATTTGAAAAATATATCAAAATTTCAAATATTTATATTCTTAAAAAAGATGCTTCCCAATATTCTATATTTATATACCATCTTCATACATAAATATATATCGATTTTTCAAAACAGATAAATGTTTATAAACATAAATAAATGAAAAATATAAACATAAGGCAAATTAAAACACAAAGATAAACAAATGTTCAAAATCCGTATAATTTAAAAAATTCTATAATTTATAATTATAATAAATTGATAATTATTTATTTGTAAAATAAAAGCGCACTCGAAAAGGCTTTTATTTTGAAAAATTTTAGTCTACATTTGAACTAATAATGTTAAACACAACAAAAAACCAAATGATATTATGAAATAAAAACAAATATATATTTATTAACCCTAACCTAAAATTCCGCACTATGAAAAAATTTTATCCTTTCCTTATTGGAGCAGCTGCTTTATTGGGATTTACTGCCCAGGACTCCCAGGGACAAACTCAGCAAATCGCCACGGACCTGATCGGTAACAGTACCGCAACCGCCACATCTCTTTTACCTACCGATGTGCCGGATGCTCATGACAACGATCTCAGCACTTACGCAGTTTTGGGAGCAGAAGCTTCTATTCTGTTGACACCCCAAAAACAAAGTTATATCGAAGTTGAATTTCCTGAACCCGTTGATGCCAACACCCCCGTGTACATTGTCCTGTCCGATGATGACCCTAACGGAATACTCAGGACACTGCTGGGTGGCACATTGGGCGATTTGGTCAATGACCTGTTAGATATTTTATTAGGATCCCCTAATTTTACTATTGATATAAAAGACGGTGCCGGAGGTCCTATATCCTCTAATACCTATACGCCGGGAGATGACCCTGAGATCTATTATGGTCAGGATGGCCTCTTATATTTAAAATTAGTCCCTACTTCCGCGTATCAGCGTGTCCGGGTCACAGTAGGTAATACGGGTATTCTCGGTGAAACCAGTTCGCTGAACTTCCACGGGGCCTTCTACCTGGACGGTGCTGAAGACGAATGTGATCCATTCCGCCTGACCAGCATAGATGTAACAGGACTTACGGCTTCAATACTTGACGATAACCCTACTCCCGTGACTGATCCCGGAGCTGCGATAGATGACGACCTCACCACTTATTCAAAGCTGGGATATACCTCGGCCGTAGGTGCATATGTAGGATCTACTATTTACCAAACCATTTTCTTTAATTCTGTCTCTGCCACAGATGAAGAACCTATTATATTGATGGACTTCGAAAGTTCGCTGTTAAGCCTGGACCTGCTTGATGAACTCACCATTGAGGCGTGGAATGGCTCCACAAATGTATACACCGGCAGCGTCTCAAGCTTACTGACAGTGGAAGCGCTGTATTTGCTGAACCTCAGCATCGGCAGCGATATTCCTGTATCCATCAATATTCCAGTAACAGGAAGTTTTGACAGAGTGGTAATATCCTATACCCAGACTGTTTCTGCAGGAATATTAAGCACTCCTATCAGGTTGTATGACGTAACCAAAGGCCCTAAACCACCTGTTCTGGTAGCTTATAATGCAGAAGCTTGTGCAGATGCTCCGATCACCCTGGAAGTAGATGCCCCGGTTACCGGTAATACCTATAACTGGAGAAGCACGGACCTCACCTTGCTGCATACCGGAACAGAGTATAACTATGCTTACCCAGCCGACGGTGAAAGTGATACCCTTTTGGTAGAAGCATCCAACTGTAGCGCCACTTCAGCTTTTACTGCCGTCATCCTGCAGGGTTCGGAAAGTGCATGTCTGACCTCTACCATAACCGGCTTTGTGGATATATCAGCTTATACCAGCGCCAACCCGCTTACAGCAGTAGCTACCAACGGATCAAATGTTGTAGAATATTTCGATGAAATAGATGGTGCCGGTAATTATGAACTCACCAACGTAGCAAAAGGTTCCTACAACCTTCTTATTGTCAATGAAGCAGCTTCAGAGTCGGATATATTTGTATCCAGTGTGGTAGATGACGGATATGTCATTGAAAGCACAGAAGAGCCATTCCAGGTTACCGGCCTGGGAGAACCGGTTGCTATACCAGCGTTTGTCATTATGGATGCACCATTATCTTACAATGATATTACCATCAGCGCTATCCGCCAGCAGCAGGAAATACTGATCAGGTGGGCGGTACAGAATCAGGAATCATTTGTAACCTTTGAAATTGAAAAAAGCTATGATGGCAAATCATTCAAAGCAATCGGTGCCGTATCCTCCGACAAGGCGGAAACTCAAAACACATATACATTCAATGATAATGACCCGACACTGTCCGCCATTTATTACAGGATAAAAGGAACGGAACAAAATGACAAAATCAAATACAGCAAGATCACCAAAGTGATCTCGATCAGTGGCTCACAGTTCCAGTTATACCCCAATCCTGCCAAAGATCAGCTGCACATTGCCAACCTGAAAGGAGATGAACAGATCTCAATTCTGGATATTTCCGGACGCAAGATTCAAACTGTACCGAATAAAGGCCTGAACACACAGATCAATGTTCAACAATTGAATCAGGGGAACTATTTCCTGTTAATCCAGTCCCAGGGAAAACAATCTGTACTCAAATTTGAAAAGAGAAATTCATAATCAGTAAATCACTATGAATGTCGGAAAAAAGTTGCTGCTTATGAGGCAGCAACTTTTTATTTTTGAAAAGTCCTGTAATTGAACGTTTCTGAGGCCTGCTTTAAAAATGTGTCAACAGGTACAATCCTGCAGTGATAACGTGATTTAGAATTGTTCTCCCTCTCTTAAGTATCTCCATTGTCCAGGCGGCAGGTTACCCAATACTATATTGCCCATTCTTACTCTTTTCAGGCCTATTACTTTCAGCCCTACTAAAGCACACATGCGCCGGATTTGCCTTTTCATCCCTTGTCTTAAGATGAACTTAAGCTGATCTTTGTTCTGAATAGTGACCCTGGCGGGCTTGAGCTTTTTCCCGTCTAAGGATAGTCCGTAATTCAACAATGCTAAGGCTTTATCGGTGACCTGCCCTTCTACTCTTACCAGGTATTCTTTCTCGACCTTGTTTTCATTCCCGATCAGTTGCCTGGCTATCCTGCCATCCTGGGTCAGTACAAGGAGACCATTCGAATCAATGTCCAACCGGCCTGCAGGCGCCAGACCAAATAATTGGCCCGGACTGAATTTGATACCTGACCTGTCTTCTTTCCACTGATTCTCCGGGCGGATAAGTACAGCGGCCGGCTGGTAGTTCTTTTCAGCTTGTGCAGATACATATCCCACGGGTTTATTCAACAGGAAGGTGACCCTCTTTTTTTGCTGAGCTGCAGCTTCCGGGCTTAAAGTAATCTCATCCGTTTCGGTCACTGGCTGTCCCTTGAGTGTGGCAGTTATACCGTTTACTTTTACCCATCCCCTGAGAATGTATTCGTCCGCCTCTCTTCTGGAGCATATGGCCAGCATTGCCATTCTCTTGGCTAATCTTATTGTGGGTTTTGAATCTTTCATCTATTTCTTTCTTTCGGAAAAATGTCATTATGGGTTCAGAGGCAGAATACCTTTACTTTCTGTCATACAGTCTATGTTGCTGATACCAGGCTTAATATAAAAACTCATCTTTAGATAATCAATGGTAAATATACCTGGTGGTCAGTGTGCAAATTTACAATCTTAATAAGTTTTCATTCAGGTGTAAGACTTAAAATAATGAAATAGTTGACGACTCCATATTAAACGGGTATAAAGGGCTTCAATCATATCTGAATTCTTAAACACAAAGTCCTCTTATGAATGCGATGCAGGATAACTAAGATCTTTGAGCAGCATATAGATAATATATTTCATAATATTGTTTACCGGGGATTATTTCATGAATTAAGAAGTATCTTTGCTTTAATTTTTCAGCTAACATTTAATTGGTTTGTAAAGCGGAACAACTATGAAAAAGAGATTTATCGCACCTGTACTGGTGATTTTTTTCATTGCTATAGGCGCAGTATTTTCATTTTATTATTATTATAATTACAAAGCGGTACAGCAAAATCCTAAAATCGGGTATTATGGGGATGATATAGGCAGCAGTGTACGTCCTTTTAAATTGGTGAACCAGGCTGGAGATACGGTAACGGATAAAGATATCAAAGGAAAAATTCTCATCGTAGAGTATTTCTTCACACGCTGTCAATCCATATGCCCTACGATGAATGAGCATATGGCCCTGGTCTACGATGCCTTCAAAACCAATGATGATGTGTTGATCTTATCCCATACCTGTGATCCTGAATATGATAATGTGGAAGTGATGAAGTCCTATAGCCAGAAATTCAATGCAGATCCCAGGCACTGGATGTTCCTGACGGGAGATAAGGGTATACTTTACGACCAGGCATTGTATAGCTATAAAATCGGCAATCAGGAAAATGAAGGAAGACCACTGGATGAACAATTTATCCATGCGCCCAATTTTGTGCTGGTGGATAAAGAAGGAAAATTAAGAGCAGGTAAAAATGCAGAGGGTACTATCGAAACCTACAATGGATTGGACACTGCCGATGTCAGCAGGCTCATCAGGGACATTGAATTTTTAAGCAATGAAAGTTAATCAGGATTCAGAAATTACGATCCGGGAACTCCAGGAAAATATTGACCAGTGGATCAGGACCGTTGGCGTCCGGTACTTTTCGGAATTGACCAACCTGGGCATCCTGATGGAAGAAGTGGGAGAACTATCCAGGATCATGGTGAGAAAGTACGGGGAGCAGTCTTTCAGATCCAAAGAACCTGAAACCAGCCTTGAAGATGAGATCGCTGACGTGCTTTGGGTGCTGACAGCCATTGCCAATCAGACAGGAATAAACCTGACAAAGGCTATCCGGAATAATATGGAGAAGAAAAACAAAAGAGACCACAAAAGGCACCAGGAGAACCCTAAGTTGAAGAAAGATTAATTGATTCCTAATGATTTCAAATCCGGTTGTGGTAAACCCAAAACTCAGAACCAGGCCATCTTTAACGTCTTTAATTATTCAATTCCCCCAGGATCTGATCCAGCTCATACTCTGAAGACACCAGGACATCCCTTGGCTTACTGCCTACCTGTCCGCCGACGATACCTGCAGCTTCCAATTGATCCATAATACGGCCTGCCCTGTTGTATCCAAGATTGAATTTTCTCTGAAGCATAGAGGTAGACCCGCTCTGGGAGTTCACGACCAATCGCGCACAATCTTCAAACATTTTGTCCTTCTTGGTCAGGTCCACATCTTTTCGTTCTGCAGCCTCATCTTCCGCACCTTCGTACTCCGGAAGTTCAAATGCTGAAGGATACCCCCTTTGCGCTCCGATAAACTCAACGATCCTTTCTACCTCCGGTGTATCTACAAAAGCACATTGAAGACGCAGCAATTCAGACCCATGCGAAACCAGCATATCTCCTCTTCCGATAAGCTGATCAGCACCTCCTGTGTCCAGGATGGTACGGCTATCAACTTTGGAAGTCACCCTGAAGGCAATCCTCGCCGGGAAGTTAGCTTTGATGATGCCTGTGATCACATTGACAGAAGGTCTTTGGGTAGCCACGATCAAATGGATCCCCACCGCCCTGGCCAATTGTGCCAGGCGTGCTACAGGCATTTCTACCTCCTTACCTGCTGTCATAATAAGGTCTGCAAACTCATCTACAACCAATACGATAAAAGGCAAATATTTATGTCCTGATTCCGGGTTTAATCTGCGCTTAATGAATTTGTCATTATACTCTTTGATATTCCTTGTACCTGCATCTTTAAGGAGTTCATAACGGTTGTCCATTTCGATACACAAAGAATTCAGAGTATTGATTACCTTTTTGGTATCCGTAATGATCGCTTCTTCTTCATTAGGCAGCTTGGCCAGGTAATGGTTCTCAATAAGCCTGTATACTGAAAGTTCTACTTTCTTAGGATCTACCAGGACAAACTTCAGTTGGGATGGATGCTTCTTATACAATAAAGAAACCAGAATCGCATTGATGCCTACAGATTTACCTTGCCCGGTAGCACCTGCCATTAATAAATGCGGCATCGATGCCAGATCTACAATATAATTCTCATTATCGATCTTTTTACCCAGTGCAATCGGGAGCGACATATCATTGTTGATAAATTTCTCACTCGCCAATAGTGCCCTCATAGGTACAACTTGCTTCTTCGCATTGGGCACTTCAATCCCAATGGTTCCCCTGCCGGGTATAGGTGCGATCATCCTGATGCCCAAAGCCGCCAGATTTAAAGCTATATCATCTTCCAGGTTTCTGATCTTACTGATCCTGACACCTTCCTGGGGTACTATTTCATAAAGGGTAACCGTAGGACCTACGGTAGCCTGAATCTGGGAAATCTCGATACCGAAGCTCTTCAGTGTATTGGTGATTTGTTCCTTGTTCTTTGCCAGTTCCTCTGCATTCAACGCAATACTCTCCATATGCTTGTCCTCTAAAAGATCCAGGATCGGGAATCTATAATCCCTGAGATCCAGCTCCGGTGCATAGGGCTCTAATTTGGCTACAGACTGGCTACCGGAAATATTGGCCTGCTCTTCCTCTTTGGAAGTGATCACCACCAATCCCGGCACTTCAGTGCTTACATTAGAGGAAGATTCCCGCTCAGGAGCCTCCTCACCGGAATCTTTCCTCAGCTCAGCCGGGGAATCGGAAAGTGAAACAGGAATAGAACTTACCTGTGGGATCTCCTGTATTTCTTCGTCTTCCGGCGGCAGCTCTACCGCTATTCCGTTCTTTTGAATGACCGGTGCTTGGTCCGCTTCTATCGGCATACCAGCAGCAATATTTTCTTCAGGTCTTAGCTGCCCGGATTTATCTCTATCAGCTTCGATTTCTACCAATTTGATCCCCATATCATCCTCTTCCACCAGCGATTCATGAATCATGATATTGAAATCATCCGGGTTTCCTTCATAAGTATTACCGCGAAAAGGGCGATCCGGTTCACCTTCCGTGTACTCATCGTCATCCAACAGGCCCATATGGGGTACCGCTGCCGGCGGAACAGGCGCTATGGATGATGAGCTGTAGGCTTCGGGCGTATCCCGCTCGCTCCTGGCAGGAATAAGGTTCCGCACAGATTCCAACCAGGGTTTGATATCCCACTGAAAAACGATCAAGGTAAAAAAGGTAAATACAAGAATCAGCATAAAAATACTGCCGGGCAGGCCGGCTACATTATCCGACCAGGAGATCAAAGAGTTACCCAGATTACCACCAAAGGAAAATTCACTTTTTGAAAATACAAGGGAAAGCAGGGGACATAAAAACAAGAAGCCTAATGCCATCCACCTGATCCATTTGTTGGTTGGAATTACTTTTCTTCCATATAAGAGATTCACACCCAGTGCCGTAAGCCAAAGCGTAAAAACGATAGCCATAATCCCAATACCGTTATAGACCAATCCATGGGCGAATGCCGCACCTAATTTTCCGCTTATATTTGCTACCGGCACATCACCGTTCAGTATATAGGAGAACAGGGATTCGCTACTCTGTATGGCACTCTGGTCGATCTTCCATGTAGAGAAATAGCTCAATATGGAAACGCAAAGGAATCCTCCCAATAAGGTCAAAACTATACCAGAAAATAATTGAATATTCTCCCTGCTCCATTTCTTAGGAGATATTAACGGGGAAGGGCTGGAAGATTTTTTACTGGGAGTTCTCTTTCTCTGGGTTGTCTTAGGCATAACAGCTACAAAGATAATTTATTTCGACAAAAATAAATAAGACCGGGAAGGGAATAAGCGGGCAATTTGCCTCAAAAAAAACTGCCGTATAAAGATATACGGCAGATGAATAATCTATATCAGGGATAGCTTAACGTTCCCACATATCCAATTCCTGGTTCATCAAATCCTCCATCGCTCTCTCTCCTTCAACAAGGCCTCTGAAGTCCTTATTGGGGCCCTGACCGGATACATCCCCGATCTGATAAAGATTCCTGCCCATAGGATTGTTTTTGGAATATTTATAAACTACGCTGGAATAATATCCTCCTTCCAGATAATCAGTCCAGGTCATACGCTTCACCATGTTGCGGCTATTATACACTTCATACTGACCTAAGACCTGACGGGCATTAGGGTATTGAATCCAGTATAAGGTCTGGGAATATTCAAAACGTCCGTCACTCTTATTATAGACTTCCATAATCGGCGCTATACCGATAATGAATTTCTGAACCCGACCTGAATTCCTGTCAAACACCCAATCTTCTTTTATCAGGTACCTGGTTACAGAAGATACATTGAACGTATTATTAACAAGAACAGGAACTTCCTCCTGGGTTTCGGGATCATATGTCCAGGTGGTATCAATACCAATGCCTAGTATATCATCCAGGTCTTCTGCTTTGATCGGGATCGTAAACCTGTCATCCAAACTGCTATAGGCAGTAATTTGCTTTGTACGGATGGCATGGTTCAGAATCTCTATAAATGCTCCTCCATTGGTATATTCATCGCCTGCATATAAAAAGGGCGCGTTCATCTTTTCCTTTACTGAAATCTGCTTCCATACACGATGCTGCCAGGCTACATCATTCTCACGAATGGTCTTCCAGGGCTGAACTTTATATTCATGCTCCACTCTCTCTATGACACCATCCTTAACCAATGATGGCATCCAGGCACTATTGGCATATTTGGAGACCGTATCAGCAACAGGGGGATCAGGAACTTGGGCAACGGCGCCGGCACCTGCCAATAAAGCGATGTTACTAACAACTAAAATTTTCTTTATAATAGACATAATAATGAATTATAAAAGTGTAAAGGTTAATGAATTTAGATTTCTGGTTCTCTTATCCGGGCCTACGGCCTTAATATCACGGATCAGAACCATATCACCAGGTCGAGCACGGCCCAACAAAGCCCTCGCCTCGTCGTTAAATAAGGTTCCTTTAATGTTCACAGGATTTGCAAAACCATCCTTACCCACAACAACCAGCTGAAATTCAGTTATATTGAATTTAGCATCAAAGTCAGAATCCAGGAAAGCATACGGACCTTTTTGAACCCTGATTACATCAGCACTCATATTTCCCCCGGTCAATTTGTTCAGCATGGCCACAGGGTCAGGCAGATATTTCACACGCACCCTGCTGGAATAAATCTGGTCATAGCCACCTGATTTATTTTTACCTTTAATATTATAGACAATACCTTCTTTAGGATTTTGCTTGGTTACCCATACATCAAACTGGCCTTTACCTTTGGGCTCAATCTTTGAAGATTCAGGTATTTCGAGCGTCACATCATCGATATCATAACCTGATGCTGCAACAGTTACCGGATTAGGTACACCAATATAAAATACATTCATTTTATCCAGCTGCATAGAGCCACCGGTACTACCTACATAATAATCCAGGGTCCACGGATATGATTTATTCTGTCCACGGAATGGCATGGATATATTCCCGGTGATGGTTTGCTTACCTGTCCCGCTAGCCGTAAATTTCAATGTACCGACACCATTTTCCACTTTTACCGCACCCCTGTTGGAAGAAATCGTCGGGTTTACACTTCTACTATATGCAGCAAGTGTAATGGTTGCCGTAATCTCCTCTCCGGGAAGCGCATAACCTGTATTCGCAACTGCTACCGGCATATATTCATCAATCTTAATAATGGAATCGTTCACTTTGGAGAAGAAGTATTCCACTACACCACTCTCCGCATTCTTAACATCAGATTGGAATTTGGAAAGAATAGTATTGATAGCTACAACCGGAACATTATTGAATGTACCAAAAGACCAATCACCTTTCGGATTTTCATCATTGGATTCAAAGTTGCCCAGGTCAAGAGGAATATTGTCTCTCAGGGTCTTTTTCGTATCTGGATCATCCACATCAGCCAATACACCATTGATATATTGTTCGAGTTTGGATTTCAATTCATCACCATGTTTTTCCTCTACGAAATACTTAGTAGCAACGTCAATATCCTCCATACTCTTCGGCTCCTGCTTACCGGTTCTTTCGTTAACTATATAACCGCCGGCACGATTTACGATGGTATCTTTAAGTGACTCTAAATAGGAATACATTTCTTCAGAAAGTGCTTTCACCTTCTTTGCTTTATCATTCCAGGGCTTTACTCTGTCAGCTTCTTCGGGCTTAGCTTCTTCTGCATCAAACATTCTGTAGAAATCTTCATTCTTCTGTGTAACAGTAGTATTAGACTTCACGATACTATCATTGATTGTCATAAATGCATTCAATACTTCCCTAGTAATATTCAATGCAAGCATTGCCATAAGTACTAGGTACATCAATTGAATCATCAGCGCCCGGGGCTCCTTAGGTATTGACATTCTATTCTAAATGGTTAGTTGTTAAAAATTTTGGTTTAAATTCAAGGGTAAGAGAACGTTTCACCTATCTCCCTTGCATTGCAGAAAGCATATTACCATAGATGCTATTCAATGCACCAAGGTTTTTTGCTCAATTTGGCAATCTCTTCTTTTGCCGCCAGTGCATCATCAGCACTGGAAGCCATAGATTCAGATGCATTCACCAGGTTACTGTAGAATTTGTTCATGGCTTTCAGGTGGTTATTTGCATCTTGTAATTCCACCTCATAGATTTGGTTCAGCGTACCTAAGTTTTTAGAAAGTACCTGTACCTGGTTATGGAACTGATGTGTACTCTCAGAAGCTTCGTTGAAAGACTTTAAGGTTTCTGTTGCTCCTACATAAGTATTCTTTAATTTGGTCAGTTCCTGAGCAGCTTCGTTGGTTACACTTGTATAATTGCTGGTAGCTGCTGCCACACTTGAGATTATCTTTGATCTCATCTACGGTCTTGCCAAAATTTTGTAATGAATTGCTTAATTTTTCCAGGTTAGGCTTGTTGATATTGGCCTCTTCCAGCATTTTATCAAATTGTGCTGCAGGACTCAGTTTTGAACCTGAACCATCCATATCAGAACCGGAACCTTCCGGCTTTACAAATTTCACACCTTTTTTATAGGCTTCCACATGCGGATTTTTATCCAAATCGGGATAGTAACGTTCCCAGTAATAGTCCTTATGTGGTGGTAACAGTCCTAACAATACGAAGATAAATACCTCAGTGAACATTCCCACGGACAACATGATATTTGCACCTTCCCAGTGCTGCAATTTGAACAATGCACCCAGAAGTACAATACCCGCACCCACACCAATGATAAAGTTTTTGATATATTTACCCGTAGGTGTTTCAAAAAATAATGCTAACGATCTCATTTGTTGTTATTGTTTTAAAAAGTTATAATTGTTTTGATTTAAACTGATACTATTTCGCGTTAGGGTCGTTCACGACATGTTGTGAAATAATATTATAAACAGTTCTGAATCCGATATAGGCTTTAGCCGTATCCATAAACTCCACGTCTCTCACGCTGATGTTCAGGTAATATTTTGTATCCCTCCAGCTTCCTCCTTTCACTACTTTCCTCTTCATCCATTCCGGATCTGTCTCAGACACCTGTACCTCCTGCATTGAAGTACCATTCATATCACTATAATATGTATTAGAGTAAGCACTCAGAGAATAATTATCCGCAGTCCCACTCGGCCACATTACCGGACATATTATACAGACCATAATCATTAGGCGTATAAGCATCTGCCCTTACAGTATATAGACCTCCGTCAGCTGAATAGTCTCCGGGCATTGGCTTGAAATTAGCCAGGTAACAGCCTTTCTTATTCATGACATAAGGACCTCCCCATGGGTATGGAGAAAGATCTCTTCCGCCTCTTGCTGCCCATTCCCATTCCAGCTCTGAAGGTAATCTGAATTGTCCTTCAGCATAACGGCCGTTTCTCTCTTTATAGCTTTTAAAATACATAGTCCTCCAGTTACAGAATGCATTCGCCTGTTTCCAGTTCACACCTACTACAGGATATTCATCAAATGCAGGGAACCAGTTATATTGCTGGGCAATCGGCTCATTCATAGAATAAGAGAATTGTCTCATCCATACATTGGTATCCGGATATATATTGATACTCTTATCTACAATAAAATTCGTAACCGGGAGATTAGGATTCCTGGTTGCAGCAGCATAATTAACTTCTTTATAATTATAAATCAGTTTGCCGGCATCTACTTTAGGACGGCCTTCCAAGGTCTGTGTGGCATCCAGCATTAAAGAACCGATCAATTGCATCTGGATCTGCTCATCCGTATAATCCGGTCTTTTAGCTTCCCAGTTGATTACTGTATTACCAGCATTATTGATCGTTACATTGTTAAGTAATGTATGTGCTATTGAGTCACGAACCCAATTGGTGAACTGACGATATTCGGCATTTGTGATCTCGGTAGCATCCATGTAGAACCCGATCATATTGAAGGTTCGAACACTTGCATCCAGAGCATACTGAATATCCTCATCTCCGGCACCGGCTTTCAATACACCTGATGGAACCCATACCATACCGATAGGAGCAGTATTGGAGTAACTCACTCTATTACTCTCGCCAATCAATTGACCTTGCGGACCTGAACCTCCACACCCTATGGTCAAAAGAGCCAACGAAGCCGCTGTAATACCTAAAATGTATTTTTTCATTAGACGTTTGTTTTTCAGTTTTGTATTCCAAAAAGACTGATTGTTTTTCTTTTATACAGCAACCTTTAATGGAATGTAACTATTTCGTTAAACTTATCAAAATTGATTTCAGATGGTAAAAGAAATAAATTTTAATCACATTTCAAACTATTTTTTCAAAAAATGATGTTTTGAATGATTAAAAAAATTAATTCTACTGGACATTTCCGAAATCAGTTCACAATATTGCAATTTATTTTTCAAAAAAAACAATGTTTTTCCACATTTTTCTTAACAATATTTTTCCAACCATGTATCTACGTCATTGTCTTCCTCAAAACATCTATCTCTGGCACAAGTAATTATTGTTAAAAGATCTGTTCCGGTGGAACAATTTTCTTCTGCAGGTACCGTTTTTATTTTCGGGAATGCAGCATATACATAGTATTGGGGGAGATTCCTTGAAAGGATCCTGAGCGCTGCTCCTTTACTTTCAGAACCGGAAAGCCCGACAGTTCTGAACTGGTCCGTGTTCAGCAGGTTTTTTAAAGTGTAAGGAATGCTCTGTGGATACCTGCCGGCTGTGTGGTATATCTTATGATTGATTTTATCTGATAATTCGATCCATTCATGATTATTTTCTATCACCCCCAGGATCATTAGATTTTCACTCATGACTGCATTGACAGATGGAAGGATATTATCCAGTATCTCTAATTTGCGAACGGGGATATGCTTCTCCCGGGAAGAAAAGAAAAACATCTCATCCCGGGGGTCAAAATACTTTTCCATGCCCCATGCCAATATCTCCTTGGCCCGATGGATCCAGCGGGATTCCAGGCTAACGGAAGCCAGGCGCAAAAGTGCCCTGATCAAATAGGACCAGTCATCTGCATTGGCAGTGATGAAAGGCCGGGCATAGTCCACATGTCTCCACCCTTCGTTTGTCTTAAATACCACCAATATCTGCTCCATATGTTCCACTGCCAGTTGCAGGTATAATTCATCATTGGTCGATATATAAACCTCGCATAAGGCCAGGTGGAACAAAGCATTCCAGGACAATTGACACTTTTTGTCAAGTTCCGGAAATACCCTATCCGACCTGACAGCCTGAAGTATATTCAGGATACCTGTTCTGGCATCTTCGAATGCACCAAAGTCGATACCGTTTATCTCACAAAAATCCCGTGGGGACTGTTCTGCATGAAAAATGTTTTTCCCTTCCCAGTTACCCTGTGCGGAAATATGGTAATACCTATAAACGATATCCCTCCAGGGATGCCGGACATGGTGATCCAATTCGTCCAAGGTCCACGTATAAAACCGGCCTTCTTCTCCTTCGGAATCCGCATCCAACGCACTATAGAACAGCTTTTGTTCCGATCTCCAGTTTGTCAGGAAATACTGCAAGCTCCGGCTCATAGCCTTTCGATAATGGTCTGCGGGTATGACCCTGATGACCCTGGCCAGTAAATAGATCATCTGGGCATTGTCATACAGCATTTTTTCAAAATGAGGAATCATCCAGGCATGATCTGTGGCATAGCGAAACCAACCGCCTTCCACCTGGTCGTATATACCACCGGCGATCATTTTGTCGAGTGTCAGGCGGATATGGTCCAGTGGTTCCGGGGACTGCGAAAGCATATTGTAATCCAACAGGAATTCCAGGCAAAGAACGCTGGGAAATTTAGGCGCCTGCCCCCAGCCTCCATGCTCCCGATCTGCAGTCTGCATCAACACAGAATAAGCTTTCAACGGATCAAAATCAACTTCTGTCTTATTTATCCGGGAACCCATATTGGCTTGCTGAAGATGTTGCATCAGCTGATCTGCCTGTAAGGACACTTCTTTTTCCTGGGTATCCCAAAGATGTACAATTGAAGCCAGCACTTCCAACCAAGACCACCTATGATACATTCGTTGAGGGGGAAAATAGGTGCCTCCGTAAAAAGGTTTCATATCAGGGGTCAGGAATATATTAAGCGGCCAGCCACCCTGGTTGGTCATAGCGATCAAGGCATCCATCAGCATATGATCCACTTCAGGATGCTCTTCCCGGTCTACTTTGATGCAAACAAAATGCTCATTCATATACCTGGCTACCTGTTCGACCTCGAAGCTTTCCCGCTCCATCACATGACACCAGTGACAAGTAGCGTAACCTACGCTGACCAATACCGGCTTATTCTCGATCTTCGCCTTTTCAAAAGGTTCCGGGCCCCAGGCTTTCCAATGAACAGGATTATCCTTGTGCTGTAATAAATATAGGCTCGCGGCATTCTTTAATTCGTTCATAGGACATTTGGTTTATTATAAATACATACTTCTGCTGCGCAGGAAAGAAATTTCAAAAATACGACAGATATCCTTGCATTGGCTTAATGCCCAATAGGTGTAGTCTGCATGATTAAATTCAATATAACTGGTAAGGCCCTGAAACTGGTAAAAGCCCATAAGCCGCAGCGTCATTGCCTCTGCCGCTCCGGGGAATAGAAGTATTGTTTTGCAGGTCATGGTTTATAATAAAAATGCCGTGCATGTTTTGATGCACAGCATTTTGAAAATACGATTTCACCCGGGCTAAAAGAACAAGCCTAATCTAAAGGCAAAATTATTCACCCTGATATTTCCGTCCTGGAAATCAGGTACGTTTTCAATCTTATAATGCCTGGGAACAGTAGCATCCGGCAGGAACCCATTGTTGAAAAACACCCCAAAATATCCCGCAAGACTATTGTTGATCGGGTATTCAGCTCCTATACCGACATTCAGGGACAAAATCACCGGAGAGATCGCCAGCGCACCTTTCAGTTTCTCATTTTCGCCGGTAACAGCTGGCTGGGCATTGCCGGCGCCATCAGTTGTAATGATGCTATAATCTGTTTTTTTTAGCCACATTGATGCCTAAGCTGAATCCTGCCTGACCGAAAAATGTGAAATTCTCAATAGGATCGGTTTTCATTTTCAGGTTTAAGGGTATCTCGATATAATTCAATTTGTAGCTGATATCTGAAGATTTAACCGCATCAGTAGGATTAGCCTGTGTATGGGATGTCAGGACATTACCCCTGGCCATATTCATATGAAGCCCGCTGATCAGGCCATAATTTTCCGCGAACCAGTATTCAGCCATCAGACCATAAGTAAAGCCAGCCTGAGCACCACCGCTTTCAAGGTTGTGCAGGTTATCATCAGACTTGGATGTAGTAGGTTTCATGTAAGAAATCGTAGGCGCAACGAATGCCCCTAATCTAAATCTTTTTGTCTCGTAGACCCTGTTCCCTATAGTCACTACCTCATCTTGTGCCATCAGATCCTGTGCGCCGCAAAATATAAATGATGCAGCTAATAAAAGTCCCGTTTTTTTCATTTTGTGAGATTAAGTTATGTATGATATTAATGTTTATATAAAACGGCAAAGATATGCAATTCAGGACTTTTTATCTTTTTGTATGGCCTTGGAACGTTTGGTTATATAGACTCTTGTGCCTTCTTTAACAAAATTGAAAAGATCGTAGATATCTGTGGATTTCAGCGCTACGCACCCGTCTGTCCACCCGAATCCCATATCTACCATATTGTCGCCTCCTTTAAAAGTGCCATGGATACCTATGGCACCCCCTATCTTCGAATTACCGGGGATCACTCCGCTCTTCAACCTTTCATTGAACCGGTCATAAGACTCAGGAGTAGGATAATCCAGCAGCATAAATTTCTGCCAGGCATTATGGTCGCGGATGGAAACGATCCTGAACCACCCTTCCGGGGTACAACGGTCTCCTTCCTTGTGCTTGTCTTTCATCTTATCCGGTCCGAATACAGCCCTGTATTGCCTGATCCTTTTCCTTTTGTACAGGATATAGATCACATTATATTCTTTTTCTACGACGATGACGACCGAATCCTTGTTGATGGTATCTACATTGATAGGCGTACGCTCTCCGATTGGCGGAGGGAGGATCATCGTTGTCTCCGACCCGTTTGAGTATTTAATCTTGCGTAACCAGGCACCGCTTGGATCTTTATAAATTGTATCCACTACGATATTTTTGGCCAGTTCCTTTTCATTCGGAACAGATGACTGATTACTCGAAGAGTTTTTTTTTGCCTTTGTTGAGTGATTGGCTGTATGCTTCTGTATATAAAGTACAGGTGAATAAAACAGATAGACAAACGACAAATAATTTCAGAATCCGGCTACTACAGTGCGTCATACTTTTGATGGTTTTGATTTAAGGCTAAATGATACTTAGACTTTTTTCATTTTACTTCGTTCAATCCGAACAAACCTTGTAAAGGTAAAAAAAATATCAGAGAACATTTGTTTTCAACGATACAAGTCTCTCTGGCTGGGGATAAGCCAGAATTCAATGAACTGATTAGCAGACTTTACACCTGAAATTCCCGTTCTGCTACCTGCTGCTGAAAATTACAATCCAAACCAATGAATCAGAAAAGCATTTATTCATTTTACCTTACTTTGCCTTCCTGAAAGCCTAAGAATGGTAAAAATCGCCTGGCACCCTTCCTATCATCTGCCCTTACCGCAGGGTCATCGGTTTTCCTATGGAAAAGTACTCCCTGCTTCCGGAGCAATTGATTTATGAAGGTATATGTAAAGAAGACCAGTTTTTCAAACCTGAGATCATAGGAATCCGGGATCTTGAACTGGTGCACACGACCCCGTACATACACGATGTACTGGAATGTAAAATGGATCCATCCATGATCAGGAGAATTGGGTTGCCCCTTTCAGCATTATTGGTAGAACGGGAACGAAGAATCATGAAAGGAACCATTGATGCAGCCTTGTATGCTTTACAATACGGACTTGCTTACAATATAGCAGGGGGAACCCATCATGCATTTGCAGACAGGGGAGAAGGTTTTTGCATATTCAATGATAATGCTATAGCGGCGCAATATTTAATCCAAAGTCAAAAAGCAAATAAAATCCTGATTGTAGATCTTGATGTTCACCAGGGAAATGGCACGGCCGCCATTGGAAAAGGGAATAACCAGATATTTACCTTCTCCATGCACGGAGCCAACAATTACCCGTTTCATAAAGAAACTTCCGATCTGGACATTCCGCTCCCTGACGGATGCCCGGATGTGATCTATCATGAATTGCTGGACCGGCATTTACCCCGGCTGATCGATCTTGTAGAGCCAGATTTTATTTTCTATCAATGTGGTGTAGATATACTCGGGGATGACAAAATGGGAAGATTAAACTGCACATTGAAAGGATGCATGGAAAGAGATAGAAAAGTACTGCAGTTAGCATACCGTCACCGGATACCCATAGTCTGTGATATGGGGGGCGGCTATGCTGCAAATATCAAAACGATCCTGGAAGCCCATGTCAATACGTACAGGATAGGAATGGAATTCTTTGCATAAAAAAACACAGCATGTTAGGCATGCTGTGTCCGGGTTTATCATCATATCGATGATCCCATCATTTTTTAATAACGCTCCGGCTTATTGATATAATAAGATAAAGTCAATCCTCCTCCCTGGCTTCTGAAATCATTGGAAAACGCTTCCCCTGATCCGGAGCCACATTATTGAATCCGAAACCATAGTACAGTTTCACATTGAATCCATTGCCCATTTCGTACCCTACAGCTGCCATAGCCCCTATCTCAAACATGATGATGTCATGCTTTACCGGAGTCTGCCCTATCCTGATAGGACGGTCGTCATAGATAGGACGGTCAAAGCCGTTCAAAGTTGTCGTATAGGTTCTGCTGTACTGCCCTCCGTAATTAAAGGATACATAAGGCCCGATGCCAAATGTAAAATTATTGGGGCTATACTGAAAATCGGTCTTGAAGGTAAATAAAACCGGGATCTGTACGGAATACAATTTATAAGACCGCTCATCCCGCTCACTGGCCGGTACACCGCCGCTTACGGAATGATAAGAAATATAAGAACCTTCTGCACCATGAAGAAACCCAAATGCAAGACTGGGCTGAAGATAATATTGTCCATCTACATTGATGTCAAATGCTGCACCTACCCTTGCTCCGGTTACAAATTTATTGTCATAATTCACACCATTGATCTTCATATCCATAGTAGAATAAGTTACACCCAATTCAGGGCCGACCACGACCTGGGCCTGAATACCGGAAACGGTGGAAACCAACAAAGCGGAAAGAAATAAAGATTTTATTTTCACTTTAAAAAAATGTTAATACCCTACAAAAGTAATGTTTTCCATTTTACAATAGCAATATGCAGTTAAATATTTTCGACAATGTCCTCATGCATTCCTTTTTCATCTGCCAGCAAGGAAGAATATCATCTTTTTCCTTCCCGGAGCGTCAAAATTTCTCCTTCCGGCCGGCAATTCCTATACTTTCAGCTTATCTTTTCATAAAAGTCTTTACCTTATCCTGTATCTGATGATCCTGATGGAAAACAAAGACATGAATCCAGGTTTTGAATACCTTACGCTATAACCGGATTTGAATTACCTTTGATCCCTATTTTCGATCTTAAAGTATACATCCAGAATAATGAATAAATTCCTGATCGCGGGACTTGGAAATATAGGTGCCGAGTATGACGCCACCCGCCATAATATCGGCTTCGATATAGCCGATGCACTGGTCATTAAACATGGCGGGCAATTCAGAACAGAAAAGCTGGCCATGCGCAGCGAGATCAAATATAAAGGCAGACCCGTCATCGTCATCAAGCCCACGACATTTATGAACCTGAGCGGAAAATCGGTCCACTACTGGATGGAAAAAGAGAAAATCAGCCAGGAGCATATCATCATCCTGGTAGACGATCTCGCGCTCCCCCTGGAGACACTCCGGTTAAGAAGCGGCGGATCACATGCCGGCCATAATGGACTCCGGGATATAGATGCCTCATTGGGCAACAACAAATATGCGCGATTAAGGTTTGGTATCGGCAACGATTTTCCCCGCGGACGACAAGCTGAGTTTGTCCTATCCCGCTGGAA